>CAYORO010000014.1:0-30746 GCA_964406355.1 uncultured Limibaculum sp.
TCAGCTTGTGGGGCGGCTTGGCGAGCGCGCGGGCGATGGGGTTGCGCTGGCGCTGGCCGCCGGAGAACTGGTGCGGCAGGCGGTCCGCATAGCTCGGGTCGAGGCCGACGCGCTCGAGCCAGCGGGCGGCGTCGGCACGGGCCTCCGGGCGCGCGACGATGCCGTGGGCGAGCGGGCCCTCGGAGATCGCGTGGCCGATCCGCATGCGGGGGTCGAGCGAGGCGAAGGGGTCCTGGAAGACCGTCTGGATCCGCGTGGTCCGCTTGCGCCCCTCCGCGCGCACGGCCTCGCCCGCGAGCGCGACGCGCCCCTCCGTGGGGTCGAGGATGCCGGCCGCGATCCGCCCGAGCGTCGACTTCCCGCAGCCCGACTCGCCGACGAGGCCGACAACCTCGCCCTGACCGACCTTCAGCGAGACATCGGTGACGGCCTGGACGGGGCGATCCTCGACCCGGGCGCCGAGCCGCTTGGCCAGACGATCGCCGATGCCGAGCGCGGGCGTGAAACGCTTGGAGACCCGCTCGATCTCGAGAAAGGCACTCATGCGGGAACCGGATGCCAGCAGCGATGCGCGCGCGCGCCCTCCGCGGTGCGGGGTGGCGCTGCCCGGCAGGCCGGATCCGCGCGCGGACAGCGCGGGGCAAAGGCGCAGCCCCCGGGCAGGTCGAGGAGCGAGGGGGCCGCACCCGGAATCTGGGTCAGCCGCGCGCCCGGGCTGGCGACCGCGGGGATCGAGCCGAGGAGCCCTTGGGTATAAGGATGACGCGGGCTCGCGAGCACCGTCGCCGTCGGCCCCTCTTCCACGATGCGACCCGCATACATCACCGCCACGCGGTCGGCGAGGCTCGCCACCGTCGCGAGATCGTGGCTGATCCAGATGAGCGCCACCCCCTCCTGGCGCGCCAGACCCTGCACCTCGTGGAGGATCTGCGCCTGGATCGAGACGTCGAGCGCCGTCGTGGGCTCGTCGGCGACGATGACCGAGGGGCGGTGGAGGAGCGCGATCGCGATCACCACGCGCTGGCGCATGCCGCCCGAGAGCTCATGGGGGTAGCTCGCGAGCCGCGCCTCGGGGGCCGGCAGCCCCACCTTGGCGAGGGCCTCGACGGCGCGGTCCCGCGCCGCACGTGCTCCGACAGGCCCGTGGGCCCGCAGCGCCAGCATCATCTGCCGGCCGATGGTGAGCACGGGGTTGAGCGTCATCATCGGGTCCTGGAACACCATGGCGATGCGCGCCCCCCGGATCCGGCGCATGGCGCCGGGCGCGAGGCCGACGAGTTCCTCCCCCTCGAGCCGGATCGAGCCCTCGGTGATGCGCCCCGGCGGCTCGACGAGGCCGAGGAGCGAGAACCCGGTCACCGTCTTGCCCGAGCCCGATTCGCCGACGAGCCCGAGGATCTCACCCCGCCCAAGCGCGAAGGAGACGTCGTCGACGGCCTTCGCGACGCCGGCGCGCGTGTGAAAGGCGGTCGAGAGCCCCGTCACCTCCAGGACCGGCTCGTTCGGTCTCATCGCCGGAGCCTCGGGTTGAGCTGGTCGCGGATCCGGTCACCCACCAGGTTGATCGCCACGATCAGCACGATCAGCGCGATCCCGGGATAGACCGAGATCCAGGTCCGCCCGCTCATCATGTACTGGAAGCCGTTGGAGATCAGCATGCCGAGCGAGGGCTCGGTCACCGGCAGGCCGAGCCCGAGGAAGGAGAGCGTCGCCTCGAGCGAGATCGAGTTGGCGATCTGCACGGTCGCGACCACGATCAGCGGCGGCATGCAGTTGGGCAGGAGATGACGGAACAGGATGCGCCCATCGGAAAGCGGCGTCGCCATCGCCGCCTCGACATAGTCCTTGCGCCGCTCGGCGGTGGCGGCGCCGTAGGCCGTGCGCGCGAAATAGGCGTATTGCGCGGCCACCAGCGCCGCGATGAGCTGCGGCTGGCCCTGGCCGAGCAGCGCGGCGAGCACGAGGGCGAGGAGGATCGCGGGGAAGGAAAGCTGGAGGTCGATCACGCGCATGATCAGCGCCTCGGTCCGCCCGCCGGCATAGGCCGCGAGGATGCCGAGCGTGGTGCCGAGCGCGAGCCCGATCGCGCCGGCCAGGAGCCCGATGCGGATCGAGATCCGGAGCCCGTAGAGGATCGCCGAGAAGAGGTCGCGCCCCTGCGCGTCGGTTCCGAGGAGGTGCGTGTAGCCGCCGCTGCCGACATGCCCCGGGGGGCGGCGCGCGTCGCGGAGCGACAGGGTCGCGAGGTCGTAGGGGTCCTGCGGCGCGATCAGCGGCGCGAAGACGGCCGCCAGCACCAGCGCCACCACGACGACGAGGGCGACGAGCGCCACCCGGCTCTCGGCGAACTCGGCGGCGAAGCGGGCGAGCCCCTCGCGCATCAGGCCGCGGCCTGGCGGCGCAGCCGCGGGTCGAGGCTCGCATAGACGAGGTCGACCACGAGGTTGATCGTCACGAAAAGCGCCGCGATCAGGATGAGGTACGCCACCATCACCGGCCGGTCGAGCAGCGAGATCGAGTCGATGATCAGCTTGCCGAGCCCGGGCCAGGAGAAGATCGTCTCGGTCACCACGGCGAAGGCGAGGGTCGAGCCGAGCTCGAGCCCGAAGACCGTGACGATCGGGATCGCGATCAGCTTGAGCACGTGGGAGCGCAGGATCGTCGCCTCGGAGAGCCCCGCGGCGCGGGCGAAGCGGATCGTGTCGGTCAACATCACCTCGCGAGTGCCGGCGCGGGCGAGGCGGATCATCATCGCGAGCTTGAAGAGCGCGAGATTGGTCGCTGGCATCACCAGATGCGCGAGCCCGTCGCGGGTGAGAAAGCTCCACTCGACACCCAAGAGCAGCGCCGTGTCGCCGCGCCCCCCCGCCGGCAGCAGCCTGAGCTCGACCGCGAAGGTGAGGATCAGGATCAGCCCCACCCAGAAGGTCGGAACCGAGAAGCCGAGGATCGAGATCGCCATGATCGCCTGGGCAAGCGGGCTCTCGGGCCGGTAGCCGGCATACATCCCCAAAGGCACGCCGAGCAGCGTCGCCCCCGCCACCGCCGCCAGCGCCAGCTCCAGCGTCGCCGGCAAGCGCGAGAGAATGAGCTCGAGCACCGGCTGGTTGTAGATGAAGGAGCGGCCGAAATCGCCCTGCAGTGCGTTGCTGACAAAAACGAAATACTGCTGCCAGAGCGGCAAATCGAGGCCATAGCGCGCGATGGTGGCGGCCCGCACATCCTGCGGCGCCTCGGGCGGCAGCAGGATCTCCATCGGGTTGCCGACCGCATAGACGCCGACGAAGACGAGCACTGACATCACGGCCATCACGACCGCGGCCTGCAGGACCCGCTGGATCAGGAATCCGAGCATGCGCGGTGCTCCGGTGGCGCGTGGACGGGCCGCTGCCGGCCCGCCCGGATGGCCGTCACGTCACTCGGCCGGGGTCACGTAGTAGGCGAGCGTGTCCTCGTCGGCGCGCGGGGTGTAGCTCACCTTGTCGGCGCGCCCGGCCCAGACCGTCTCGAGATTGACGATCGGGATATAGGCGCGGTCGGCCATGGTCAGCTCCATCGCCGTCTCGAAGGCGGCCCGGCGCTTCTCATCGTCGAGCTCGCCGATGCCCGCCTGCAGCGCAACGTCGACCTCGGGGTTCGAGTACTCGATGCGGTTGAAGGCGCCGAGCTTCAGCTCCTCGTTCGGGGAATGCGCCAGCGAGCCGAGGGTGTAGGAGGCCTCGCCGGTCAGCGTCCCCCAGCCATTCATGAAGATCGAGTACTCTTTGCGCGCCTGGGTGGGGAAGTAGACCGTGCGCGAGATCGCGTTGACGTTGGTCGTGATCCCCACCTGGGTGAACATCTGGCCAAGGCCCTGGCAGATCGCGCCGTCGCCCGGCAGCCGGTCCGAGGTGCAGAAGAGATCGATCGTGAAGCCCTCCGGATAGCCCGCCTCGGCAAGCAGCGCCTTGGCGCGATCCGGGTCATAGGGGCGGTCGATCACGTCCTCCGACGAGCCGAAGAAGCCCTCGGGCATCACCTGGCGGGCCGGCTGGCCGAGGCCCTCGAGCACGATCTCCACCATGGTCTCGCGATCGATGGCGAGGTCGATCGCCTCGCGCACCTTGGCATCCTGGAACGGGTTGCCCTCGATCGGGTTGCCGTCGTTGTCGTAGACCTTCGGCGTCGCGTCGCGCTGATCGAGCTGGAGGTTCATCACATAGGCCGACGGCCCCTGGAACACCGCGATCTCGGGATCGGCCTGGAGCGCGAGATAGTCGGCCGAGGAGACGTAGTTGATCAGATCCACCTGCCCGGCCTTGAGCGCTGCGAGCCGGGCGCTGTCATTCGGCATCTCCTGACGCACCACGCGCTGCCACGGCGCGGGACCGCGCCAGTAGTCGTCATTGCGCTCGAGCACGAGATCGGCCTTCGGCTCCCAGGAGACATACTTGAACGGCCCGGTCCCGACGGTCGCGGCGCCCGAGTTGAACCCCTCGGCCGAGGTCTCGGCGGTCGAGTAGTCCGCCGCCGCCGCGGCCGAGACGATGAAGAGGCGCACGAAGTCGTTCGGCAGCGTCGCCGCCGGGGCGTTGGTGGTGATCCGCAGCGTGTGGTCGTCGACGATCTCCAACTCCGCGACGCGACGGACATAGATCTCCATCGTCGTCGGGCCGGTCACCGCGGGGATGCGCTCGATCGAGAACACCACATCCTCGGCCGTGAAGGGCGACCCGTTGTGGAACGTCACGCCCTCGCGCAGCTTGAACTCCCAGGTCAGGTCGTCGAGCGGCTCCCAGCTGACCGCGAGGCCGGGCTGCAGCTGGAGGTTCTCGTCGGACCAGACCAGCGTGTCGAAGATGTGCTTCATCGCCTCGGCATGCGGCCCGAGCGCGGAGAAATGCGGGTCCATCGACTCCGGCCCCCCGCGCACGCCGATGGTGAGCTCCTGCGCCGCCGCGCCCGTCGCGCCGATCACGAGGCCGAGCGCAAGTGCCGCGCCCTTGATCAGGCTGAACTTCATCGTGAACCCCCTGTCGCCCGCCGGCCGTGGCCCGTCACGGGTCGTGCTTGTCCTTTGGTCCGCGAAGGATGAAAGTCCCGACCAGCGGGGTCAAGCCGAAAGGACGCAGTGCAGCATGCGTATCGCCGAGATGAATTGGAGCCAGGTCGAGGCGCAGGTGGCGCGGGACGACCGCTGTCTCTGGCCGATCGGCTCGACCGAGCAGCACGCCCAGCTCTCGCTCGCGGTCGACACGATCCTCTCCGAGCGGGTCGCGGTTGAGGCGGCCGAGCCGCTCGGGCTGCCGGTCTTCCCGGTGATGCCCTTCGGCCTCGCGCCCTATTTCTCGGCCTATCCCGGGACCGTGACGCTGCGCGTCGAGACGCTGCTGGCGGTCGCGCGCGACGTGATCGCCTCGCTCGACCGCTCGGGCTTTCGCCGGATCTTGATGGTCAACGG
Organism: uncultured Limibaculum sp.; assembly: GCA_964406355.1. Lineage (GTDB taxonomy): Bacteria > Pseudomonadota > Alphaproteobacteria > Rhodobacterales > Rhodobacteraceae > Thermohalobaculum. The sequence goes on from CAYORO010000014.1 coordinate 5,441, forward strand.
CCATGGCGGCAACGCGCCCGTCGGTGCGCTCGCGCGCGAGCTCATGGCCGAGCGCCCGCATCTCTCGATCAAGCTCCATGACTGGTGGGCCGGGCCGCGCTTCTCCGATGCGGTCGCCCGGATCGACCCCCATGGCAGCCACGCCAACTGGATGGAGAACTTCCCCTGGACGCGGCTTGCCACCGCGCCGGCACCCGAAGGCGAGAAGCCCCTGGTCGACAAGGCGATGTTCCTTGCCCAGCCCCCCGACGCGGCGCGCGAGATGCTCGGCGACGGCAGCTTCGGCTCCGCCTGGGAGCGCGACGACAACACCATGCGCACGCTCTGGGCGGTCGGGGTGGAGGAGACGCGCACGGCGCTCGAGGGGCCGTGGGCCACACCGGCATGAGCGAGCCGATCCTGATCTGGGGCGCAGGCGCGATCGGAGGCACGCTCGGCGCCTATTGGGCGCGGGCGGGGCACGAGGTGCTGATGGTCGATATTGTGGCCGAGCATTGCGCGGCCTGTTCGGGCAGCGGACTCTCGATCGAGGGCCCGGTCGAGACGTTTGCCCAGCGCGTGCCGGCGGTGACGCCTGAGGCGCTCACGGGTCGCTATGCGCGGGTCGTGCTGGCGGTGAAGGCGCACCACACCGAGGCAGCGGCCGAGGCGCTGGCGCCGCATCTCGCCGAGGACGGGGCGGTGCTTTCGGCGCAGAACGGGCTCAACGAGATCGCGCTGGCACGGCGCTTCGGCGAGGAGCGCGTGATCGGCGCCTTCGTGAATTTCGGGGCGGACTGGCTCGGGCCGGGCCGGATCCTCTACGGCAATCGCGGCTTCGTGGCGCTCGGCGAGCTCGACGGCGCCCCGCGCCCGCGCACCCGCGAGATGCACGACCTCCTCCGCATCTTCGAGCCCGAGGCCGTGCTCACCGACAACATCTGGGGCTATCTCTGGGGCAAGCTCGGCTATGGCGCAATGCTCTTCGCCACCGCGCTGACGCCCGACAGCATGGCGGAGAACTTTGCCGACCCTGAACGCGCGCCGGTCTTCGCCGCGATCGGGCGCGAGGTGATGGCGGTGGCGGCGGCGCGCGGCGAGCGCCCGCTCGGCTTCAACGGCTTCGAGCCCGCGGCCTTCTGGCCCGGTGCCGCACCCGGGCAGGGGATGGCCTCGGTCGCAGCGCTCGCGGAGTTCAACCGCCACACCGCCAAGACCCATTCGGGCGTGTGGCGCGACCTTGCGATCCGCAAGCGCCGAACCGAGGTGGACGCGCAGATCGGCATCATCGCCGAGCTGGCCGCCGAGGCGGGGGTCGCGACACCGCTCCTCTCCCGCATCGTTGCGCTGATCCACGAGGTCGAGGACGGGCACCGCCCGCAATCGGCCGACACCTTCCGGGCGCTCACGCAATGAAGATCGACCTGGCCGGGCGCACCGCCCTCGTCTCCGGCGCCGCCCAGGGGATCGGGCGGGCGATCGCGGCGGCGCTCCGCGATGCCGGGGCCGCGGTGCATCTGACGGATATCGACGCCGAGGGCCTGTCCGACGCCGCGGCCGCGCTCGGGCTCCCGGCGCATCGGGCCGACCTCGCCGATCCGGCCGAGGCGCGCCACGTGGTCGAGGCAGCCGGCGGGCCGCAGATCCTCGCCCTCGCGGCGGGGGGCGTGCGGGGCCAGGTGGGCCGCCCGTTCGAGGAGATCGCGCCGCCCGACTGGCAGGCGATCCTGGCCGCCAATCTCGAGGCGGCCGCCTGGGTCGCCCAGGCCGCCCTGCCGGCGATGAAGACGGCAGATTGGGGCCGGATCGTCACGATCTCCTCGGGCGCGGGGCTGCGGCCGAGCCTCACTGGCATCCAGGCCTATGCGGCGGCCAAGCACGCCCTCATCGGCCTCACCCGCCAGCTCGCGCTCGAGCTCGGGCCCCACGGCATCACGGTCAACTCGGTCGCGCCGGGCCTCGTGCGCTCCAACCCCGCGACCGAGCGGCAATGGGAGAGCTACGGGTCCGAGGGCCAGGCGAGGCTCCTCGGCGGGATCCACACACGCAGGCTGGGGACCGCCGAGGACATCGCCGCGGCGACCGTCTTCTTCTGCTCGGATCAGGCCGGGTGGATCACGGGCCAGGTGCTCTCCGTCGACGGGGGCCGGGCGTGACGGACCCCGTCATCGCGCATCTCGAGGCCGACCGGCCGAACCTTCTGGAGCGGCTCACGGCCTATGCGAGGCTCCCCTCCGTCAGCACCGACCCCGCTTACGCAGACGGCATGGCCGAGGCGCGCAGGTGGCTCATCGCGCGGCTGACGGCACTCGGGTTTCACGGCGCGCGCGCGATCGGCGAGGGGCCGCGACCCTCGATCTATGCCGACTGGCTCGGCGCGCCGGGGCGGCCGACACTGCTGATCTACGGCCATTACGACGTCCAGCCGCCCGACCCGGTCGAGCTCTGGACGAGCCCGCCCTTCGCGCCGACGATCCGCGACGGGCGCCTCTATGGCCGCGGCGTGTCGGACGACAAGGGGCCCTGCCTCCTCGCGCTCGAGACCATGGGCGCATTCCTGGCGATCGAGGGAGCGCTGCCGGTCAATGTGAAGATCCTGATCGAGGGCTCCGAGGAGATGGGCAGCGCCGGGCTCGGCGAGCTCCTCCACGCCAACGCCGCCCTCTTGGTCGCCGATGCCGCGCTCTCGGCCGACGGGGCGCGCTGGCGCGCCGATCTGCCCAGCATGACGGTCGCGGCGCGGGGCAATGCCGGCTTCGAGATCCGGCTCCGCACGGCCCGGAAGGATCTCCATTCCGGGCGCTATGGCGGGGCGGTGCCCAACGCCCTCCATGCGATGGCCGCGCTGATCGCCTCGCTCCGCGACGCCGAGGGCGGGATCGCGGTCGCAGGGTTCTTCGACGGCGTCGCCGAGCCCACCGCGACCGAGCGGGCCGAGGTCGCCGCGATCCCCTTCGATGCGGAGGCGTTTCATACGGACCTCGGCACCGAGCCTGTCGGCGAGCCGGGCCACACCACACCGGAGCGGCTCTGGCTCCGCCCAACGCTCGAGGTCAACGGGCTCTGGGGCGGCTACACCGGCCATGGCAGCAAGACGGTGATCCCCGCCGAGGCCGCCGCCAAGATCACCATGCGCCTCGTGCCGGGGCAGGACCCCGCGGCGGCCGAGGCGTCCGTCATTGCCCATCTCGAGGCGCACTGCCCGCCCGGCGCCCGGCTCGAGATCGTCGAGCGGCGCGGACGGTCGCCGGCCTATGCGCTGCCGCCCGCGCACCCGCTGCTCGCCGCCGCCGAAGGCGCGCTGGCCGACACTTATGGGCGCGCACCGCTGCGGGTGCGGATGGGGGCGACCCTGCCGCTCGCGGGCCTCCTGCGGGACGCGCTCGAGATCGACACCGTGATGTTCTCCTTCGCGACCTCGGACGAGGACTACCACGCGCCCGACGAGTTCTTCCGCCTCTCCGCGCTCGAGGAGGGGGCGGCGGCCTGGACCCGGATCCTCCGCCGCGCCGGCGCCCAAAGCCCGGCCGACTACGCGGCCTTCCGAGCGCGCCCATGAGCGGGCCGCCCCGGCCCGAGACGCTCCCCGCCAATCTCGCAGGCGCGCTCTGTCTCGCCCTCACAGCGGTCGTCTTCACCGCCGAGGTCACGCTGGTGCGGCTCGCGACACCGGGGCCGAGCGAGGCGCAGATCGTGCTGTTCCGCTCGCTCGGGCAACTCGCGCTGACGCTCCTGCTGCTGCGCGGCCTCCGGCCGGGAATGCTGCGCACCGACCGGCTCTGGCTGCATCTCCTTCGGGGCCTCACGAGCCTCACGATGTGGGGGCTCTACTATCTCAGCTTCCGGATGCTCGACCTGCCGCTCGCCACGACGCTGACCTTCGCCACCTCGCTCTTCGTCGTGGCGCTCGCGGGGCCGGTGCTGGGCGAGCGGGTCGGACGCCTCCGCTGGGCGGCGACCGGGATCGGCTTCGCGGGCGTCGCGCTCGCCACCGGTGTGGGCCTCGCGCCGCTCCAGTGGGGGATGGCGGTGGGGCTGCTCTCGGCCGCGGGCGGGGCGACGATCGTGCTGCTCAACCGGATCCTGTCGCGCACCGAGCCGACGACCACGATCATGGCCTATATCGGCTTCGTCACAACAGCGGCCGCGATCCCGCTCGCCGCACTCGACTGGCACCCGCTGAGCGGCACCGAGATCGGACTGCTGGCCTGTGCCGGGCTTCTCGGCGCCTGCGGGATGTGGCTGACGATCGAGGCCTATCGGCTCGGCGAGGCCTCGGCGCTGGCGCCGGTGCCCTATCTGCGGCTGCTGGTGGCCGTGGCGGTGGGCTGGGCGGTCTTCGGCGAGGGGGTGGCGCTCCACACCGTGGCGGGAGCGGCGCTGATCGTGGCGGCAACGGTGCTCCTCGCGCGGCACGAGGCGGCGGCAGCGCGGCGGGCGCGGCGGGCGCGGCACGACGAGCCCGCTGGGACCGCCCCGCCGCGCTAAGGGCCATGTCCCGCACTCAGGGCCCGAGCAGCGAGGGGTGCGGCGTCCCGGTGCCGCAGATCGGGCGACCGGCGGCCAGCCCGGCCAGCGGCCCGCCCGCCGGTGCGGGCTCGGCGGCGGCCATAGCGTGGCCCACGGCATAGAGGACCGACCCGCCATCCACGCTCTCCAGCACCGGGCGGAACAGCTCGGGCCGCGCTGTGACCCATTGGGCCTCGACCGGGTCGGGCCGGTAGAGCAGCACCAGATCCGCGCCGGCCGCGGTCAGCTCGGCCACCCAGCGTTCGCCCGCCGCCGCCAGCGCCTCGGGCGAGGCCGCCGCGCGCTCCTCGGGGTAGTAGAGGCCGGTGCGCAGATGGATCACCTCATGTTGCAGATGCGCACCGAAGAGCGGGTAGATCAACCAGTGCCCGGGCGCCGGCTTGGTGCCCGCGCTGACCGCGATCCGCAAGCCCGGGCGCTCAGCGAGCCACGCCCAGATCGGATGGGCCCAGTTGGTCTCGGCATGGGCGATCGGACCCGAGTTGAAGAGCCGCCCTTCGGCCGCGGCCGTCAGGTACGCACCACGACCCACGGGCATGAGCGCCGCGGCGAGCAGGAACCCCGCGGCGCAGGCAGCAACGGCGGAGCCCAGCGGAGACCGCCGTCCGGGTCCCGCGATCCGAAGCACCGCCCAGAGGACCGCCACGACGCCGAGGCAGAGGCCGACCGGCGCGGCGTCGATCGCCGCCCAGCGCCAGGGCAGCGCATAGACGAGATTGAGCGCCAGAACCGCCATCAGCGCCGCCCGGGCCGCCGCGGTCCCGTGGGCCGCGAGCGCCGCCAGCATCAGGATCACCGGCACCGTGGCATAGCGCGCCTCGTCGAGCCCCGGGGGCCGCACACGCGTGGCCAGCACCATCAGCAGGAGCACGAGCGACGCGGCAAGCATCGCGAGAAGCGCCGGCGAGCGGAGCCGCCGGCCGGCGAGCAGCGCAAGCGCACCGGCTCCGAGCGCGGCCAGCCCGCCCGGGCCGACCCCGTTGTGCAGCATCCGGCTTCGGCAAAAGCCGTCGAAGGTGAGCGCAAAGGCCGCGCGCGGGATCGACATCGGCGGCGGGACACCGCCCCGCCACTCGCGGAGTGGGCCGTCATAGCCCTCGACCCCGATCGGCGGGATCGCAAAGGGGAAGACCGGGTTGCCGTAGCGTGCCGCAAGGACCGCGGGCCAGGCGAGCGCGATCGCCCCGATCGCGACGCCTGCGCCCAGCGCCGAACCGGGCCGCGTCTCGGCGCCGTGCCGCCACAGCATCCACAGCCAGACGAGCCCCGCCATGCCGGCCATCGGCAGGGCCGTCCACTTCGTGGCGAAGGCGAGCGCCGCCGCGGCGATCCCCCATCCCGCCAGCGCGAGCGAGCCGCGCCGCTCCGCCGCCACGAAGACCGCCGCGCTCGTCACAACCGCCGCGGTGACAAGATTGTCGGCATAGCCCGAGGACCGGTGATGGAAGCAGGCGGGGATGGTGAGAATTGCCAGTGCCGCCAGGACTGCCGCTGCGGGCCTCGCACCGAGCTCCCGTGCGAGCGGGTAGCCGGCGACCCCGATTGCCACCCAGGCCATCAGCCCGATCGCGGCCACGCCCCAGTCGCCACCCGTCAGCAGCATGCTCCAGGCGTTGGGCAGCGTCCCCGCGATCTGGAAGGCGCGGTAGTGCTGCCACCGCCCGGGCGCGTCATAGGCGCCGAAGAGCGTGCCGTCGCTCGCCCAGAACGCCGCCCGCGGCCCGTGATAGGTGAGGAAGTCCCAGTCGATCGGGGGCATCAGCCCGGACCGGATCACGCTCGCGAGGATGACCAGCGCGGCCGCGACCACCATCAGCCGCTCGGGACGCGTGAACTCGAGCGCAGCCGGGCCGGCCGCCGCCCGGCCCGGTCCGAGGCGCAGGAGGATCACCGCCGGCACGAGCACCGCAGCCGCCACTGCGAGCCATGCGGCCTCCGGGCGAAATGCCCCAACGAGCAGCAATCCGAGCCCGAGGGCGTACTGTGCCGCATAGAGGGCGATGCCGGCGATCAGCAACGGGAGCGGAGCCGGCCAGTCGGCCGGTGCGAGGCGCCGGATGACCGCCGTCCAGAGCCCAATCAGACCGACGGATGCGACCGGGAAGAGGACCGCCGCGAGCTGTGGAGTGACGTCCATGCTGTCCCGCTGCCCGGACGATCCGAAGCCGTCGCCCCTCACCGGGCGCTGCGGGAGCCTAGTCGATCCCCTCGCAGGCAGACAAGCCAAAGACTTCCCGCACCGCGACATACCGAGGCGTGCAGGCGGGGTGTCGGTCGAGGGGCACCTTCGGCTATACGGTGTCTTGGCAACGCTGGAGGCCGATGTGGATGTGAACGCGCCCGCACCCGATGCGGAGGCCGTGCCCGACGGTAGGGACGCCCCGGCCGCCGAGCCGGCCTCGCTCGGCGTCTCGATCGTGATGCCCTGCCTCAACGAGGCGCAGACGCTCAGCGGCTGCATCGCCCAGGCGCAGGAGGCGCTCGCGGCGATCGCCGCGCGTTACGAGCTGACCGGCGAAGTGGTGATCGCCGACAATGGCAGCACCGACGGAAGCCAGCGCATCGCGCGCGAGGCCGGCGCGCGGGTGGTCGACGTATCGGTCCGCGGCTACGGCGCGGCACTCGCCGCCGGCATGGAGGCCGCACGGGGGCGGTTCCTCGTGATGGGCGACAGCGACGGCTCCTATGATTTCCGCGAGAGCGTCGAGATGATCGGCGAGCTGATCGCCGGCGCCGATCTCTGCATGGGCTCGCGCTTCAAGGGCGAGATCAAGCCCAACGCCATGCCCTGGAAGAACCGCTACATCGGCAACCCGGTGCTGAGCGGGCTGCTGAGGCTGATGTTCGGCGCACGGGTGAGCGACTCCCATTGCGGGTTGCGCGCGCTCACCAAGGACACCTTCCACCGCCTCTCGCTCTCCTCGACGGGCATGGAATTCGCCTCGGAGATGGTGATCAAGGCGGTGCTTCACGGGGTCCGGATCGCCGAGCGCCCGGTCACGCTCTCGCCCGACGGGCGGGACCGCCCGCCGCATCTGCGGCCCTGGCGCGACGGCTGGCGGCACCTGCGGTTCATGTTCATGCTCTGCCCGGCCTGGCTCTTCTTCCTGCCGGCAGCGATCCTCGCGGTGGTGGGCAGCGTGATCGCGGTCACGCTGCTTCTGCAGGCCGACCAGACGATGGCCGTCCTCGGGCCGTTCCGGCTCGGCGACCACTGGATGATCGGCGCGACGGCGATGATGACGATCGGCCACCAGCTCGCGATGCTCGGGCTCGTGGCGCTGGTGCACGCGTTCACCGAAGGCGTGCGGATCCCGTCGCCAGCGATGCGGCGCGCGCTCGCCTCGGTGCGGCTCGAGCATTTCCTGGTGGTGGGCGGCGCACTCGCAATCGGCGCCGTGCTCTGGCTGCTCGCGATCAGCCTCGACTGGGCGAGTGCAGGCTTCGGCGGGCTCGACGCGACGCGGCCGTTTCTCTTCGCCTTCACGGTGCTGACGATCGGTGCGCAGACCTTCTTCGGCGCCTTCATGATCTCGATCGTCGCGGGCGCGCAGGCCGGGTTCGACCACCTGACGGCGGGGCGCGACACCGCTCCCACCCGGCCCGACTAAGCGATGCGGCACCTGATCATCAACATCGCCGTCCTCGCGCTGGCGGCGGCGATGGTGATCGGGCTCGCCTATGCGGGCGGCGTGTCGCTCGGCGAGATCGGCGGGGCGCTCGGCCGTGCGCCCGCCTGGCTGCTCCTGGCGGTCAGCCTCTCCTATGTCGTGCAGATCCTCCTGAGCGCGCTCAAATGGAAGATCGTGACCGACGCGCTCTCGCCCGAGCTCTTCCGGCAGTCGCGCCCGAGCTTCTTCGTCTTCTACACGAGCCTGTCCGCGCTCCTCTCGAATGTCGTCACGACCTACCTCTCCTCGATCCTCGTGCGGTCGTGGGCGACGCGGCGCATGCGCGAGGTGCCGATCGGCCGCGCGGTGGTGCTCTCGGGCGCCGAGCAGATCTGGGATGTCTATGTGCTCGCGCTGTTCGTCCTGCCGACCCTCGTGGTGTGGTCCGTCTCGGGGAGCCTCACGCTGTGGCTCGGGATCTGCGCCGGGGTATTCGCCCTCGGAGGGATCGGGCTGGTGATCGCGAGCGCTGGGTTCCGCGGGGCATGGATGCGCCGGATGCTCGGCCGTCTGCGGCAGTCGCGGTTTCGCAAAATCGGCGCGCTTGCCGAGCTCGTCGAGCTGGTCCTGACCATGCCGCTTCCCACCGTGCTGGCGCTCTACGGGCTGTCGATCCTGCGCTATGTCGTGATGGCAAGCCGGGCGTTGCTCGTCGCGGTCGGGCTCGACTTCGCGATCGACCTGGCGGCGCTCATCTATGCCGTGACGGTCGTGCAGGCCTCGGCGCTGATCGCCGTGACGCCAGGCAATCTCGGCCTCGCCGAATGGGGGTGGACTGCGTCGCTCGGGCTCCAGGGCGTCGATCTCGCCATGGCGGCGAGTTTCGCGATCGCCACGCGGGTGGTGCTGCTGCTGTGTCTCCTGGTCACCGGGTCGATCCTCGGCCTCCTTTGCCTGGCCGATGAGCGGCGGGTCGCCCCGTGAGCCCGGAGCTCACGCCGCCGGTCACGGTCGTCGTCGTCGCGCGCAACGAGGCGGCGAAGATCGGCCAGTGCATGGCCTCCCTCGCGGCGCAGAGCTATCCGGGTGCGATGCAGGTGATCCTCGTCGACGATGGCTCGACCGACGGCACGGCCGAGATCGCCCGCGGCGTCGTCCCGGCGCTCCGGGTGATCGAGAACCACGCCCGCTCGATCAGCGCCAACCGCAACATCGGCTGGCGCGCGGCCGAGACCCAGTTCGTCGCCTATCTCGACGCCGACTGCATCGCGCCATCGGGCTGGATCGGCGCCCTCGTCGCGGCGATGGCCGAGAGCCGGGCCGCTGCGGTCGGCGGGCCCAACGTCCCGCCATCGGGCGAGAGCCGGTTCTACGACGCCCTCGCCATCGCGCTCGACAGCTATGCCGGCGCGCGCGACTCGCTCCAGGGCCGCCAGCTCGCCGGGCCCCGCGCGGTCCCCCACATCCCCTCGCTCAACGTGATGTACCGCGTCTCGGCGCTCGAGACCGTTGGCGGGTTCGACGAGCGCTTCGCCCGGGTCGGCGAGGACGAGGACCTGTCGCGGCGGCTCGGCGATCTGGGCCTCACGCTCTACGCGGTGCCCGAGGCGGTGGTCGTCCATCGCCAGCGGAGCGGCTACGGCGCCTGGGCCCGCAACATGCGCACCTATGGCCGCGGGCGGACCTGGCTGATCCGCCGCCACCCCAATGCGTGGTCGCCGGCCTTCCTGATCCCGGGCGCGAGCCTCCTGCTGCTGCCCCTCTACCTGCCGGCGATCGCGCTCTATGCGCTCGGGCTCTGCCTGCGCCGGTCGCGGCTCGACCTCACGGGCAATGTGGCGCTGATCTTCATCGCGACGCATCTGCCCTATGCGGTCGGCCAGTTCGAGGCGATGGGGATGCCGGGCGACACCCCGGCCGCCATCCGCGCGCGGCGCACCGGCCTCGTCGTGCTGAAGAATGCGGGCAACAAGGGCGACGAGGCGATCTTCGTCTCCGTCGCCGAGCGGCTGGCGGAGCGCGCCGCGGCCGACCCGGCCTCCGCCCTTTACGTGGTCGGCCTCGGGCCGAGCGGCTTCGACGTGCGGCCGATCCCCGAGGGCGCCGAGGCCCGCGCGCGCCTCGCGCTCGACATCTGCGCCGCGCGACCCGACGCCCGCGCCGTCCGCCCCCTCCGGCTCATGGGCGACGCGCTCCGGGCCCTCCTCGTGGTCGCGCGCTTCCGAGCCATCGTGATCTCGGGCGGGCAGTGGCTCCACGATCTGAGCCTGCCGCGCCATGCCGCGATCTCGGCGCTTTTCGGGATCGCTCGGCTCTGTGGCACCCGCACGGGCGTCTTCTGCATCGGCGCGGGGCCGCTCCGGCGACGGATCAGCCAGTGGCTCCTGCGCCGCGGCTTCGGCCCGCGCTCGCTGATGATCCTGCGCGACGACCGCTCCTGCGCGCTGATCCGCGAGGCGGGCCTCGCCCACGCCGAACGCGGCGCGGACCCTGCGATCGAGCTTACCTCGCCCGCGCGCGAGATCACGGACGCCATCGCCGTCGTGCCCTGCGCCTGGGCGGAGTTCGAGAACATCTACGATCAGGACGCCGAGCGGATCGATATCCAAAAGGCCGCCTGGATCGCGCTCATTGACCGGATCGCCGCCTCGGGCCGCCCGGTGCGGATCATCCCCACGATGAACCCCGAGGATGCGCATTTCGCCGAGACGCTCCGCGCCCGCCTCGCCGAGCCGGACCGCGTTTCGATCCTGCGCACCGAGCAGCTCTTGCCCTGCGAGGTGCAGGCCGAGATCGGCGCCTGCCGGGCGCTCGTCTCGATGCGGCTGCATCCGGTGATCTTCGCGAGCAATCTCGGCGTGCCCTTCGTGGCGCTCAACTACGCCAACAAGGTCCGCTCCTATTGCGACCATGCGGGGCTGGGCGACTGGGTGGTCTCGATCGAGGGCGGCGCATGGCTCGAGCCCGCCTGGGAGATCCTCGCCCGCCACCTCGCCGCACCGGAGCCCCGGGTGCCGAAGCCCGAAGGCCGACGCGAGCTAGAGCAAAAGCTGTCTATGGGCTATGCCATGTTCGAGACATGGCTCGGGATGCCCGCTGCCTGGACCGAGGAGAGATAGATGCGCATCGCCTTCGTGAACCCGCCGCTCCGCGACATGCGGTTCTCCCGGTCGCAGCGGAGCCCCGGCGTCATCAAGTCCGGCACGCTGTACTACCCCTACTGGCTGGCCCATGCGACGGCGCTGGCACAGTCCCGCGGGCACACCTGCCTGCTGGTCGACGCGTCCGCCGACGATCTCGACCGCGCGGGGCTGACGGCCCGGCTCGCGGAGTTCAAGCCCGATCTCGTGGTGATGGAGACCTCGACGCCGAGCGTGAGCTCCGATCTCGAGACCATCACCGAGCTGAAAGCGGCGCTGCCCGCGGCGCGCTTCTGCGCCAGCGGCACCCATGTGACGGCCGAATGGCAGGCCGCGCTCGAGGGCTGCGCCGCGCTCGATTTCGCCGCGGTCGGGGAATACGACTACACGATCAGCGAGCTTGCCGAGGCGCTCGAGGCCGGGCGCCCGCCCGCCGAGGTGCTGGGCATTGCCTATCGCGGCGAGGACGGCCCCTGCCGGACGGCCGAGCGCCCGCTGATCTCGGATATGGACGCGCTGCCCTGGATCGCGCCCGTCTACAAGGAGTTCCTCACCCCGCCCTCCTATCTCTTCACCATCGCCAACCACCCGATGGTGATGCTGATCTCGGGCCGCGGCTGCCGGGCGCGCTGCTTCTTCTGCGTCTACCCGCAGGTGATGCACGGACATGACTACCGCACGCGCTCGCCGAAGGACGTGGTCGGCGAGATGAAATGGGTGCAGGAGAACATGCCCGAGGTGAAGGAGATCGTCTTCGAGGACGACACCTTCACCTCCGACCGGGAGCGCGCGCGCGAGATCTCGCGCCTGGTGAAGCAGGAGGGCGTACACCTCCCGTGGTTCGCCAATATCCGGGTGAATGTCGACTACGACACGCTGGCCGCGCTGCGCGAGGCCGGGCTGCGCCAATGCGCCACCGGCTTCGAGTCGGGCGACAACACGCTGCTCGTCAACATGCGCAAGGGCCAGACCCTCGACCAGCAGTTCGATTACATGGAAAACTGCCGCAAGCTCGGGATCCTGGTGCATGGCTGCTTCATGGTGGGCTTCCCGGGCGAGACCAAGCAGACGCTGGAGAAGACCCTCGACCTCGCGCTCGACCTCAACCCCGACAGCGCGCAGTTCTACCCGGTGATGCCCTATCCCGGCACCGGCGCCTACAAATGGGCGGAGGAGAACGGCTTTCTCGGCACCACCGATTTCGACGAATGGCTCAACCCCGATGGCAGCCATCGCTGCGTGCTCAACCTTCCGGGGCTGACCGCGGACGAGCTCGAGGCGTTCTGCGAGCGCGCCGTGCGCCGGTTCCATTTCCGCCCGCGCTACATGATGAGGAAGGCCGTGCAGGCCGTCACCTCGCCGCGTGAGGGGATCCGGTCGGTCAACGCGTTCAAGAACTTCCTCATGTCGATCTGGCGCAACGACAAGGCGTCGCAGCCGCTCCTGCGCAACACGCCGGCGGCGATCGAGAGCGATTGGGGCAGCCGGATCCGGGTGCCGCGCGGGCGCATGGAGGAGGTCAAGGCCGCCGAGCGCGACAAGACCCGGCCGAAGGTCGACAGCTGACGCAGTCGATCAAGCGGCTTCCGGCGAGGCACGCCGGCAGGTATCGACCCAGCGGTTTCCGCTCAACTCAAGCCGCCCAGGAAACTGGTGAGGTTTGGACCGAGATCGTCCGAGAGATAGCCCCCCTCCTGCACCAGAACCAACGGCCGACCGGTCGTGGCAATCGTGGCGGCGATCTGGGCGAAGCCAGGGGTGGTGACGGCAAGGCCCTTGAAGGGATCGCGCTCATGCGCGTCGAGGCCGAGGGCAATCACCAGCACATCCGCTCCAAAGGCGTGGATGCGTTCGAGGGCTGTCGCAAGCGCCGCGAGCCAGCCGTCGTCGCCCGTCCCCCGTGGGAGCGGCAGGTTGAGATTGGCCCCGAGGCCGGCGCCCTCGCCCCGCTCCTGCGCGTGGCCCCAGAAGAAGGGGTAGAACCGAGCCGGATCGGCGTGGATCGAGACGGTCAGCACGTCACCGCGGCCATAGAAGATCCCCTGCGTGCCGTTGCCGTGATGTACGTCGATATCGAGGATCGCCGGGCGCCGACCGGCATGACAGAGGTACTGTGCGGTGATCGCGGCGTTGTTGAGATAGCAGAACCCGCCGGCGAGATCGGCAAAGGCATGGTGTCCGGGCGGACGGCAGAGGGCGTAGGCCGCGCGGGCCCCGCCCAGCACGAGATCGGCCGCCGAGAGCGCCGTCTGCGCCGACCAGTATGCCGCCTCCCAGCTGTGCTCGCCGATCGGACAGGCCGTATCCGCCTGATGATAGCCGGCCTGCCCGATGGCCGAGCGTGGATAGCTGCCGGGTTGGCGCACCGGATGGATGTTTGGGATGACCTCGGCCGAGGCGTCCTCGATCCTCCGCCAGCGCTGATAGATGGTCTGCAGGAAGACCAGATACTCGGCCGTGTGGATCGCCGCGAGGGGGGCGATCCCGTGGTCCTCGGGTGGCGAGATCACCGCGCCCGCCGCCATCGCGCCCGCGACGAGCCTGGCGATGCGCTCGGGGTGCTCCGGGCTCGGACGCATGACGCCGTTCACCAGGAAATGCTGCGGATCATGGTGCCGCTGACGCTCGTCGAAGATCGCTTTCATTCCCAGGCTCCAAGCGCTGTCAGCATCGTCTCCTGAAGCGTCAGGTGATGTGTGCCGGTGGTCTCCGCAAAGCCGAGCCGACGGTAGAAGGCAAGGGCCCGCGGCGTCTCCGCATAGGCGGCCAGCGAGAGATAGCGCGCCCCCCAGCGCATGCGCGCCACATCGCGGGTCGCGGCGAGCAGCCGGGGACCGAGCCCGCTCCCCCGCCATCCGGGCGCGACGAAGAGATCCGAGACGTAGGCCCCCGCCGTCCCCCGCGTGGTCGAGAACTGGGGCGAGAACATCGAGATCCCCGCAAGCGCGGGGTCTCCCTCCGTCTCGGCCACGAGCGCGACCGCCGAGGGCTCGGGACCGAAGAGCGCTGCCTCGAGATCCGCGTCTTCGGTGCGGTGGATGTCGCCGAGTTCGTCGGAGAGGGCGGCAAGCATTGCGTTGGCCCGTGCCGTGTCAGCGCGCAGCGCGGGTCTGATCTTCGGTGTCATGCCCCTATCGCGACCCGGTCTGCGCCCTTCAGACCCAAAATCGCCCTCGCTTCAGCGGGGGTTGCGACGCGCCGACCAAGACCCTCGACCAAGCCGCGGATCTTCTGCACCTGCTCGGCATTCGACCGCGCGAGCCGTCCCTTGGCGATGTGGAGATTGTCCTCGAGCCCGACGCGCACATGCCCGCCCATGCCGGCAGCCATCACCGCGAGCGGCATCTGCGCCCGCCCGGCGCCAAGCACGGAAAAGCGGTAATCCGGGCCGAAATACTTGTCTGCCAGGCGCAGCATATGCGTCAGGTTTTCGGGCTCTGCCGCCATCCCGCCAAGCACCCCGAAGACGAACTGAATGAACACCGGCATTTCCACCAGACCACGGTCGACGAAATGGCGAAGCATGGTCAGATGTCCGGTGTCATAGCATTCGAACTCAAACCGTGCGCCGCGTCGCTGACCGAGTTCGTCGAGGATATATGCGATGTCACGCGGTGTGTTCTTGAACACCAAGTCGTCAGACCCCTCAAGAAAGGGCCTTTCCCAGTCGAATTCCCAGGTCTCGTAGCGGGCCGCCATCGGATAGAGGGCGAAGTTCATCGTCCCCATATTGAGCGAGCACATCTCCGGTTCGACGGCGAGCGCAGCCGCAAGGCGGGCCTCGAGCGGCATGGTCGCGCTGCCTCCGGTGGTAATGTTGATCACCGCATCCGTGCGGTCCGCGATCTCCGGCAGAAAGGCCATGAAGTGCTCGACGGCAGCGGATGGCCGGCCGGTTTGCGGGTCGCGCGCATGCAGATGCAGGATCGACGCACCTTCCGCGGCTGCCGCAACGGCCTCGTCTGCAATATCCTGGGCACGGTAGGGCAGATGGGGCGACATGGTCGGCGTGTGGATCGAGCCCGTGACCGCACAGGTGATGATGATCGGCTCCACCCGGCTCACCCCAGTCGGTTGGCCGAGACGAAGGCATCGAGCGCCGCGGTCAGAATCTCCATGATCTCGTCAACTTGCGCTTCGGTGGTGATCATCGGCGGCGCGACGAGGAAATGGTCGCCCGTATGGCCGCCCCGGCTCCTGCGGGAATAGATTATGAGCCCGAGATCATAGGCGGTCTCGACAAGGCTGTCATAGGCGTCGAGGTCCTTGGGCAGCGGCTCCATCGTCGTGCGGTCGGAGACAAGCTCGAAGGCAAGCAGGAGACCCTTGCCGCGAACGTCGCCGATGATGGGGTATCGGTTCATCAGCCCGCGCAGGCGCGCCTCGAGACGCGCGCCGACGGCCACGGCGTTCGCCATAAGGTCCCGCGAGGCAATCTCGTCGAGCACCGCAACACCGGCGGCACAGGCCAGGGGGTTGCCGGAGTAGGTGAAGCCGTGAAGAAAGCCGCCGGCCTTGATCACCGCGTCGGCAATCTCGCTGCGGGCAATGACGGCGCCGAGCGGCATGTAGCCCGCGCCGAAACCCTTGGAGAGCACCGCGAGATCGGGGGCGACCCCCCAGAGATCGCCGGAGAAAAAGACGCCGCTGCGCCCGCCGCCGGAGATCACCTCGTCATGGATCAGGAGGACGCCGTGCCGATCGCAGATCTCGCGGATGCGCGCCATGTAACCCGCAGGCGGCACCAGGGCGCCAGTTGAGGCACCTCCGATCGGCTCGACGATGAAGGCGAGCACCGTCTCTGGCCCCTCGGCCAGGATCCGCTCCTCGAGCATATCGGCATAGTGGCGCCCCGTGGCGGGATCGTCCGGGTCGAGCCCGTCGAGATAGGCCCTGGGTGCGGGGATCTTCGGCATGCGCTGAAGCATCGGATCGAAGGGCGCCGACATAGGCGCATAGCCTGTGACCGCGAGCGCGCCGAGCGTGCAGCCGTGATAGGCGGGGTAGCGCGAGATCACCTTCCAGCGCTGCGCCTCGCCGACCGCTAGCGCGTAGGAGCGCGCCATCTTGAGCGCCGTCTCCACCCCTTCGGACCCGCCGGAGACGAACGACACCTGGTCGAGCCCGACGGGCGCGAGATCCGCAGTCATCGCGGCGAGCCGCTCGGACACGTCGGTCTCGAAATGCATGCGCAACCCATAGGTCGCGTGCTCCATCTGCGCCCGCATCGCGGCCAGCACGCGCGGGTTGGAGTGCCCGATATTGCAGACCATCGCGCCGGAGGACCCGTCGATGTAGCGCTTGCCACTGCTGTCCCAAAGATAGATCCCCTCGGCACGCGCCAGCGTCGGCTTGCGTCGACGCACCGGGTGAAAGACATGGCTCGCCTCTGGAAGGGACATGGCTTGCCTCACGTTATGCCCGGGACGCTAGGCAACCCAGAACGCCTTCTCCAGGTCGTCGAAGTCGCTCGCCGGCCCTTCGAACTTGTTCCGCCCAAGTTCGAGCACATAGACATAGTCGGCGATCTTGAGGGCCTGGCGAATTTCCTGATCCACCAGGAGGATCGTGAGCCGGTCGATCCGCGCGAGATCGGCGAGCATCGCATAGACGTCCTTTGCGAGCATCTTCGAGAGACCGGCGGTGGGTTCGTCCACCAGGAGCATCTTCGGCTCCGACATCAGCGTGCGGCCGATCTCCACCATGCGCTGCTGACCGCCCGAGAGCTCGCCGGTGATCTGCCGACGCTTGTCGCGGAGCGCGGGGAACCGCTCGTAGTTCGCCTCGACCTTCGCGCGGACCTGCTTGCGATCGCTTCGGAACGTCCAGCCGCCGAGCATGAGGTTTTCCTCGACCGTCATATCCTTGAAGACGCCGGGCTGCTGCGGGATGTAGGCGAGGCCCTTGAGGATCTTCTCATGCGCCGGGATGTCGAGGATGCTCTCCCCTTCCAAGCGGATGTCGCCCGCATTTGGCGTGAGGAAGCCGAACGCCGCCTTGAGCGCTGTCGACTTGCCGACCCCGTTGGCTCCAAGGATCGTCGTGATCTGACCGCGGCGGGCAATGATGTTCAGATCACTCAGAATGTTGAGATCGCGGTAGTAGCCGACCGAGAGATCCTGCAACTCGAGCACGGGCGCGGGGCTGGCGTCGGTCGCGATCATGCCGCGTCGTCCTCTTCCGATCCGAGATAGGCCTCGATCACGGCGGGATCGCTCTTGACCTCCTCGGGCCGACCATCGGCGATCAAGTCGCCGAAATTCAGCACCAGCAGTCGCTCCGAGAGCGAGAAGATCGAGTCCATCTGATGGCTTATGATGATGATTGCTTTGCCCTCGTCGTTCACCCGCCGGATATAAGCGTAGATGACTTCCATCAGCTTGGGGTGCACGCCGGCAAAAGGCTCGTCGAGAATGATCACGTCGGGATCGAGCATAAGGAGCCGCCCGAGTTCCAGCAGCTTCTGCTGACCGCCGGACAGCGCCTGGGCATACTCGTTGCGCAGATGCTCGATCGTCAGAAAGTCCAGCACCGAGCGGGCCTTATCCTGCATCGCGGCGCGACCGGGGACATTGTCCATGGCCAGCGCGGGCACGTAGAGGTTCTCGAGCACCGTCATGCGGCGGAACGACCGCGTAATCTGGAAGGTGCGGCCCAGACCGGCGCGCGCGACCTCGAATGGCTGAAGCTGGTCAATGCGCTCCTCGCCCAGATACACGGTGCCGCTTGTCGGCTTGATCGCCCCGTCGAGGATGTTGGTGAGGGTTGTCTTGCCTGCACCGTTCGGTCCGATCAGGCCGATCAGCTCGGGGCCATTCACCTCGAAGTTCACGCCCTTCAGGACGTGGTTGCCCCCGAAGCGCTTGTGCAGGTTGGTGACCTTCAGGTGGATCATTCCGCCATCTCCGCGCGGCGCCGTCCGCCCGCGGGCCCGGAGACGGGGGTGGTCCGCGCCGCAACGGTCTCCTCGGCAATCCCCGTCCGGCGGAAATAGGTGATGATCGGCGCAATGAGCCCGTTGCGGAAGAACCGGAGCGTGACCATCAGCAACACGCCGAAGAACACCAGCCGCCAGACGGTCATGTCGACCTCGACGCCGCCAATCTCAAAACTGTTGCGCAGAAGTTCGAGCGCGATCTGCAGGACAATGGCGCCGATCGCAGCGGCGACGAAGTTCTCGACCCCACCAATCACCGCCATCGCGACCACCAGGCTCATTTGCAAGAGGAACAGCATGTTGGGCGTGATGATCTGTACGTAATGCGCCTGCACCGCACCCGCAGCCGCAGCCATGGCCGTGCAGATCGTGAAGACCAGCACCTTGTAGCGCGTGGTGTTGACCCCGAGGGCGGCGGCCGCGTCCTGATCCTCGCGCAGGGCCCTCACGAAGAGGCCGAATCTCGATTGGGAGAGCCAACCGAGGATGATCAGGCAGGCGACCAGCAAGGCCAGCATGGTGTAGTAGGGGGGGATCTTGTCTGTTGCCTCGAAGCTCATGCCGAACATTGTTAGCCCGTTCGGATACAGTGCGGGCAGCTCGAGGCCCGCTTGTCCGCGGGTGATCTCGATCTCCGCCGAAATGGCTGCCTTGAGGATCTCGGAGAACCCGAGCGTGAAGAGCGCCAGATAGGCCGCCCGCAATCTGAGCACGAGCAGCCCGACGAGAAACCCGGACAGCCCCCCCATCACGATCCCGAAGACGATACCGAGCAGCACCGGCATGCGCGTAACCTCGACCCCGTCACCCCAAGCCTCCATCGCCTGGCGCAAACAGTCCTGTGTCAGCGTGGTCGACGTCACCCCGATGGGGTTCACCACCACCAGCCATCCCCCGAAGAACGGCATCTCGGCGCAGAGCTCCGTCGGCTCTGGTGAGAGGTAGAAGTAGTGACAGAAGAGCGCCGTGGTGTAGGCACCGATCCCCATGAAGGCCATGTGACCGAACGAGAATTGACCGGCATATCCCGCCAGCATCGACCAGCTCGACGCGAGGATGGCATAGAAAAATGCCGTGATCATGATATGCATGATATAGTCGTAGTCGGGCCGCGCATAAATCAATGGAAATGCGATCAGCAGCGCAAGAAACAGCAAGCCCATGACATTCGGCACTTGGCGCATCAGCAAGCTGTACATCTCAGAACTTCCCATGCGCGCCACTGGCGAACCGGCGACCGAACATCCCTGTCGGGCGGAGCAGGAGGGTCAGCGTCAGAACGATCATGCCGTAGGCGGGAATATAGCTTGCGGCCTTCTGCGGATCGGGGACACAGCCCGTGCCCGCCGCCTCGACGAGCCCGACCATGATGCCGCCGAGGAAAGCGCCCGGGAGAGAGCCGAGCCCGCCAAGGACCACGATCACGAAGGACCTCATCGCGGGGATCGCCCCGACCTGGGGCAGCCAGCTGAAAGCCTGCACCAAGAGCGCGCCGGCGAGCGCAGCGATCATGCCGCCGAGCGCGAAGGCCAGCATGTTCATCCGATCGGGATTGATGCCGGCGATCGCCGCCGCCTCCCGATCCTGGCTGACAGCACGCAGCGCGCGACCGGTCCAGGTCCGCTGCAGCAGATACATGAGCGCCAGCAACACGAGGATGCAGGTGATCGCGGCCGTGAAGCGGGGGCTCGAGATCGAGACCTGCTCGAACAGGGTGAGGCTGCCGCGGCTGGTCTTGATCCAGATCGGATCGGCATCCTCGGGCCAGCGCCAGCGCGGGAACTCGAGGAACCTCTGCGCCTTCACCGGGTTGGCGCCAGCCAGCGCCTGCACGAAGTACTGCATCGTGAAGGCGAGACCGAAGGTGACGAGGATGCCGTATTCGACCGGCCGGTCGACCTTGCCGTGATACATCGGCGTGAGCATGAGCCGCTCGAAGACCGCGCCAATCACAAAGGCCACCATGCATGCCCCGAGCACCGCGATCAGCGGGCTGACGCCCGGCAGCCAGACCGCAGTGATGAAGTACACAAGCATGCCGCCGACCATGTAAAACTCGCCATGGGCAAAGCTCACCACGCCCAGTATCGAGAAGATCAACGACAAGCCGAGCGCCATGAAGCCGTAAATGATCCCGATGATCAGCCCATTGACCACCTGACTGGCGACGAAAGCCTGGCTCGTGACGCAGACATTGTCTGGATCAGCGAAACTGAAGGTGACGGCCACCAAGAGAACGGCCAAGAGACCGAGACTAACAATCAGTAAGTTGTTGGCTTTTGGCGTGAAGAACCAAAGAAAGCCTAAGCCTATCGGCCCGAGGGAGGCGCCGCCCATCGCACCTATGAAGGTCGCGTTCGAGGTGTCCAAGTCCTGCGCAAGGTAGCGCCGGCGGATAACGATGCCGCCGAGCCCCCCCCAGAAGATCATCCAGGCGATTGCGCCCCAGAATAGTAGCGGAAACTCCAACACGCCCCCCGCTTAGCCGGCATCACGCCGCCGGATTCGAGCTCAGCCAGTCGGCCCCGGCCACCGCTGTGGCGCCCGGGGCCGTGATGACCTCACTGGTTCACGAAGACCGCGTCGCCAGTCTTGTAGGCATCCGGCCAGACGATGGTGGCCTCGCCCGAATTCTCGCCTTCCTCCTGATACTGAATGACGGTCAGAGCCACGTCCGGCCACTGATGCCACCATTCATCGCCCTTGCCATCGACGGAAGGGTCCTTCTGGCTGCCATAGGGGAAGTAGATCTTTCCGAGCGTGCCGTTGTGCTCGATGTTCTCGAGCGCCATGACGATGGCATCGCCATCTGTCGAGCCCGCTTCGTTGATCGCCTGCGCGATGATCGCAATCGAGTCGTAGGCCTCCATGGCATAGCTCTCGACCGCGGCCTTGCCGGTGCGCTCCTTGTACTTCGCGGCGAAGGCCTTGCCCTCCTCGGTGAAGAGGTTCTCCGGCACGCCGATCCGCTGGACGAACGCGTAGTTTCCGTCGGGCACGTTCTCCCAGTAAGCCTTGCTCTCGAGCGACACTTGGCCCGCGTGGAAGGGGAGGTCGAGCGAACCGATCCCGGCATCCGCCGCCTGCTGCTGGAAGTTGTAGCCGGCCTCGCCCGTGGCGAGCACGATGATCATGTCGGGGTTTTCGGCCTTCATGCGCTGCACGATGCCCGCATAGTCCTGCGTGCCGATGTCGACCGAGAATGTCACCACGGTCTTGCCGCCGGATTCGAGGCCCTTCGTGGTCTCCTGAGCGGCCGGAATGCCGTAATCGGTGTTCTCTGTCAGGATCGCGACTTTCTCGACATCGGGGACTTCGAGCGCATGCTGCCAGATCGTCGAGGACGCCCATGAGCTCAGCGGGGCGATGCGGAAGATGTATTTCTGCTTGTCGCCGGTGATGGTGTCGTTCCAGGTCTCGGCAAACACGACCGGCACGCCGCGTGCGTCGGCGACGTCCTTCGACGCCACACCGACCGAGCTGTGATACCCCCCGCCCACAGCGACAACACCGTCCTGCGTGATGAACTTCTCCATCAGCGCGGTGCCCTTCTCCGGCAGCCCCTCGGTGTCGCCGATGACAACGTCGATGTCGCAGCCCAGCACACCACCGGCGGCGTTGATGTCCTCCTCGGCGATCAGCATCGCGTCGCGCATCGCCTCGCCGCCCACGACCGTTCCCGGCGCGGACAGCGGCGCCATGCCGCCGATCTTGATCGGGCAATCCGCCGCCGTCGCCGCGCCTGCGCTCAGCGCAAGGGTTGCGGTGCATCCGAGAAGGAGGAGCCGTGCGTCTCTCAAAGTCATGTATCCGTCTCCCTGCTTTTCGCTGACTGCTCCTTGACCGCTTGAGAGCTGTGGGCAAGCGAACGTCAACCTCTGTGCGTCCGAGCAAGCTGCATGAGATGCGGGGAGTGGACAACCCCGTACGGTCCGCATCAACTCGGCCGAGACTTGGCCGATTGACGGTCAGATCTGCCCCCCACCGCCCGCATGATGCGCGCGCCGCCCATGTGAGCGGCGCGATCCGTGACGCGGTGCCTGGCCTCGGTCAGGCGTCGGCAAACCACCAGCGGCTCGGGGCGCGGGCGCCGTCGCACTCCCAGCTGGCGGCAAGCTGCTCGTTATGCGCCACGTTCTTCGTTCGCGCATAGACGAAGTTGTTGAACATCGGAATGACCGTCCCGCCGTCATCGCGCATCAGCTGGCACATCTCGGCATACATCTGCGCCCGACGCTCCTGGTCCAGCTCGGCCTTGGCCTGCAACAGCAGCTCGTTGAAGCGGGCATTCTGCCAGAAGCTCTCGTTCCAGGCGGCGTCGTCCTTGTAGGCCAGGGTGAACATCACATCCGGCGTGGGCCGAGCGCCCCAAGACACCGCGCAGAACGGCTTCTTGAGCCAGACCGCGGAGTAGTAGCCGTCATTCGGCTCGCGCACGACCTTGAGGTCGATCCCCGCGGCCCTCGCGTGCTCGGCATAGAGGACGCACATGTCGACAGCGCCGGAGAACAGGCTGTCGGCGGTCGAGATCTCGATCGAGAGGCCCTCGGCCCCTGCCTTCTTCAGATGGGACTTGGCGCGCTCGGGATCGTACTCCCGCTGCGGGATCTCGGCCGGCCAGTAGGGCTGCACCGGCGCGAGGTGGAAGTCGTTGCCGATCGTGGCCGCGCCGAACGCGATCTTGTCGATGATGTCCTCGCGATTGATGGCGTACTTCAATGCGAGCCGGACATCGACATTGTCGAAGGGCGGCGTGTTGCAGTGCATCGGCAACGTGATCGCCCCGCCGGAGGGCACGTTGTCGATCAGGATGTTGGGATGGCGTTTGAGCAGGCTGAGCGTCTTCAGATCAACCAGCGAGACGCAGTCGACCTTGCCCGCAATCAGCGCGGACTGGCGGGCCGTCGGATCGTTGAGGACCGTCACTTCCAGCGCGTCGAAATAGGCGCCATCCAGATGCCAGCCGTCATGGCGCACGAGGTTCCAGTTGAGGCCGAAATCGCCGTCGACGATGCGGTAGGGCCCGGAGCCGTCCCCGCCCTGCCAGTTCGCAGTGCCGTCCTCGTTCGCCGGCACGATGGCCAGATGATAGTCGGTCATCAGCCAGGGCAGATCGGCATTACCCTGATCGAGGGTGAAGACCACCGCATGGTCCCCGTCGGCGGAGACATCCGTCACGGCCTTGAGCAGCGCCTTCGCCGCCGATTCCGACTTCTCGCCGCGATGGTGGTTCATCGAGGCGACGACGTCAGCGGCCGTGACCGGCTTCCCGCTGTGGAAGGTCGCGTTCGGCGTGAGCGTGAAGGTCCACTTGCTGGCGTCCTGGTTCGCCTCCCACCCCGTGGCGAGATCTCCGCCGAGCGAGTTATCCGGGTTGATCAGCGTGAGATAGCTGCGATGCTGATGGGCCAGATAGATCATCTGCCGCGTCAGATAGGTGCCGGGATCGTGCGAGTCGTTCGTGTTGCCGTCATGGATGCCCCAGCGGAATGTCCCGCCAGTCTTCGGCGTGGCATGGGCCACCGTCGAGGTCCAAAGCCCGGAGGCCGCCGAAGCCCCGATACCGGTCGCGAGCGCATAGTGCATGAAGTCGCGGCGCGACAGGCGCCCGCGGCGGGCTTCGTCAGCGATGCGCGCGATGAGCGCGTCCTTCGGGTCGTAGGTCATGTCGCCTCCTGTGTGCAGTTTGTATACAACGCATTTAGCGGCAGTTTGCGCGCAATCGCTACGGGAAACTCGTCGAGAGCGGGCGCTCCGGGCCGCGCGCGCTCTGAATCGCCGCGCTGATGCCTGCGAATGCCTTCCCGGCCGACGAGCTCGATCGCCGATTGGCGGCGACCCGGGCCCGAATGGTCGACGCGGATCTCGACGGGCTCATCGTCAGCGTGCCCGAGAACATTTATTACCTCACCGGCCTCGATCATTGGGGCTACTTCGCCTGCCATCTCCTGATCGTGCCGCGAGACGGCGAGATGATCCTCACCTGTCGCGCGATGGAGGCGCAGACGGTCGAGACGCAGGTCGGCAATGCGCGGTTCCTCGGCCATGCGGATACCGAGGATGTTGCCGATTTCGCGGTGGAGGCGCTGCGGCAGTCGGGCCTTTCGACCGCGCGGGTCGGGCTTGAGCGCGACAGCCTGTTTCTGACCGCCCGAATTGCCGATGCGCTGCGCGAGACGGCCGCCTCGGTCAGTTGGCGCGACGGGTCTGGCATCATCGACCGGATCCGGCGGGTGCTGTCGCCCCTCGAGATGGATTACACCCGCCGCGCCGCAAAGGCGGCCGATGCCGGGACGAGCGCGGCCATTGCGGCGCTGCGCGACGGTGCCAGCGACTACGAAGTCGCCGCCGACTGTCACCGCGCGATGATCCTGGCCGGCAGCGAGTATCCGGGCTTCGGGCCGTTCATCCGTCCCGGTGCGCGGCTCGGCGAAGAGCACACGACCTGGCGGGGCGATCGCTTCGCCACGGGCGATGCCGCGTTTCTCGAGATTGCCGCGTCCTACCGAAAGTACCAAGCGCCGATGGGCCGGCTCGTCTATGTCGGGTCTGCGCCTCCCGGGGCAGACGCGGCCGCCGATCTCGCCATGAAGGGTATGGAAGCGCTCTGCTCGGCGCTGCGGGCCGGTGCACGGGCCGGCGATGTCTATGCTGCCTGGCACGAGGTGGCGGCCTCTGCGGGGCTCGCAGACTATCACCGCCACCATTGCGGCTATCTCGTCGGCATCGGCTTTCCGCCGAGCTGGACAGGCGGATCGAGGGTGGTGGGACTCGCCCCCGGCTCCGATCTCGAGCTCGAGATCGGCATGGTTGTCCACGCGCATTCCTGGTTCACCGGCACTACGGTCGCCGATTACTTCATCTCCAACACGGTGCTCTTGGGGCCTGATGGAGCAGAGGTGCTGACGGACGCCACACCCGAGTGCCTCACACTCCGCTGACCGAGGAGGGTTGGCTGGAGATTTCGGAGCCTATCAAGTAACTCCGTATTGACCCTATATTGAGCCCGCGAATTTTCCTGAACTCGCCATTCAATAACATTTGGCCCAAGCCACTCAATTGGAGCAGGATCTGCCGTTTACAGATGGTGTGCATGCGGTGGGTCCGCT
>CAYORO010000015.1:0-10468 GCA_964406355.1 uncultured Limibaculum sp.
GGGGTCCCGATCGCGCATCTGGGCGATATGGAGACGCTCTTCGACCAGATCCCGCTCGAGCGGATGAACACCTCGATGACGATCAACGCGACCGCGGCCTGGCTCCTTGCGCTCTACATTGCGGTGGCCGAGCGGCAGGGGGCCGACACCCGCGCGCTCCAGGGCACGGTGCAGAACGACATCGTCAAGGAGTATCTCTCGCGCGGCACCTATATCTTCCCGCCCGAGCCCTCGCTCCGCCTGATCGGCGATGTCGCGACCTATTGCTTTCGCGAGGTGCCGAAGTGGAACCCGATGAATGTGTGCTCCTACCACCTGCAGGAAGCGGGCGCGACGCCGGAGCAGGAGCTGGCCTTTGCGCTGGCGACCGCGACCGCGGTGCTCGACGAGGTGCGCCCGCGCGTGGCGCCCGAGGAGTTCCCGGCGCTCGTCGGGCGGATCTCGTTCTTCGTGAATGCGGGGATCCGGTTCGTGACCGAGGTCTGCAAGATGCGGGCCTTCACCGAGCTCTGGGACGAGATCTGCCGTGATCGCTACGGGGTGGAGGATCCGAAGCTGCGCCGCTTCCGCTACGGCGTGCAGGTGAACTCGCTCGGCCTGACCGAGCAGCAGCCGGAGAACAACGTCACGCGGATCCTGATCGAGATGCTCGCGGTGACGCTCTCCAAGCGCGCCCGCGCGCGCGCCGTGCAGCTCCCGGCCTGGAACGAGGCGCTGGGGCTGCCCCGGCCCTGGGACCAGCAATGGTCGCTCCGGATGCAGCAGGTGCTCGCCTTCGAGACCGACCTCCTCGAGTATGACGACCTCTTCGACGGCAACCCAGCGGTCGAGCGCAAGGTGGGCACGCTCAAGGATGGCGCGCGGGCCGAGCTCGAGCGGATCGATCAGATGGGCGGTTGCGTGGCCGCGATCGGCTACATGAAGGGCAAGCTCGTCGAGAGCAACGCGTCGCGGCTCCGCGGGATCGAGGCGGGCGAGACGGTCGTGGTCGGCGTCAACAAGTACACAACGACCGAGCCGAGCCCGCTGACGAGCGGCGCCGAGGGGATTCTGGTGGTGGACCCCGCGGTCGAGGCCGAGCAGGTGGCCCGTCTCGAAGCCTGGCGAGGGGCGCGCGACCAGGGGGCCGTCGAGGCCGCCCTGGCCGCGCTCGCGCGCGCGGCGCGCGAGGGCGCCAACATCATGCCGGTCTCGATCGAGGCGGCGAAGGCTGGCGTCACCACCGGCGAATGGGGCGCGACGATGCGCAAAGCGTTCGGCGAGTATCGCGCGCCGACGGGCGTCGCGGCGGCGGTCTCGGCGCCTGCCGACGGCCTCGAGGCGATCCGGGCGGATGTCGAGGCGGTGTCGGCGCGCCTCGGTCGGAGGATCAAGTTCCTTGTCGGCAAGCCCGGGCTCGACGGGCATTCCAACGGCGCCGAGCAGATTGCCGTCCGCGCGCGGGATTGCGGGATGGAGGTGGTCTATGAAGGCATCCGCCTGACACCCGCGCAGATCGTCAACGCCGCACTCGAGGAGGGGGTCCATGTGGTCGGCCTCTCGATCCTCTCGGGCTCCCATATGCCGCTGATCGAGGACGTGATGGCGCGGATGCGCGCGGCCGGGCTCTCGGATGTGCCGGTGGTGGCGGGCGGGATCATCCCCGAGGAGGATGCGGCCCGGCTCCGCGCGATCGGCGTGGCACGCGTCTACACTCCGAAGGACTTCGAGCTCAACCGGATCATGGCGGACATCGTCTCGGTCGTCGCCGAGGCGGCCGCCGATCCGGTCAGCGTCCCGGCCTGACCGAGGCGTGTGCCCGTGACCCTGCTCCGCCGGATCGGGGCCTGGACGGGTCGGGTCTATGCCGATCCCGCGCCGCTCGCCCGCTGCGAGGGGCCGCGCGATCCCGGATAGGCGCCGTCGGGTGGATCGGCTAGGGTGCAGCCCGACCGATCAAGGGAGGTGTTCCATGCGCAGCACGGTCCTCGGCCTCGTCCTCCTTGCGGCGCCCGCAGGCGCCCAGGAGATCGACCTCGTCGGCACCTGGACCTGCTCGATGGCGACCTATGGCTCGGGCGAGGCGATTTCCGGCACCGAGAGCGTCTTCAACATGGCGCTCTATCGCGACGGGAACTGGGCGTCCTCGGGCCGCTACGCGGACGGCTCGCCCTATCAGGGCCAGGGCGTCTGGCAGTTCGGGCGCAACACCTCCGGCGGTATGGAGCTCAGGGTCCGCGGCCAGGTGAATGCGGGCCTCGCGCTGCCCGAGCCCTTTGTCTTCACGGCGGATCTCGAGGGGCCGGACCGGCTCTCGCGGATCACCAAGTACTATGACCAGACCACCACCGTGGAGTGCGACCGACAGGGCTGAGCCGCCGGCGGCCAGATCGGGGCAGGGGGTCACCGGGCGTTCTGCCCGGCGCAACGCTTCCTTGCCGAGACCCCGGTTTTCCAAGGTGCCGGGGCGGGTTACCTCCCGTGCATATCGAGAGGGAGGCACGCATGGGACTGCTGATCGACGGCCAGTGGCACGACAGCTGGTATGACACGAAAGCCACCGGCGGGCGGTTCGAGCGCCAGCCCTCGGCGTTCCGCAACTGGATCACCGCCGATGGCGCGCCGGGCCCCTCGGGCGGGGGCGGGTTTGCGGCGGCGAGCGGTCGCTACCACCTCTATGTGAGCCATGCCTGCCCCTGGGCGCATCGCGCGCTGATCTTCCGGCATCTGAAGGGGCTCGAGCCCCATATCGGCGTCAGCGTCGTGCACCCGCTGATGGGCACGGACGGCTGGACCTTCGGCACCGACTATGAGGGCGCCACCGGCGACCGGCTGTTCGCCCAGAACTTCCTGCGCGAGGTCTATCTGCGCGCCGATCCGACGATGACCGGCCGGGTGACCGTGCCTGTGCTGTGGGACACCGAGCGGGGCACCATCGTCTCCAACGAGTCTGCAGAGATCATCCGGATGTTCAACTCGGCCTTCGGCGCGATCACCGGCGACCGCAGCGATGCCTATCCCGAGGATCTGCGCGCCGAGATCGACGCGGTGAATGCGCGGATCTACACGACGGTCAACAACGGGGTCTATCGCTCGGGCTTCGCCACCACCCAGGGCGCCTATGAGGAGGCGGTGCGCGCGCTCTTCGAGACGCTTGACTGGCTCGAGGCGCGGCTTACCACCCGCCGCTACCTGATGGGCGAGCGCCTGACCGAGGCGGATTGGCGGCTCTTCACCACGCTCGTGCGCTTCGACCCGGTCTATGTCGGCCACTTCAAGTGCAACATCGGCCGGATCGCCGACTATCGCGCGCTCTCGGGGTATCTGCGCGAGCTCTACCAGATCCCGGGGATCGCCGAGATCACGCATCTCGACCACATCAAGGACCACTATTACCGCAGCCACGCCACCATCAACCCAACCGGGATCGTGCCGGTGGGGCCCGAGCTCGATCTCGGCGCGCCGCACGGGCGGGAGCGGCTGACGGCGGCCTGAGCGGACGGCGGCCTGAGCGGACGGCGGCCTGAGCGGGTGGCGGCCTGCTTCAGAGGGTCAGGAGGAACAGCACGGTGCCCGCGAAGATCGTCGCCTGCAGGGTCGCCAGCCAGACGATCGAGGTCTCGAGGCGGGCGATCGCCGATTGCCGCGCCTCGGGCCCCATCACCTCGGCCGCGACCACCCGCATCTCGGCCTCGCGCAGCTGGAGCCGTGCCGGCTCGGTCTGGATTACAAAGACCCCGGCGACCAGCAGGTAGAAGGCCAGCGTCGGGTAGATCCCCTCCGAAATCAGCGTCAGCGCCGCAACGGTCGCAGCGATACCTGCGAGCATCAGGATCAGGTAGCGCGGGCCCGCGAAATGGGGCTTGCCCACCACCTTTTCGGCCTGTTCGAGCGTGATATGCGCGGTGCGGTGCAGCAGCGGGCAGGAATAGCGGTGCCAGATCGCATAGATCGCGAAGGCGGCGAGGATCGGCACCGCGCCCCAGGCGATCGGGTCGCTCGCAAGGCGATGCAGCTCGTCGATCAGGCTGTTCATTGCAGCGGCTCGCTGTCGGAGGGATCGCGCGTGGCGAGCGCCGATTCGAGCTCGCGGATCACCCGCACCCAGGTCTCGGTCTCCTGCGCGCCCTGGATCACATAGCGCCCGTTGATCACGAAGCACGGCACGCCGGTCACGCCCATCTCGCGTGCCTCGGTTTCCTCGGCGGCGAGCTCGGCGATGTCGGCATCGCCCTCGAGCAGCCGGGCGACGACCTCCGCGTCGAGCCCCGCGCTGCCGGCGATCCGGGTGAGGACGCCGCGGTCGGAAATGTCCTCGCCGGCGATGAAATAGGCGTGGAAGAGCTGATCGCTGACCGGGCCCTGGCGGCCCTCGGCCTCGGCCCAGCGGAGCAGGCGATGGGCGTCGAGGGTCTGGGGCGTGCGTGCGATCTTGTCGAAGGCGACCGCAAGGCCCGCGGCGCGGGCGGCCTCCTCGATCCGGCCATAGACCTGCGCCGCGCCTTCGGGCCCGCCGAACTTCGCCTCGAGATAGGCGGTGCGGTCCATGCCGTCGGCGGGCATGTCTGGGTTGAGGCGGAAAATGCGCCAGCGCGCGGTGAAGGGATTGCTGCCCGTCTCGGCAATGGCGGCGTCGAGCTTCGCCTTGCCGATATAGCACCAGGGGCAGATCGGATCCGAGAAGATGTCGAGCGAGATCATGGGGGGACAATAGGCGATGGGGCGACGCTTCGGAAGGCGTGGCTCGCAGATCTGTGAGGCCGATCCGGACCGGCACGCGCCCCACCCACCCACCCCGCGCGCGCCGGTCCGGATCGACCGGGCGGCGGGCGAGGGTGCGGCCTCAGGCGCGGTCGCGGCGATGCGCCTCGACGAGGGCGCGGCGCAGCAGCTTGCCATTGGCCGTGCGGGGGAGGGCGGCGACCTCGATCCAGAGCTTTGGGCGCTTGTAGGCGGCGAGGCGCCCGGCGGCGAAGCTCTCGAGCGCCGCCTGGCCGGGCCACTGGCCGGCGGGCACGACGAAGGCGGTGACGAGCGCGAGGTCGGGCCGCACGGGGAGCTCGGCGACGGCGATCTCGGCGATCCCCGGGTGTGGCGCGAGCGCCTCCTCCACCTCCTGCGGGCTGATGCGGTAGCCGAGGGCCGTCATCAGCTCGTCGGCCCGGCCGAGATGGGTGATGTAGCCCTCGCCGTCCATCGCCGCCCGGTCGCCCGTGACGAACCACTCGCCCCGGAAGGCCGCCTCGGTCTCCTCCGCCCGGCGCCAATAGCCGAGCATCAGCCCGGGATCGCGGCGCGAGACCGCAAGAAGCCCCGGCTCGCCCACCGGCAGCGGCGCGCCGCGCTCGTCGATCACCGCGAGGCGCCGGCCCCGCTGCGGGCGCCCGACCGCGCCCGGGCGCGGCGCCACCGCGGGCGAGGACGAGCAATAGGTCGAGACCTCCGACATGCCGAGCGCCTCGTAGAGCGGCAGGCCCGTCGCCTCGCCCCAGGCCGCGCGCACGGGCTCGGGCAGCTTCTCGCCCGCCGTCAGCCCGTGGCGGAGCGCCCCGAGCCGGCCCCGCAGATCGCCGGCCCCGCGCAGGATCTGGCGATAGACCCCGGGGACCGCGGCGAAGATCGTGGCGCGCTCACCCGCGATGATCCCGGGCCAGTCGCCTGGCTCCGGCCGGTCCGCCGCGACGATCGCCGTCGCCCCCGCGGCCCAGGGATCGAGGAGCCCGGTGCCGAGCGTGTAGGTCCAGTTGAACGCGCCGGCATGGAGCACGCGGTCGCCGGGCCCGAGCCCGTACCAGCCGGCCCACATCATCCGCCGCGCCCAAGCCGCGCGCTGGGCGTGCAGCACTCCCTTGGGTCGGCCGCCGGTGCCCGAGGTGTAGACGAGGAAGGCCGGGTCGTCGGGCGCCGTCTCGGCATAGGGCGCAGGGCCTGCGGCCATCAGCGCGCGCCAGTCGCCGAGGGTCACGCGCTCGGCGCCGGGCTGCTCGGGCGTCTCCAGCGCTTCGTCCGCCACCACGAGCCGCGGCGCCAGATCCTCGGCGATGCGTGCAAACTCGCCCGCCGTCAGCTGCGTCGAGGTGGGCACGGGAACGGCCCCCGCCGCGATCGCCCCGAGAAAGAGGAGCGGAAACGCGACCGACGAGCCGATCCTGAGCGCCACGCGGTCGCCCCGCCCGATCCCGCGCGCGGCCAGTCCCGCCGCGATCCGCCGCACCGCCAGGTCGAGCTCGCCATAGCTCCAGCTCTCCCGGCCGACGATCCGCAGCGCCTCCCGCTCCCGCGCCGCCCCTGCGGCCGCGGCCAGCGCATAGGCCGCGATGTTGAACTGCGCGGGGCAGGGCTCGGGCAGCGCCTCGTCGACGAGGCTCACGGTGAGGGGGGCGGGCACGGTGTTCACGGGCCTCTGGACCGGGGGGCGGGGCTGTGGCACGCAGACTGGCAGCCGGGTCGAGCCCGGGCAAGCGGGAGCGAGACCGATGACCGGGGAGCGGCCGAGCCGGGACGCCGAGCGTCTGCTGGCGATCGCCCGGGCCGGGGGCGAGGCGGGGGCCGAGCCGTGGACCGAGCCGGTCGAGGCCCAGCCGCTCGATCTCGGCGCCCGGGTTCGCGCGCTCCGCCAGGCCCGGGACTGGACGCTCGAGGAGGCCGCCAAGCGCGCCGGCCTCGCCCGCTCGACGCTCTCCAAGATCGAGAACGCGCAGATGTCGCCCACCTTCGACGCGGTTCAGAAGCTCGCCCGCGGTCTCGGTGTCGCGGTGCCGCAGCTCTTCACCGCGCCGGTGTCGGACCGTGTGACCGGGCGCCGCGCCATCACCCGCGCCGGCGAGGGCCGGCCGCACCCCACCGTCACCTACGAGCACGCGCTGCTCGCGCCCGAGATCCGGGGCAAGCGCATGATCCCCTACCGCACGGTGGTGCGGGCGCGCGGCTTCGAGGAGTTTGGCGACTGGGTGCGCCACGATGGCGAGGAGTTCCTCCTCGTGCTCGCGGGTTCGGTGCGGCTGCTGACGGAGTATTACGAGGCGGTGGACTTGGGCGTCGGCGACAGCGCCTATTACGATGCCGCGATGGGCCACTGTGTCGTCTCGACCTCCGAGGCCGACGCCGAAATCCTCTGGGTCACCGCCATATGACAAGCCAAGGCCATGATGACGGCGAAGATTGGTTATCGAAGCTTGACCGCGGATTCTCTAATTTTGTTGAGCGTGAAAACCGCGCATCTCGGGGATATGCCAATTACTGGGAGGTAGCTACTGATCGTAGCGCTGGCGAGCTCGCCGTGGCAAAAACTCTTTGCCGGCATCTAGAGTGCATAGGTTGGACGAAGTTTCGTCATGTTGAGCTTGGGGACGATCCGCCCGATGCAATCGGACAGCAAGCGGATGGTAATACAATTGCAATTGAGGTGACCGAAATTGTTGAAGAAGAGGCCGTAAAGCAACACAGACATTGCAAAAATCATGGTGGTACACCGGACTTGGCCAATTGGACGGAGCAAAGCTTGAAACATCATTTACTTGAGATGTCTGAAAAGAAAGATTATAAGTTGAAGAATGTTTCACAGAATTTTACGACTGTGGTGCTTTGTTTTTACACAGGCGAACCTGTTGTGACACATGAAATGCTTAACTCAATCTGCTCAAATACCCGGCTCAAGCCTGCCTTCATAGATCACGTATTTATCATTCACAGTTACTATCCCGGCACAGATGAGTCCATATTTCCGGACGGTTGTCCCGTTTGGACGATAGAAAGTCAGAAAATCACTTGAGACAGATCTTCGCTTGTCCGGGCGAGTGGATGTGTTTGCGGCTGTGGATCATGGGGGCGATAAGGTTTTCGCGCTTCCAGAGGAGGAAGCAGAGCCCGACATCGACACTTGGCGCGCCGGGACTGAGGCGCGCAGGAGGAACAACTCGGTGCGAGGAGCCGGACGCCAAAATCTCGAGGGGCAGGCAACCTGCGTCGCCCTAATGCCTGTCTCGCACCGGGAGACCGGGGACCCAGAGCTCAGACGCTGAAGGAGGTGCCGCAGCCGCAGGTCGAGGTCGCGTTGGGGTTCTCGATCGCAAACCGCGCGCCGATCAGCTCGTCCTTGAAGTCGACCACCGAGCCCTCGAGAAAGGGCAGGCTCTCGGCATCGACCAGGACCCGCTGGCCGCCATGCGCGCCGGCCCCCTCGATCACCAGATCGCCCTCGCGCGGGGTCGCCTCGAGCGCGAACTCGTAGGAGAACCCCGAGCAGCCGCCGCCGAGCACCGCGACGCGTAGCGCCTTGGTCTCGCCCGCCGCCGCGGCGATCTCCGCGAGCCGCGCGAAGGCCCGCTCGGTCACGCGCACCGGGATTGCCAGATCCATCGCCGTGTCCCCCTGTTGACCAGCTCTCCCCCAGATGTATCGATCGATCGCGTGCCCGCAAGAGGAGCCGTCATGGAGGAGCGCCTCGCGCCCTATGCCGTCCACGCTGCCGAGACCCGGGGCCGGCGCCATCCGGAGCCCGAGAGCCTGCACCGCTCGCCCTTCCAGCGCGACCGCGACCGGATCATTCACTCCTCGGCCTTCCGGCGCCTGAAGCACAAGACCCAGGTCTTCGTGGAGCATGAGGGGGACTATTACCGCACCCGGCTGACCCATTCGATCGAGGTGGCGCAGATCGCGCGCACCATCGCGCGCACCTTCCGGCTCAACGAGGATCTGGCGGAGGCGGTGGCGCTCGCCCATGATCTCGGGCACACGCCGTTCGGGCATACCGGCGAGGACGCGCTGGCCGACTGCATGGCGCCCTATGGCGGGTTCGACCACAACGCCCAGGCGATCCGGATCGTGACGCGGCTCGAGCGCCACTATGCCGAGTTCGACGGGCTCAACCTCACCTGGGAGACGCTGGAGGGCATCGCCAAGCACAACGGGCCGCTCGTCTATGCGGGTGCGGAGCCCTTGCCGGCGGCGATGGCGGACTATCAGGGGCCGGATCTCGAGCTCGACACCGAGGCGAGCGCGGAGGCCCAGGCGGCGGCGCTTGCCGACGACATCGCCTATGTGAACCACGACATCCATGACGGGCTGCGGGCGGGGCTCTTCACGCTCGCCGATGCCGAGGGGATGCCGGTGGTGGGCGACTGTTTCACTGAGGTCGACGCGCTTTATCCCGGGCTCGAGGCGGGGCGGCGGCGGCACGAGGCGCTGCGCCGGGGGTTCGGCATGATGGTGGAGGACGTGATCGCGGAGAGCGGGCATCGGCTCGCGCTCCTGGGCGCGGGCTCGGCCGCGGAGGTGCGCCGGGCCGGACAGCCGGTGATCACCTTCTCGGGCGTGATGGCCGGGCATATCGCGACGATCAAGCGGTTCCTCTTCCAGCGGATGTATCGCCACTGGCGCGTCAAGCGGATGCGGATCAAGGCGACGCGGGTGGTGACCGAGCTCTTCGACATCCTGCAGGCCGATCCCGGGCTCATGCCCGAGGAATGGTCGGCCGAGTGCCGGGCCTGCTCGGACGAGGCGGCGCGGGCGCGGGTGGTGGCCGATTACATCGCCGGCATGACCGACCGCTTCGCGCTCGAGGAGCACCGGGTGCTCACCGACCCGGCCGCCCGCGCCTGAGGCGGCGGGCCGGTCATGCAGCTGTTGCGATCTTATCATCGTTGACGCATCACTTGAAAATGCTCGAACCGCAACGCAAATGCCAATCACCTTGATTGCTGTGAATATAGGGAGGCTGACATGGCCAAGACTTCTTCGTCGGAAAAGCTGCGCGCGCTTGTCGAGAAAATGGAGAAACAAAAAACTGAAGATGCTGGTGCTGTTAAAAAAGCCGCGGACTCGCTGAACAAGATGAGCGCCGAGGCGAAAAAGGTCGGCAAAACGCTGAAGGGCGAAAGCGACTGATTCCCCGAATTTTTGGAGAGTATTATGGGAAAGCAAACAGATAAACTCACGGCAGATTGCTCGAAGCTCAGCCAGGAATGCATGGCGCCGTTCAAAAAGGCGTCGGACGTGCTGACGCAGCTGCTCACGGCGCGGGATAACGCCAAGAAGCTCCTCAACATGGCTGATGAACGCGACAAAGCGATTCACAATGAGCTCGGGATCCCGCTCGGCGCCGACACCAAGGAAGCCGAGCAAGCCAAGCTCAATGACAAAGAGCGCCAGAAGATCGACAAGCAAAGCGAAGACAACTTCATACTGATCATGAAGCTGAACAAAGAGCTGTCGACGGCCAAGCAGACCGTAAGGCCGCTTCTGGTGCGACTCGAGAACAAAGTCAAAGAATTCGAGACGTTTATCAGCAAGAAAGAGAAGTCGAAGGTTCCGTTCAAGAGCAAGAACAGCCTGCCGGACGCGAAAAAGTTCGTGAGCACGATGAACGCGAACATCAAGATGATCAAGGCCGTGCTCAACTGAGCCGGCGGCGCGCGGGCCGGGGGGGGGGGGGCGGGCGCCCGACCCGGCCACCCCCCCCCCCGGCGGGGCGGGCCCCCCGCCCCCGCCC
>CAYORO010000015.1:10478-30386 GCA_964406355.1 uncultured Limibaculum sp.
ACGTTCCGCGTCGCCCGGCCGTCCTTGGCATAGACCATCTTGATTTCCTTGGCCGTGCTCAACTGCCCGGGCGGCGCGCGCCCCCTGGGGGCGGCGCGCGCCGCCGATCCGGCCATCGCCCGCCGAGGCTTGGCCGGACCGCCCGCCCATGCTAGGCGCCCCGCCATGAGATGCAGGGGCGGGCGATGAACCTCTTCGCGGAAATCAAGACACTGGTGGATGAGAGCCTGCGCGCCATGGTCGCGGAGGGCGCGCTGCCCGACGGGCTCGATCTCTCCAATGTCGCGGTCGAGCCGCCGCGCGACCCCGCCCATGGCGACATGGCGACCAACGCCGCGATGGTGCTTGCCAAGCCCGCCGGACGGAAGCCGCGCGAGATCGCCGAACCGCTCAGCCAGCGCCTCGCTGCCGATCCGCGGATCACCGAGGCGGTGGTGGCGGGGCCGGGCTTCCTCAATCTCCGTCTCGCGCCCTCGGTGTGGCAGCGCGTGGTGGCCGCGGCGCTGACCGAGGGCGGCGCGTTCGGCCGCTCGACGATGGGGCAGGGGCAGCGGGTCAATGTCGAGTATGTCTCGGCCAACCCGACGGGTCCGCTCCATGTCGGCCACACCCGGGGCGCGGTCTTCGGCGACGCGCTGGCCTCGCTCCTCGACTTCGCGGGCCACGACGTCACGCGCGAGTACTATATCAATGACGGGGGCGGGCAGATCGACACCCTCGCGCGCTCGGCCTATCTCCGCTACTGCGAGGCGAACGGGCGCGAGATCGAGATCCCGGAGGGTCTCTATCCCGGCGACTATCTCGTGCCGGTCGGGGAGGCGCTCAAGGAGCGCTACGGCGCGCGCCTCCTGAACAGCCCCGAGGAGCACTGGATCGAGGAGGTCCGCGAGGTCGCGACCGAGCAGATGATGCGCATGATCCGCGAGGATCTGGCCGAGCTCGGCGTCGAGATGGACCGCTACAGCTCGGAGAAGGCGATTGCCGCCTCGGGCAAGATCGAGGCCGCCCTCGAGCGGCTGGAGAGCCAGGGGCTCGTCTATGTCGGCACGCTCGAGCCACCCAAGGGAAAGCTGCCCGAGGACTGGGAGGCGCGGCCGCAGACGCTCTTCAAGGCGACCGAGTTCGGCGACGACACCGACCGCCCGCTCAAGAAGTCGGACGGGGCCTGGACCTATTTCGCGCCCGACATCGCCTATCACCACGACAAGGTGGAGCGCGGCTTCGACCAGCTGATCAACGTCTTCGGCGCCGACCATGGCGGCTATGTCAAGCGGCTGAAGGCGGCGGTGGCGGCGCTCTCCGGGGGCCGTGTGCCGCTCGACATCAAGCTCGTGCAGCTCGTGAAGCTCTTCAAGGACGGCGAGCCCTACAAGATGAGCAAGCGCGCCGGAACCTTCGTCACGCTGCGCGACCTGATCGAGGAGGTGGGGCGCGACGTCGTCCGCTTCGTGATGCTGACACGCAAGAACGACGCAGCGCTCGATTTCGATTTCGCCAAGGCGCTCGAGCAGTCGCGCGAGAACCCGGTGTGGTATGTGCAGTACGCCCATGCCCGCGTGCATTCGGTGCGCGCCAAGGCGGCGGAGGCGGGAATCGCCGGCGAGCCCGATCTCGCGCTGCTCGAGGATCCCTCCGAGATCGCGCTGATGAAGAAGATCGCCGAGTGGCCGCGGCTCGTCGAGGCGGCGGCCCAGGCCCATGAGCCGCACCGGATCGCCTTCTATCTCTATGATCTGGCGTCGGAATTCCATGCGCACTGGAACCGCGGGCAGGACCGGCCTGAGCTCCGGCTGGTGCGCGAGGACGCGGCCGAGCTGTCGGCTGCACGCGTGGCGCTGGCGCGCGCCGTGGGCGTTGTGATTTCCACAGGTCTTGGTATTCTAGGGGTGACTCCCTTGACCGAGCTTACATAAGCGCAAAGCGCATAGATATGGGGGTCCGAGCAGGCAGGCCCCCAATGGGTCGAGTACAGGTGATGGCCCGATGCGCGACGACAGTGACGTCTATCTCGCTGGCGGGGAGGACCCCGCCCCCGATGCCGTGGGCCCCGATCTGGTGGCCCCGGAGCCCGCGGTCCGACGCGAGCGGCCGACAGCTTCCGCCTGGGCGGGGGCCGCGTTCTCGCTCCTGGTGCTGGCGGGGCTCGGGCTCTGGGCGCAGGATCTCCTGACGCGCGACACGGGCCGGATCCCGATCATCGCCGCGCGGATCGGACCGGTGAAGACGCCGCCCGAGGCGGGCCCTCCACCGCTCGCCCATGCCGATATCGAGAGCTATGCCCTCGGCGAGGCCGAGACGGCGACCCCGTCGGAGCTGGCGGAGGAGCAACTCGCGCCGCCGCGGCCAGTGCCGACCGAGGAGGACGTGGCGCTCGGCGCGATGCCGCTGCCGGCGCCGCGCGAGGCGCTCGCGCCCGAACCGGAGCCGAAGCCCGAGGCCGGCACCCAGATCGCCGCCATCGATCCCGCCGCTGCGGTCGAGCTCGCCGCCGTGTCGGATGTCGAGCCGGCCGAGGGGCTGGCCGAGCCCGAGCCCGAGCCCGAGCCCGTGGCGCCGGTGCCGCCGGCCGGGACCGGAAGCGCGCTCGCCCCCGTCGCGACCGCCCCGGCGCCGGTGCGCCCGAGCGATCTTCAGGCCCGCATGGTGGCGGCTCGGCGCTCGGCCGAGGCGGAGCAGGCGGCGCTCAAGGTGGCCGCGGCCGAGGCGCCCTATCAGCTCCAGCTCGGCGCCTTCCGCACCGAGGCGCTGACCCGCGGTGCCTGGGACCGGATCGCGCGGGCCCATTCGGAGCTCCTGTCAAACCGCCGCCTGGCCGTGCAGACCACCGTCTCGGGCGGGGAGACCTTCTACCGCCTCCGCGTCGGCCCGTTCACCAGCCTCGCCGAGGCGGCGAGCCTCTGCGAGGCGCTCCGCGCGCGCGGGCAGGACTGTATCCCGGCGGCCAACCGATGAGCGCGCGGGCGGCGATCTACGGGCTGTCGGGGCTCCGGCTCACGGCCGCCGAGCGC
This sequence comes from uncultured Limibaculum sp., assembly GCA_964406355.1. Taxonomy (GTDB): domain Bacteria; phylum Pseudomonadota; class Alphaproteobacteria; order Rhodobacterales; family Rhodobacteraceae; genus Thermohalobaculum. The sequence goes on from CAYORO010000015.1 coordinate 13,487, forward strand.
GCGTTTTTCACCGGTGCGGAGCCTTGGGGCTTCATCCTCTTTGCGCGCAACATCGAGGGGCCGGCGCAGGTCAAGGCGCTGGTGGATGATCTGCGCTCGGCCGTCGGGTGGCAGGCGCCGGTGCTGATCGACCAGGAGGGCGGGCGCGTCGCGCGGCTCGGGGCGCCGCATTGGCGCGTCTGGCCGGCGCCCGCTGAGGACGCCAGCGGACCGGACGGCGCCGAGCGGCTCAGCCTCCGCACGCGCCTGATCGCCCATGAGCTCGCCGCGCTCGGGATCGATGTCTGCTGTGCGCCGATGCTCGATGTCCCTGGGCCGGGCGCGCATGAGATCGTCGCGAGCCGGGTCCTGGGGGTGACGGCCAGGGAGGTGGCGGCGCGCGGGAGGATCCTGGCCGAGGCGCTCCTCGCCGGTGGCGTCCTGCCGGTCGCCAAGCATGTGCCGGGCCATGGGCGGACGGCGACCGACAGCCACGTAGTGCTCCCCGTGGTGGCGGCCGATCTGGAGACGCTGACGGCGACCGATTTCGCGCCCTTCGCCGCGCTCGGCGATCTGCCTCTGGCGATGACCGCCCATGTGGTCTACCCGGCGATCGACCCCGAGCGGCCGGCCACGCTCTCGCCCATGGTGATCCGGCTGATCCGCGAGCGCATCGGGGTCTCGGGCGCGCTGATGAGCGACGATCTCTCGATGGGCGCGCTCGCGGGCCCCATGCGCGGGCGCGCCGCGGCGGCCCTTTCGGCGGGGTGCGACCTCCTCCTCCACTGCAACGGCGATCTGGCGGAGATGGCCGAGGTCGCCGCCGTGGCTCCGCCGCTCGCCGGACACGCGGCCGACCGCGCCGACGCGGCGCTCGCCGCCCGACGCCCGCCCGAGCCCTTCGACCCGGCCGAGGCCGCCGCGCGCTATGCCGCGCTTGCCGGAGAGGCCGCGTGAGCCCGCTCGAGATTGCGCCTGCGGCCGAGGACGGCTTCGTCGTCGATCTCGACGGCTTCGAGGGCCCGCTCCACATGCTGCTCGAGATGGCGCGGTCCCAGCGTGTGGATCTCGCGCGGATCTCGGTGCTCGCCCTCGCCGAGCAGTATCTCGCCTTCGTCGAGAGCGCGCGGGCGGGCCGGATCGAGCTCGCGGCCGATTACCTCGTGATGGCCGCCTGGCTCGCCTATCTGAAATCGCGCCTCCTGCTGCCGCCCGCCGAGGCCGCCGAAGAGCCCTCGGCCGAGGAGCTCGCGGCCCGCCTCGCCGACCGCCTCGAGCGGCTGGACGCGATCCGCGGTGCCGCCGAGCGGCTGATGGCCAGGCCGACGCTCGGGCGCGACGTCTTCGCCCGCGGGGCGCCAGAGCGTGTGACCATCCCGCGCCGCACCGCCTGGCGCGCGGGGCTCGCCGATCTCCTGAAGGCCTATGGCCGGCTGCGCACGCGGCGCGAGGCGGTGCCGCTCCAGGTCGCCCGACCGGTCGCCTACCGGGTCGAGGAGGCGATCGCGCGGCTCCGACGGCTCGTCGGCACGCTGCCCGGCTGGCACGCGCTGGCGGTGCATCTGCCGCCCGACTGGCTGACCAGCGGCGTGCGGCGGCGAAGCGCGCTGGCCTCGAGCTTCGTGGCCTCGCTCGAGCTCGCCCGCGCTGGGGAGCTGGAGATCAGCCAGGCCGCGCCCTTCGCGCCGCTGATGATCCGTCCCGGGGCCGGGGGGCGGCCATGACTGTGCGTCCCGGAGAGCGTCCGCCGGCGCGCGAAACCGTCCCGGCCCCGCCGCCCGCCGCGCCCGCTGGAGACTTGTTCGCGTGCGGTCCGGAAGCCGAGCGGGAGCGTCTCGTGGAGGCGATCCTCTTCGCCAGCGCCGAGCCGCTGACCTCCGCCGAGATTGCCGGCCGGCTGCCCGGACAGGCCGATCCCCAGCCGGCACTCACGGCGCTGGCGGCACAGTACGAGGGCCGCGGCGTGCGCCTCGTCCGCGTCGGCGAGGCCTGGGCCTTTCGCACCGCGCCCGATCTCGGGCCGCTGCTGGCCGCCGAGATCGAGGAGCCGAAGAAGCTCTCGCGCGCCGCCACCGAGACGCTCGCCATCATCGCCTACCACCAGCCGGTCACGCGCGCCGAGATCGAGGAGATCCGCGGCGTTGCCGTCTCGCGCGGCACGCTGGATCTGCTGCTGGAGCTCGACTGGATCCGCATGGGCGCACGGCGCGAGACCCCGGGACGGCCCGCGACCTTCGTCACCACCGAGACCTTCCTCGACCATTTCGGCCTCGAGAGCGCGCGCGATCTGCCGGGGCTGGCCGATCTCAAGGCCACCGGTCTCGCGCGGGGCGAGAGCGAGCCCGGCGACTGAGCGAGCCCCGCGACCCCGTCAGGGCGCGCGAAAGTGTTTCGAGAGCTTCAGCGCCTGGCCCTGATAGGTCGAGCCGATGTCGCGCCCGTAGAGGAGATCGGGCCGCGCGGCCATCCGCTCATAGACGAGCCGCCCCACGATCTGACCGTGTTCGAGCACGAAGGGCGCCTCGTGGCAGCGCACCTCGAGCACGCCCCGTGAGCCCGCGCCGCCGGCCGCCCGATGCCCGAAGCCCGGATCGAAGAACCCCGCATAATGGACCCGGAATTCCCCTGCGACCGCCATATAGGGCACCATCTCGGCGGCGGTCTCCGGTGGGACCGAGACGGCCTCGCGGCTGACCAGGATGTAGAACGCGTCGGGATCGAGGATCACATGGCCGCTCCGCGCGCGCACCGGCTCCCAGAACTCGGCCGGGTCGTAGGCGGCGATCCGCGCGAGGTCGATCAGGCCTGAATGCCGCCGCGCGCGCCAGCCGACGAGGCCGTCCTCGGTCTGTGGTTTCAGGTCGACCGAGAAGCCGAGCCCGCCATCGATCCGTGCCTCGCCATCCACCAGCGGCTCGCGGGCATGGAGCGCGCGGAGCTCGCCATCGCCGATGCGCGCCTCGCCGCGGCGGAGGCGCAGCTGGTTGAGCCGTGCGCCCGGGCGCACCAAGACCGAGAAGGTCCGCGGCCCGATCTCGGCATAGAGCGGCCCGCTGTAGCCCGCCTCCAGCCGGTCGAACTCCGATTGCGCGTCGCCGATCAGACGGGTGAAGAGATCGAGCCGCCCGGTCGAGCTCTTGGCGTTGGCCGCCGCCGAGATCCCCTCCGGCAGGGTCACGCGCTCGGCGAGCTCGACCACATATACGCAGCCGGTCTCCAGCACCGCGCCGGGGCGCAGGTCGATCTCGTGCATGCGGAACTCGTCGATCCGCTCGGAGACGGTCCGGCCGCGCCCGGCGAGGAACCCCGCCCGCACGCGCCAGGCCCGGCTGCCGAGGCGAAGATCGATCGAGGCGGGCTGGATCTGGTCGGGCTCGAGCGGGGTGTCGGCGGCGATTGCACCGGCCTCGGCCAGGTGGCGAAGCTCCTGCGAGGGGATCACGCCGGCGCTCGGCTCAGCCATGGCGGGCTCCGCGGTCTGCCGTCGCGATCGGGCTCTCGGGGGGCGGAGCCGATGACGGCGCGCCGATGCCCGTCATCGGCTCCGGTTGGTCGGGCCGGCGAGATTCGAACTCACGACCTCTTGCGCCCCATGCAAGCGCGCTACCAAACTGCGCTACGGCCCGATCGATCGCTGCTTACCGCCTGCCCCCGGACTGCGCAAGAGTGGCGCCCGGGTCAGAGCCGGTCGCGGATCGCGGCCAGCGTCATCGCGACGACGAGGAGCGGCGCGCGGAACCAGTCGCCGCCCGGGAAGGCCGGCGTCGGCAGGCGTGCCATCAGGTCCCAGCGCTCGGTAACGCCGGCGATCGCCTCGGCCGCGATCGCTCCGCCCATGGTCGCCATATGGACGCCCGAGCCCGACCAGCCGGAGATCGCCAGGAGATGCGGGCCGACGCGCTGGAACACCGGCATCCGGTGGGGCGTGATCGCGAGCGTGCCGCCCCAGGCATGGGTGACGGGGCGCCGCGCGATCTCGGGATAGACATCGGCCATGGCACGGCGGACGACGGCCGCGATGTCCTTCGGAAAGCGCCGGCCATAGCTCTCGCCGCCGCCCCAGAGGAGCCGCAGATCGGGCGTGAGCCGGAAATAGTTGAGCACGAACTTCGTGTCCGCGGCGGAAAGGCGGCGCGGGTTGATCCGGTCGGCGAGCTCGGGCTCGAGCGGCTCGGTCGTGGCGATGAAGTTGTTGATCGCCATCGCGCGTTGGGCCACCGCGGGGACGAGGCCGTCAAGATAGCCGTTGGCCGCGACCAGCACGGTGTCGGCCGTCACCGTGCCCTCGTCGGTCGTGACGCGCTGGCCCTCGATCTGCCGCACCCGCGAGCGCTCGTGCAGCCGGGCGCCGGCGGCGCTCGCGGCACGCGCGAGGCCGAGGGCGAGCCGCAGCGGGTGGAGATGGGCGGCCGCCATGTCGAGCGCCGCGCCGTGGTAGCGCTCGGTGCCGAGGAGGGCTGCGGTCTCGGCCGCGTCGTGATAGGTCACCTCGTGGCCGTAGCCTTCCGCCTCCTCCGCCCAGTCGGCGAGGTCGCGCGCATCGGCGGGCCGCCAGGCGAGCGCCAGATGGCCGGGCGTGAGCGCACAGTCGATCTCGTGCTCCGCGACGAGCCGCTTGACGAGGGCGTTGGCCTCCTTCGCGATGCTGAAGACGCGGGCGGCGTCGTCTGCTCCCAGCGCATCGCGATGGGCCGCCATCTCGGCGCGCGGCGTGGCGGCGAGCTGGCCGCCATTGCGCCCCGAGGCCCCCCAGCCGACGCGGTTCGCCTCGAGCAGCACCACATCGCGGCCCCGCTCGGCGAGATGCAGCGCGGCGGAGAGCCCGGCATACCCGCCGCCGACCACGCAGACATCGGCCCGGGTGTCGCCCTTGAGCGCAGGGTGGTCGGGCAGCGGCCCGGCCGTTGCGGCATACCAGGAGGGGGCGTGCTCGCCAGGCCGGTCATTCGCCTCGAGAAAGCCGCTCAACCGGGCTCGTCCGCCGCCGGGGTTCCCTGATGGAACACGAGGCGCCATCCGTCGGGCTGGCGCTGCCAGATCGAGCTCCAGAAGGTGCGCCCCCCGGGGCCGCGCGTCTCGTAGACACAGAGCGCGACATCCTCGCCGAGCGGGCGCACCGCGGGGCTGACGATCGAGACCGGCCCGGCCGGTGGTGCGGCGAGGGCTGCGGCCACATCGTCGCGGCGCAGGATCCGGCCGGTGCGGCCGACCTCGATGAAGGCGTTGTCGAGCAGATCGCCAAGGGACGGGTCGTCCCGATCCGCCAGGCGATGCTCGAGCTCGATGATCTCGTCCACGAAGCCCCCTGCTGCTCAGCCGTGTTCCTCAGCCGTGTTCGATTGTCCTGGCCACCGGGCCTGTGGCCTCTGTCGGGCGGCTCCCCCGGTCAGAGCTGGCCCGCGTCGCGCTTCATCGCCCAGAGATCGTCCAGCGTCTTGCGGGCACGGGAGACGAGGATATCGCACTCCTCCTCGCTGATCATCAGGGGCGGCGCGATCAGCAGCGTGTCGCGCGTCGCGCGCATCACGAGCCCGTTGGCAACCGAGAGATCGCGCGCCTCGGTACCCGTGGTGCCCTCGTTGGCAAAGCGCGTGCCCGTCTCGCGGTCGCGCACGAGCTCCAGCGCGCCGATCAGCCCGGTCATCCGCGTCTCGCCGACGAGCGGGTGGTCGGAGAGGCCCGCCCAGGCGCGCTGGAGATAGGGCCCGATCCGGTCGCGCACCCGCTCGGGCAGCCGCTCCTCCCGCAGGATCGCGAGATTGGCGAGGCCCGCCGCACAGGCCGCGGGGTGGCCGGAATAGGTGTAGCCGTGGAAGAACTCGCCCGCCTCGGCGATAACCGGGCCCGCGACCTTCTCGGAGATGTAGACGCCCCCCATCGGCACATAGCCAGACGTCATCCCCTTGGCGATCGTCATCAGGTCGGGCGTGATCGAGAAGGTCTCCGAGCCCCACCAGTTGCCGGTGCGCCCAAAGCCGCAGATCACCTCGTCGGCGACCAGCAGGATCTCGCGCTCGGCGCAGATCCGCGCGATCTCGGGCCAGTAGCTCTCGGGCGGGATGATCACGCCGCCCGCACCCTGGATCGGCTCGGCGATGAAGGCGCAGATGCGGTCCTCGCCGATCCGGTCGATCGCGGCCTCGAGCTCGCGGGCGCGGCGCAGGCCGAAGTCGTGCGGGGTCTCGCCCGGCTCGGCCTCGCCGAACCAGTAGGGCTGGCCGATATGCTCGATGCCCTCGATCGGCAGGCCCGACTGCGCGTGCATCACCCCCATGCCGCCGAGCGAGGCCGAGCCCACCGACGAACCGTGGTAGGCGTTCTTCCGCGCGATGAAGACCTTCTTCTCCGGCTTGCCCAGACAGTCCCAGTAGACGCGCGCGAGGCGGAAGATCGTGTCGTTCGCCTCCGAGCCCGAATTGGCGAAGAAGACGCGCGTCATCTGCGGCGGCGCGACCTCGCAGAGCGCGGCGGCAAACTCGGCGGCACCGGGATGGGTGCACTGGAAGAAGGTGTTGTAGTAGGGCAGGCGGCGGAGCTGGTCCGACACTGCATCGGCGATCCGATCGCGCCCATAGCCCACATTCACGCACCAGAGGCCCGACATCCCGTCGAGGATCCGGGTGCCCTCGCTGTCGGTCAGCCAGACGCCCTCGGCCGCGGTCAGCACGCGGGCGCCCCGGGCGTTCAGATCGCCCGTGTCGGCGAAGGGGTGCCAGTGATGCGCGGCGTCCATCGCCTGATACTCGGCGGTGGCGCGGAGATTGGGCGCGGTGGTCATCGAGGGCTCCCTGCGGCTGCGCCTGTTCGTAGGGGCGGGAGCCACGCCGGGTCAAGCGTGCCGAGGGCGCATGGCTTGCCACCCGGGGTCCGCTTGTGCTCCCTTCCCGCGTCACCGCAGCCGCCCGGACCACCGATCCATGGATGACCCCCACCGCCGCGACTATGCCTTCCTCTCGGAGGATCCGCGCGCACCCAGCCACGATGCGCCGATGTTCTCGGGCGCGCTGTCGTTTTGCCGACGGCCCTATGCCGTGCGGCTCGCGGGGCTCGATGTCGCGATCCTCGGCGTGCCGGTCGACACCGCGGTCTCCAACCGCCCGGGCTGCCGCTTCGGACCCCGCGCGATCCGCACCGCCTCGGCGCAGCTTTCGTGGTCGCGGGTCTGGCCCTCGGCCTTCGACCCCTTCGAGCGGCTCGCGGTGGGCGACTGGGGGGATGTCGTCTTCGACTATGGCGATCCGGCAGGGGTGCCGGCGCGGATCGAGGCGGCCGTCGCGGCGATCCTCGAGGCGGGCGTCACGCCGATCGCGCTCGGGGGCGACCATTCGACGAGCTACCCGATCATCCGGGCGCACCGGGCACGCGCCGACGGCCCGCTCGCGCTCGTGCAGTTCGACGCGCATTCCGACACCTGGGGCACCGCGGGCCAGGAGAGCGGGCGGATCGATCATGGCACGATGTTCCGCCGCGCTGCCGAGGAGGGGCTGATCGACCCCGCCCGCTCGACCCAGATCGGTATCCGCACAACCAATGACGACGCGATGGGGATCCGCACCTTTGATTCCGGCGCCGTGCATCGCCACGGCCCGGAGGCGGTCGTCGCCGCGATCCGCGAGACGGTGGGCGATCGGCCCGCCTATCTCTCCTTCGACATCGACTGCCTCGATCCGGCCTTCGCGCCAGGCACCGGCACGCCGGTCTGCGGCGGTCTCTCGAGCTGGCAGGCGCGGGAGTGCCTGCGCGGCCTCGCCGAGGCGGGCGGCATCCCGCTCGTCGGGCTCGATCTCGTCGAGGTCTCGCCGCCCTACGACCATGCCGAGATCACCGCGCTCGCCGGCGCCACGCTGGTGCTCGACATGCTCTGCCTCCTCGCCGTCTCGCGGGGGCGGGCATGAGCCTCGGGCCAGCGCTCGCGATCGCCGCCGCCGAGCACCCGGAGGCGGAATGGGCCGAGGTGGTGCTGACCGACCTCAACGGCCTTGCGCGTGGAAAGCTCGTGCCGGTCTCGATGCTCGAGAAGCTCGCCCGCGGCGGGATGCGGATGCCGGTCTCGTCGGTCGGGCTCGACATCTTCGGCTCGGACGTTCCCGAGAGCGGGAACGCCATCGAGCGCGGCGATCCGGACGGGCCGCTGATCCCGGTGCCGGAGACGCTCGGGCGCATGCTCTGGGCCGAGCATCCCACGCTCCAGGTGCTCTGCATGATCGGCGAGTGGGAGGGTGCGGGCGGCGGGCTCTGCGCCTATGACCCGCGGGCGGTGCTGGCGCGGATGGTCGACCGGCTCGACGATGCAGGCCTGACCGCCGCGATGGCCTTCGAGCTCGAGTTCTACCTGATCGACCCGACCCGGCCGGTGCCGGCCGAGATCCCGGGCGGTGCGCCCACCAATCTCGGCCGCGACCAGATCTATGATCTCACGGTGATGCGCGGCTTCGCACCGATCCTCACCGAGATCGGCGAGGCGGCCCGGGCGCTCGGCGCGCCGACCGAGACGGTGATCTGCGAGTTCGGGCCGGGACAGTTCGAGATGAATCTCGGCCATGTCGAGGATCCGCTCGCGGCGGCCGACCATCTGATCGCGCTCAAGCGCGCGGTCCGGGGGGTGGCGCGGCGAAACGGGTTCGACGCCTGTTTCATGGCGAAACCCTTTGGTGCGCGCTCGGGCTCGGGGATGCATGTGCATGTGAGCCTCGCGCGCGGGGGCGAGCGGCTCTTCGATGCGGGCAACGGTGCCACCGGCCCCTCGGTCGCTGCGCGCCATGCACTCGCCGGTCTGCTCGCGACGATGGCCGACGCGATGCTGATCTGGGCGCCCCACCAGAACTCCTATCGCCGGTTCGTGCCCGGGAGCTATGCGCCGCTCGTCGCCGCCTGGGGGCTCGACAACCGTGGCACCTCGCTGCGTATGCCCGAGACCGTGGGGCCCGGCGCGCGGATCGAGCACCGCATCGCCGGCGCCGATGCCAACCCCTATCTCGTCGGCGCGGCGCTCCTGGCCGGGGTCCTCGAGGGGCTCGAGCGCGGGCAGGAGCCGCCGCCCCCGATCGCTGCCGAGGCGGGCACGGGGCAGGGGGCGGTGTTGCCCGCCGACTGGGCCGAGGCCGAGCGGCGCTTCTCGCAGAGCGCGTTCATTGCCTCGTGGCTCGGCGAGCCCTTCTGCCGCATCTTCGGCGCGGTCAAGCGCCAGGAGCGCGCCACGATGCTCGCGAGGGTGAGCGATGTGGAGTATCAGGCCTATCTAAGGACGGTGTGAGACGCCGCCGCAGGAGGTCGCGACATCGTAGACGACGGTCAGAAGATCGAGCCCGACAACCTCGTGCCGCCCCGCCAGCGCGCGCCGCGGATCCAGACGATCCGCAGTGTGGAGGATGTCGAGGGTCTCGAATTCACGGATGGGCTGGCCGCCGTTGAGGTTCCGGTAGCTCTTTTGGACGAGCTTCCTCTGGTGAACGACGAGCGGCTCGACGGGCCGCGTCTCTTGCGCGTGATGCGGTCGATCCGGGCCAACGGGTTCTCGCCGGCCCAGCCGGTGATCTGCCGGGTCGGGATGAAGGGGCGCTGGGTCGTGGTTGACGGCGGTCATCGGTTGACGGCGGCGCGGGCGATCGCGCGTGAGTTCTGGACCAATCTTTTCGGGGCGAAAGTCGACCGAATCTACTTTCTGCTCTTCACGACGCCGGGCAGCTGGCGCAAGGTGCGCGAGGCGGCCGCGGATGTCGGCGCAGAGGTGCCGCCGCGAGAGCTCCCGCCGAGGTCGGACGCCTGGGCATGATTCTCGCGTCGGTTGTCAAGTTTCCAGTTTGTGTTATGCTCACAACCAGTTTGATTGCTGGCGTTTTTCGGTTTCATCGGCAGGAACGCGAGGCACGGATGATCAGGGTGCGAGCAAAGGTCTTGGCAGGGCTGGCCGTGATCTGCGGCGGGCTTTTCCATGCCGAGACGGCGCCGGCGCAGAGATCGATCCCGTGCGGTGAGCCCTATCAAGTGCGCCCCGGCGACACGCTGCGCGACATCGCGGTCGCGGCCTACGGGTTTGGCAATTTCGAGGCGATCTTCGAAGCCAACCGGGATGTGCTCGCGACGCCCTCGTTGCTGCTGGTCGGCCAGCAGCTGGCGATCCCCTGCCTCGACGAGGGCGACGGCACGACGACACGGCCGGCCGCCGCCGGGGTGCTCCAACAGCAGGCCCAGGTCCTTGCGCCGCCCGAGGCGAGCGCCAGCGGGCTTGCCCTGCCGGCACCGGTTCCGCAGCCGAGCGAGGAGGAACTATTCGGCGATCTGCTCCCCGAAGACGCGCCAGAAGACGCTCCCGACGACGCGGCCGAGGAGGTTCTGGAGGCTGAGGCGGATCCGTCGCCCGTCCCCGAGCCCGCTGCGGCGATCGACCCCGACCTTCTGGCGGTGGACGCGGAGGCTGCGCAATCGGCCGCTGAGGAACCGGAGCTTGCAGAGCAGGAGGCACCTGCCGCGGCCGAGGGCGAGGCGCTTGCCCTGCTGGGGCCCGATACGGTGGCCGAGACCCAGGGCTCGCCGCTCGGCGCTCCGCCGGCCGCGCCCGAGGATCCGGGCGTCGCCAACGGGTCGGCCAATCCGGGCCGGATCGTGATCCCCGCGGGACCCGGCGCGTCGGCGCGCAGTTCGACCGTGTTGCAGCCGGGTGTCCCCTCGGCTGCGCGCATCGGCACGGTGCTCGCCCAGGGAACCGATACGGGCCTCGGGACCGCGGTGTCCGACGAAGCCTGGCGGCTTCCGCTCCCGCGGGAGCGGGACATCGCGGGCGCCGCGGAGACCACGCCCGACGAGAGCGACGATCGGGCGAGCGGGGATGTCGGCGTCACGCTTCTCCAGGGTGAGGCGACCGGGACCGATCGCGCCGGCGCCCTGCTGCTCGGGCGGCCCGGCGCAGCGGCTGGCAGCACCGCCGAGCCGGCGGTCGAGCCCGACCAGCCTGCGGTCAGCGCGGCCGAGGCAGCACAGATCGTCGCCGCGCAGCCCGACAGCGCCGCGCAGCCCGACAGCGCCGCGCAGCCCGCCGGCGTTGGCGCTGGCGCGTCGAGGCCGCTGGAGAGCCAAGGGGCTCGCTCATCGGGCGGCGCAGCGGCGCAGGCGGAGCGGGCGGCGACTGGCGAGCAGGCCCCGCGGGCGCGGAGGTTGACGCCTGGACCCGTGCCGGAGATCGCCGGCGCGATCCGCCCGGTCGATGTCCTTGTGGGCCCAGGGCCGCGCGGGGCGGACGCGCCGAGCACCCGGACGGCCGCGGCGGCCCCGGCGCCGAATGCTGCGCTCCTCCAGCGGCCGGTCCCCCAGCAATCATCGACGGATGCCGCTGCCGCCTCGGCTCTCCAGACCCAGTCGGCGGCCCAGTTGCAAACAGGCGATGCAGCCGCGGTTGCGCGCGTCGAGTCGGTCCCGGCACCGCCGCTTCAGGGGTCGACCGGGGTGGCCGCGGCGGCTGCCGATCAGGCCGGCGCGTCGGGCCTGCTGCTCGTCCCCCGCGCTCGGAGCACCAGCGAGATCCTGACCGGCGCCGTGCCGGGCACGCCGTTGGCGCAAGGGTCGGCGCGCTCCGCGGTCCCGGTCAGAGCCCAAGTCCCGACGCAGGGCGCTGGCAACGGACAGGCGATCGCGCGCGGCACCGAGGCTCTGATCCCGGGCCCGCCCGCCAGCTCGGAGCAACAGGCCGACAATCCGCTGGCGCGGCTCGTGGCAACCGGGCAAACCTCTCCCGCGTCGCGCGCGGTGATCCCCAGCCCGCAGACGAATGCGCAGACGGCACCCGCCGGGGCGACCGCTGCCCTTCGCGGCCCGCTGCCAACGGCGTCGGCGCCCGCGGAGCAGGCCGCGACCGTCGACGGGCCCGCGACGACGGCCGACCCCATTGCCGCCCGCCCGACCACGGCGCCGACCGCGATCGCGGGGCTCCAGGGAACCGTCCGCCAGAGGAATGCGGATCCGGGTCAGGCGGGCGCATCGGCAAATGCCGGCGCGGCGGCTGGTGCGCCGTCTGCCTCGGCCGCCGCCATCGCGCCAGACATCCGCCCGCCCGAGGCCACGTCGCCCGCCGGCACTGCAATCGCCCGGCTCCAGACCCCGGCCACCTCCGAGCCCGAAGCGGCGATCGTCACGGCCCGTCCATCGCGTGTTGGCATTCGGCTTCTCTCGGGGTCGTATCCGCCGTTCTCCGGACGCGGATTGCCGGAGGAGGGGATGCTGGCCGATGTCGTCCTGCGCGCCCTCCGGCGCAGCGCCCCCGACCGGGGCGCGAGCGTGTCCTTCATCGATGATTGGGACGCGCATCTGACGATTCTGCTGCCCGACGGCGCCTTCGATGTGAGCTTCCCTTGGCTGCGGCCCGATTGTGGGCAGCCGGCGGGGCTGTCGGAGGAGCTGCGCACCCGCTGCGCGGCCTTCCACTGGTCGCAGCCGCTGCATGATCTCGTCATCGGCTACTATGTTCGCGCGGACGGGCGGTTTGCCTCGGCCATCGGGCACGATGCGCTGGTCGGCGCGCGGATCTGTCGCCCGATGGGGCGCGACGCCTTCGATCTCGAGGGGCATGGCCATGTGCCGCCGCGGGCCCGGCTGGTGTTCGGCGCCTCGGTCGCCGACTGTCTCCAGCGGCTGGCGGCAGGCGACGTCGATGTGGTGAGCGAGGCGGTCACCATCGTCGAGCGCGAGGTTGGCCGGTTGGGCCTGGCGGGGCGCGTGATCGAGTTGCTCGACCTTGCCGATGTGCGCACGCTCCACGCCGTCGCCGCCCGCTCCAACCCCTCGGCACGGGCGCATATGACGCTTATCAATGGCGGCCTGCGCGAGATGCGCCGGAGCGGCGAGTGGTACGACGTCGTCGCCCGCCATCTCGCGGAGTATGCCGCGGTTCGGTGAGCTGCGGTTCGCTCAGCTGCGGATCAGCGTGCCTGACGCTCGCGCACCATCCGGTCGAGCGCGAAGAGGTCCGGATCCTCGATGCCGAGCTCGTGGAGATGCGCCACCGTGTTGTGGAGATACTCGGCATTCGGCCCGGCCGGCCCGTGGGCCGTCGCGATGATGGCCGCCTGGTCCGTGAGGCTGAGCCCGCCCGCATACTGGCTGTGCGTGCGGTCGAGCACATAGGCCAGCGCGTCGGCCCGCGCGCAGGGGTGGAGCTCGATCGGGCAGACCACCTCGATATAGCTTCGGTTCATCATCTCCCGCTCGTGGAGATAGTCGCGCACCGAACCGTCCTCGGTGGGGCAGACGCGAAACGCGACGCCCTCGCAGACCGAGCCCGGATGCCAGTCGAGTCCGAGCACCAGGCCGGGCCGTTCCGCCGTGCCGCGATAGCGGATCGAGGAGAGCGAGAAGGCGCGGCGATAGCCGCGGAGCCGGGCGCGCCGCCGCTCGAGATACGGGAACCCCGTGCGCCAGAGGAGGGAGCCATAGGCGAAGACCCAGAAGCTGTCCGCGTCGTTGTCCCGGCCCGTATCCATTGCCTGCATCCGCTGCCCGGCCTCAGCGACACCAGGTGCCGCGGCCCGGCGCCGTGTCGAGATGGAAGTGGTCGTCGTGCCAGCGGTCCGAGCCGGGGCCCAGCACGGTGGTGAAGGGTCCGCAGGCCCGCGACCGGATGCGCGCTAGGAACCGGCCCTCGGCGCCGCGGCCCCAGTCGCTCAGCACCGCCACGCGGCGACCGTCGTCGAGGCGGATGCTCGAGATGTCGATCGCCCGGCCAAATCCGTGCTCGGAAATGCGCGCGCCGGGCTGGTGGTTGCGGGTGCGGCAGATATAGCTGGCCGCGACCTGGAGCCCCGTGGGACGTGCGCTGAGGAGCACCCGCGCGGCCGGTGTCACGGTGCCGTCGAGCCAGTCGGCCAGTGCCTCGGCCGTGGCGCAGGAGAGCACGGCGGGCGGCTCGAGCGCGATGCCCGAGACCCGCCGGAGTTCGATCGGCTCGGGGACGCCGCAGGGGCGCGCGCCGTCGCGGATCCGCGAGCGGCGGAACCCCTCGAGCCGGGCGTCACCGCAGAGGAGCGGCCGGTCGCCGGGTGTTCCGAGCCCGGAGACCGGGGGCAGGGCGGCAAGGCGCTCGGGCCGCGGGCTTGCGCGGCGTTGCGGAACCGGCCCACGGGGGGGCGGTAGGGGGATCGCCGCCGGCGCCTCCGTGTCGCCGACCGGATCGGACGGTCCGAGGCCGCTCACGCGGCGCGGCGCGAGCGGCAGGCTCGGTGCGCCGCGAGGCGGGGGGAGGGGCGCGCCCGCGGGCGAGGCGGAGGTGAGCTCGGGGCGCGGTGTCGGTTCGGGACCGGTCGCCGGCGCGAGGCCGAGCGCTGCGCCGAGGACGAGAGCGCCGAACATCACCGGCCGGGATCCGTGCGCGGCGCCGGCTCCAGCTCCGCCAGGCGACCGTGCGTGCGGCCGAAATCCGGGGCGTCGGTGTCCTGTCCCGCATCGATGATGCCGCGGCGGATCGCCCGCGTGCGCGTGAAATAGTCGTGGAGGAACGTGCCGTCCCCGGTGCGGATCGCGCGCCGCAGGAGCATCAGCTCCTCTGAGAACCGGCCGAGGATGTCGAGCGTCGCCTCCTTGTTGTTGAGGAACACGTCGCGCCACATCGTCGGGTCCGAGGCCGCGATGCGCGTGAAGTCGCGAAAGCCTGCGGCGGAGAACTGGATCACCTCGCTGTCAGAGACCCGTGAGAGATCGTCGGCGACGCCCACCATCGTGTAGGCGATCGCGTGCGGCACATGGGAGGTGACCGCGACGACGAGGTCGTGATGCTCCGGCGTCATCTCGGCGACGCGGGCGCCCATGCCCTCCCAGAGGCGGCGCACGCGCTCGACCGGTGCGGGCTCGGCGCCCTCGGCGGGCGTGAGGATGCACCAGCGGTTCTGGAAGAGCTCGGCAAAGCCCGCATCGGGGCCCGACTGCTCGGTGCCTGCCAGCGGATGGCCGGGGACGAACACCACGCCGTCCGGCAGATGCGGCGCGACCGCCGCCACCAGTTCGGCCTTGACCGAGCCGACATCGGTCACGATGGCTTCGCGCGCAAGGGCCGGTGCGATCTCCGCCGCGACCGCCCCACAGGCGCCGACGGGCACGCACAGCACCACGAGATCCGCGCCGCGCACGGCCTCGACCGCAGTCTCCTCCACCCGGTCGCAAAACCCGAGCGCGCCGGCGCGGGCCCGCGTGGCCGGCGAGCGGGCATGGCCGACGATCTCGCCGACCAGCCGGTCCCGCCGCGCCGCCCAGGCCATCGACGACCCGATCAGCCCGAGCCCGATCAGGGCCATCCGCTCGAAGAGAGGCGCGCTCATGCCGCCGTGGCCATCGCCTCGGCAACCGCGCGACAGGCCGCCTCGTCGCCCACGGTGATCCGGAGATGGCCGGGCAGGCCGTACTCCTCCATCCGCCGGACGATCAGCCCGTGGGCGCGCAGATGGGCGTCGATCGCCTCGGCCCGGCCGCCCGTGTCGACGAGGAGGAAGTTGGCGTGGCTCTCGGTCACCGCGAAACCGGCCGCCCGGATCTGCTTGGCCAGCCAGTCGCGCCAGACCTCGTTGGTCACCCGGCAATGCTCGATCCACTCGCCGTCGCGGATCGCCGCGCGGCCTGCGGCAAGCGCCGGCGCGGTGACGTTGAAGGGCCCGCGCACCCGGTTCATCACGTCGATCACATGGGCCGGCCCATAGGCCCAGCCGAGGCGGAGCGCGGCGAGGCCGTGGATCTTGGAGAAGGTCCGCGTCATCACCACGTTGTCGCGCTCACGGGCGAGGGCGATGCCGCCGTCATAGCCGGGTGTGCGGACATACTCGGCATAGGCGGCATCGAGCACCAGCAGCGCGGCCGGCGGCAGCGCCTCGGCAAGGCGCGCGATCTCGGTGGCCGGCACCAGCGTGCCCGTCGGGTTGTTGGGGTTGGCGAGGAACACGAGCCGCGTTGCAGGGTTCAGCCGCGCGATCAGGGCCTCGATATCGGCCGTCAGCGCGTGCTCCGGCACCGCGACGGGCCTCGCCCCGGCGGCGAGTGCGGAGAGGCGGTACATCAGGAAGCCATGCGCGCTGTAGAGCACCTCGTCGCCCTCGCCGGCATAGGCGCGCGCGAGGAGCGCGATCAGCTCGTCCGACCCGTTGCCGCAGACGATGCGCTCGGCCTCGATCCCGTGCGCCTCGGCGATCGCCTGGCGGAGCTGGGCATGGCCGCCATCGGGATAGACCGCGAGCCGGCCGGCCTCCGCCGCATAGGCCTCGCGGGCGGCGGGCGAGGGGCCGAGCGGGTTCTCGTTGGACGAGAGCTTGATCGTGCGGTTCGCGCCGGCGATGGCAGAGGCACCGCCGACATAGGGCGCGATCTCGAGGATGCCGGCGCGTGGCCGGATGGTCGGGTGGAGGGTCATGGGCTCGCCTCGGCTTCGGTCAGGCCCGTCTATCCGCTCGCTCCCCGCGATGGAAGGGCGGCGCGGTCAGGCGGCGGAGGCGCGGAAGGCCCCGGCGCTCCGTCCCGTGGCCGGCTTGGCCGAGGGCGCGGGCCGGAGCCCCTGGAGGACGCGCAACGGCACCCGCGCCGCCTCCTTGGCGCCCGAGCGCGGCGTGATGAAGACGAGGCGCGTCACCTCGACCATCGCGAGCCCTGCGAGGCGCTGTGCATCGAGCCGGCGCCCGACGCCCTCGATCATCGGCCCCATCCTGAGCCAGAACCGCGCATGGCTCGGCGGCAGCCAGAGCGCGGCCTCGGCGCGCTCCACCGTGAAGTCGTGCGCGGCCAGGGTCTTCTCGAGCTGCGCCGCCGAATAGGGCCGCCCGAAGCCGAAGGGGGTGGCGTCGCGCCGCGCCCAGAGGCCCGCCCGGTTGGGCACGAGGAAGAGCGCGCGTCCCCCCGGCGCGAGCACCCGGTGGATCTCCTCGAGGAGCGCGTGCGGCCGCTCGCAGGTCTCGAGCCCGTG
>CAYORO010000016.1:0-30150 GCA_964406355.1 uncultured Limibaculum sp.
CACATCTGACCCTCGAGAAGCTGGCCGGGGTGGCGCACTGCTCGCTCTCGCACTTCGCGCGGGCGTTCAAGAAGACCACGGGCAAGACCCCGCATCAGTATCTGATGGAACGGCGGATCGACCGCGCCAAGCATTTGCTGATGGCGGGGGATCTGCCGCTGGCGCAGGTCGCCTATGACTGCGGGTTCGCGTCGCAGAGCCATTTGACCGACGTCTTCCGGCGATTGACCGGCGTGACGCCCGCGCGGTTTCGACGCGCAGCACGGCTCTAGGGCGTCCGCACTCTAGGCCGCGGGATCGGCCCCGCAGAGGTCGAGGGCATCGAGAACGGCCTCCGCGACGCGGTCCGCATCGCCGTCCGTCAGCTCGGCATAGATTGGCAGGGCGAGGATGCGCGCGCTCAGCCACTCGGTGACCGGGAGCGAGGGAGGCCCGCCCGAGGCGCGCTGCATCGCCGGCATCAGGTGCAGCGGCGTCGCGTAGTATGCGCGGCTCGCGATCCCGCGGCTTTCGAGCGCGGCCCGGATCGCGTCCCGCCGGTCGGTGAGGATCGCATAGACGGCATGCGCCGTCTGGACGCCCGCGGGGCAGATCTGTCGCCCGACCCCG
Source organism: uncultured Limibaculum sp. (assembly GCA_964406355.1). GTDB lineage: Bacteria > Pseudomonadota > Alphaproteobacteria > Rhodobacterales > Rhodobacteraceae > Thermohalobaculum. The sequence goes on from CAYORO010000016.1 coordinate 610, forward strand.
CCGGAGAATGCCACATCGTAGCGCGTGGCGATCGCGTCCCGGCGCGCGCGGTCGGCCTCGATGGTCTCGAGCTTCACGAGCAGGGCCGCCGCCTGGAGCGTGTCGAGCCGGCTGTTGAGCCCGGCGCGGTCGGGGCCGCCATGCACGCGGATCGCCCGCATCCGCGCGGCGCGCTCGGCATCGGAGGTGAAGAGCGCGCCGCCATCGCCGAGGGCACCGAGCGGCTTCGTCGGGTAGAAGCTCGTCGCCGTCACGGGGGCGAGGCTGCCCACCGGACGCCCCTCATGGGCGCCGCCCATGCTCTGCGCGGCGTCGGCGACCACGAACAGCCCATGGGCCTGGGCCACCTCTCGCAGCGCCGGATAGTCGGCCGGCTGACCGAAGAGATCGACCGGGATCACCGCCCGTGCCGTGAGGCCGGCGGGCAGCTCCGCCACCCGGCGCGCGAGGTCCTGCGGATCGAGATTGAAGCTCGACCGGTCGACATCGCAGAAGACGGGCGTCGCGCCCGCCGCAATCACGGCCCCCGCAGTGGCGACGAAGGTGAAGGCGGGCACGAAGACGGCGTCGCCCGGCCCGATCCCCTCGGCCATCAGGGCGATCGTCAGCGCATCGGTGCCGTTGCCGACCGTGACGACATGGTCGACCTCGGCCCGCGCCGCCAGCGCCTGCTCGAGCTCCGTGACCTCGGGCCCGAGAATGAAGCGGCCATGCTCGAGCACGGCGCGCAACCGCGCATCGATCTCGGCGCGCAACCGGAAGTATTGCGCCTGCGGATCGAAGAGCGGGATCGGGTGCGGGGCCATGCTCACATCCTCCGCCCGATGGCGGGCTTCTCGGCGTCGACCGCCGCGCTGTCGGCGGCGGTCGGCGGATCGAGCATGTGCCGCTTGATATGCGCGACATGCCGGCGAAGGCTCTCGGCCACCTGATCGGCGATCCGCAACGCGTCGCGCCCGTCCTCACCGGTCACGAGCGGATCGGTCCCGCCGATCACCGCATCCAGAAAGCCCGAGATCTCCGCGCCGAGCGCGTCATGCTCTCCGAGCTCCCGCTCCTCGACATCGAAATGCGGGCTCCCGGCCTTCTCGGTCTTGCTGATGCAGGCCAGGCGCCGCTTGAGGAGATCGATCGACAGCAGGCAGTCCGGCTGGAAGACGCGGACCTTGCGCTCGGACTTGAAGGCGATCCGGCTGGCGGTGACGGTCGCGACGCAGCCGGTCTCGAACACCAGCCGGGCGTTCACGATGTCCTCGTGCTCGCTGAGCACCGGCGCGCCGACCGCCTCGACCGACAGAACCGGCGCATCGACCAGCGACGCGATGAGGTCGATGTCGTGGATCATCAGATCGTGGATCACGCTGACATCGAGCCCGCGGGGGCGAAACGGCGCGATCCGGAGCGCCTCGATATAGAGCGGCGTCGTCACCCGCTCGAGAAGCCCGCTCTTTGCGCAGAAGAAGCGCTCGAGATGGCCGACCTGAAGCACGAGGTTCTTTGCCCGGGCGCGCGCGATCAGGTCATCCGCCTCCGCGACCGTCGAGGTGAACGGCTTCTCGACCAGCACATGGATCCCCTGATCGAGGAAGAAGCCCGCGATCTCGTGATGCGCAGCCGTCGGCACGGCGATGGTGACCGCGTCGACCTGGCCGAGGAGCTCGCGATGGTCGGTCAGCGGACGGGTCGCGTGGCTCTCGGCGACCGTCCGGGCGCGCTCGGTGTCGATATCGACCACGGCCACCAGATCGGCCAGCGCATGCGCGGCCAGCTTTTCAGCGTGATATCGCCCGAAATGGCCGACACCGACGACTGCGGTCCGAACAGCTTTCATTCGACGAACCGATCCAGGCTTTCGAGCTATTGGCTGGCCCCTTGGTACACATCTGGCCGGATTTCGCAAAATCTCCAGATCTGGCGGGCGATGAAATCTGGAAGGTGCGTGTCTCGCGGTGTCTCGGATGGGGCCTCTCGGCAGAGGCGCGGTCGCCCTCAGCGGGGCCTCGGATCTCCGGCACGCCGCCAGCGACGCTGGAACCAGAACCACTGCGGCGGGTCCTCCTCGATCCAGCGTCCGATCGTCTCGTTCACCCGGGCCGAGGCGGCGACGGGATCGTCGGTCACGATCTCGGGCTCGATCCAGACATCGAAGCGGCGCTCGCGCACATTGCGCCGGGCGACGGCAGGCACCAGCGCGGCGCGGTTGCGCAAGGCGACCTCGGCCGCGGTGGTCGTGGTCTCCGCCGGCGCGCCGAGGAAGGGGATCAGCGGCGCCCCGGTGATCCGCTGGTCGACCAGAATGAGCAGCGCCCCGCCCCGCGAGACATGCGAGATCAGCCCGCGCAGCCCCTTGGAGCCCTTTTGCAACACCGGCTTGCCGATGCGGCCGATCAGGCGCTGGGTGTAGCGATCAAGGTACCGGTTGTTGAACGCCCGATAGAAGATGCCGCACTCGACCCCGGCGCGGCCCGTCGCGACGCGGATCGTCTCCCAATTGCCGAGATGCGCGCTGACGAGCAGGACGCCGCGTCCCTCGGCGATCGGCCGCGTGACGTGCTCGAGACCGTGGACGCGGACCTCGATGCCATTCAGAAAGCGGTCGAGATGGGCATACTCCACCATCAGCCGGGTGAACTCGGCACCGGCGCTGCGGATCAGCTGCGCCTGTGCGGCGGGATCGAGGTCGGGCTGCACGATCTTCAGATTGTCGACGATGCGCCGGCGATAGGCCGGCACCCAGAGCGCGAGGAGCCCGCCGAGCGGTGCGAGCAGCCCGGCGAGCGTCCAGACCCCGATGGGCCGGGTCAGCACGTGGAAGACCGCCATCAGCGCGAACAGAACGCCCTCGCCGAGCCGCGCCCGCCAACCGTGGCGCGTGACGACATAGGCCTCCCGTCTGGCCGGGCTCCTCATGAGGCGGCGCCCCCTGTCCCAATCGCCTCCGGACGCGCAACGACCGGGTGCGCGCGCGTCAACTCGCTCCGCGCCTACATCGGGTTGCCCGAGGGGTCCATATGCGTGGCCGCGGATCTGCGGCCGGTGGCGCTCCCCGGCGACACATTGCGCCGGGCGCGGCGCCCGGGCCGGCCTGTCAGGATGCGAAGGCGTCCTCGCCGACCGCGGCAAGGAGCGACGGCGCCCAGCTCCGCAGCACTCGCGCCACATGGTCGCTCATCGCGGCCGCGGCGCGCTCCGAGCCGCCCTCGAGCACCATGCCAAGCAAGGTCCGGTGCTCACGGCCGATGCCCGCCTCCTCGCGGAACGCACGCGGGACCTCGACGCCGCCGAGCGTGAAGCGGTGCATGTGCAGCGTCGCCCGCGCCAGCACCGGGCAGAGGAGCGGCAGCCCCGCGGCCCGACAGAGCGCGACATGAAAGGCCCGGTCGAGATCGCTGCAACGGCTCAGATCGCCAACCTCGTGCGCCGCATCCATCTCGACGGTCAGGCCCATGATCGCCTCCGCCGCGGGACCGAGACCGCTCCGCGACAGGCGGCGCGCCACCAGTGCCTCGATCGAGAGCCGGATCCGCACCATCTCGACCGCCTCGTCGAGCGTGGTCTCCGTGACCACCGTCCCGCGATAGCCGCGCCGCTCGACGAGTCCCTCCTCGGCCAGGCGCATCAGCGACTCGCGCACCGTGCCCTGGCTGCAGCCGAGCTCGGCGGCCAGCGCCTGTTCGGTGAGCTGCTCGCCCGGCACGCGGCTGCGGAACAGGATCTCCTCGCGCAGGAGATCGCACACGCGGTCGACCTTGAGGCCGCCGACGCTACCTTTTTGAGCAGGAGGACGGCCGAGCATGCTCCTTGACAAATCACCTGCCCCTTCGATCATTATCGATACCGATATCGATGAGATACTCTGCGGGCCGATGCAAGGCCGAGATGTGGAAGGATCCGCGTGGCCCTGCTGACCGTCGAAGACCTGGCCGTCGATCTCGACCGCGACGGCACCACCCATCGGCTCGTGCAGAGCGCGAGCCTCTCGGTGGCGCCGGGCGAGATCCTCGCGGTGGTCGGCGAAAGCGGGTCGGGCAAGTCGCTGACGGCGCTCGCGGTGATGGGCCTGCTGACCGAGGGCCTCTCGGTCGCCCGCGGGCGCATGGAGTTCGAGGGGCGCGACCTCGAGGCGATGACGCCGGCCGAGCGCCGCGGGATCTGCGGCAGCGCGATCACGATGATCTTCCAGGAGCCGATGACCTCGCTCAATCCCGTGCTCAGCATCGGGCGCCAGGTGACCGAGGGGATGCGGCTGAAGCTCGGCCTCCCCCGCCGCGAGGCCCTCGCGAGGGCGGTGGAACTGCTCGCGCTGGTCGGGATCTCGGACCCCGAGCGCCGGCTGCGCCAGTATCCCCACCAGCTCTCGGGCGGGATGCGACAGCGCGTGATGATCGCGATGGCGCTCGCCTGCGGTCCGCGGCTGATCCTGGCCGACGAGCCCACGACCGCCCTCGATGTGACGATCCAGGCGCAGATCCTCGACCTGACCGCCCGGCTCTGTCGCGACCAGGGCGTCGGCCTCGTGCTGATCACCCACAATCTCGGGATCGTCGCGCGCTATGCCGACCGGGTGGCGGTGATGTATGCGGGCCGGGTGATTGAGGAGGCGGCGGCGCCCGATCTCTACGCCGCGCCCGCACATCCCTACACGCGCGGCCTGCTCGAGAGCGTGCCGCGGCTCTCGGCGGCGCGCGACGAAGCGCTGACGCCGATCACCGGTGCGCCGCCCGACCCGATGCGACCGGTGCCGGGCTGCGCCTTCCACCCCCGTTGCCCCGCGGCAAGCGGGCTCTGCCGCACCGAGCTGCCCCCGCCACGCCGCGCGGCCGGGCGCATGGTCGCCTGCCACCATCCGCTCCAGGCGCTGGCGGCTGCCTCATGAGGGACACGCTGCTCGAGATCACCGACCTTCATGTGCGCTTTCCCGTGCGCGCAGGCATCCTCCAGCGCGTGGTGGCCGAGGTGCGCGCGGTCAACGGGGTCACGCTAGACATCCGCCGGGGCGAGGCGTTCGGGCTCGTCGGCGAGAGCGGGTGCGGCAAGACCACGCTGGCGCGCGCCGTCCTCCAGCTCGTCGAGCCGGCCGAGGGCACGATCGTGTTCGACGGCCACGAGGTGCGTGGCCGCAACCGCCTCGCCGCGTTCCGCCGGCGGGTGCAGGCGATCTTCCAGGACCCCTTCTCCTCGCTCAATCCGCGCATGACCGCGGGCGCCATCGTCGCGGAGCCCATCATCGTGCACCGGCTGGTGGGGGCCGAGCGGGTCACCGCGCGGGTCGGCGAGCTCCTCGAGATGTGCGGCCTGCCGCGCCGCTTCGCCGAGCTCTACCCCCACGAGATGTCGGGCGGGCAGCGCCAGCGCATCGGCATCGCCCGCGCGCTGGCCATGGAGCCCGAGCTGATCGTCTGCGACGAGGCGGTCTCGGCGCTCGACGTCTCGGTGCAGGCGCAGATCGTCAACCTGCTGTCGGAGCTGCGCCGCGAGCTCGGTCTCACCTATCTCTTTATCGGGCACGATCTCAGCGTGGTGCGCCATCTCTGCGACCGGGTGGCGGTGATGTATCTCGGGCGCGTGGTCGAGACGGCGCCGAGCGAGACGCTGTTCGCGCACCCCGCGCACCCCTACACCCGTGCGCTGATCGATGCGGTGCCCGACCCCGACCCGGTACGGGAGCGGAGCCGCGCGGTCGAGCCGCTGAAGGGCGAAGTGCCCTCGCCAACCGCGCCGCCGCCGGGCTGCGTGTTCCACCCCCGCTGCCCGATCGCAGTCGCCCGATGCAGGCGCGACGAGCCCCAGCTCGCCCCCGCACCCGGCCCTGCACCCGGCCCCGCACCCGGCCCGGCACACGCCACGGCGCCGGGATCGGCGCAGAGCGGCCACGCGGCCGCCTGCTGGCTCGCCGGCCCGCTCCGCGGCGCCACCAGCACCGAAACCCCAGAGATCACAACCGACAGGGAACAGGAGGTAGATCCATGACCGACGACCGGCTGAGGGACCAGATGAAGGCCGCCTGGGCGGATGCCCACGACTTCGACCCGCGCGACCCGCTCTTCGGCCTCTCGCGCCATGAGCTCGCGGGCCCGCGCCTCTCGCGCCGCGCCACGTTGCGCCTCCTGGCGGCGGGCGGCACCCTGACGGCGGCGCAGCTCCTGCCGGGGGGCCTCGGCCAGGCCATCGCCCAGGGCAAGCCTGGCGGCACGCTGACCGCGGGCTGGGCCGGCGTCGCCGAGATCGTGACGCTCGACCCCGCGCAGATGGGCCAGGTGCTGCAGTTCCAGATCACCTCAAACGTGCTCTCGGGCCTCACCCACATCAATGGCGACCTGATCGCCGAGGCCGACATCTCCGAGGGCTGGGAGGTCTCGCAGGACGGGCTCGTCTACACCTTCAAGCTGCGCGAGGGGCTGACCTTCCACAACGGCGATCCGTTCGATGCCGAGGATGTGCTCTTCACCTACAACCGCTCGAAGGACCCCGAGCAGTCGATCCACTCGGGCAACCTCGCCAATGTCGCGAGCGTCGAGAAGCTCAACGACTACGAGGTGCAGTTCACGCTCAAGGCGCCGCAGGCGAGCTTCCTCACCAAGACGACCGAGCGCGCCTCGGGCCGCGCGCTGACCATCGTCTCGCGCGGCGCGCTCGAGAGCATGGGCACCGCCCAGTACGGGCTCACCCCCGTCGGCACCGGGCCGTTCCGCGTGACCGAACACCAGCTCGGTCAGGGTGTGGTGCTCGAGCGCTTCGACGGCTTCTACGACCCGGAGCGGCCGAAGCTCGACAAGGTCGTGATCAAGCCGATCGACGGGGCCGAGCCCTTGGCCGCGGCGGTCGAGGCGGGCGACATCCAGTTCGTCGGCGGCAATCCGGTGGCCGCCCAGCTGATCGACCGGTTCAAGAACAACCCCGACCTCAAGGTCGACATCAAGCCGGGGCCGGGCTTCCAGTCGCTCTGGCTCAACCCGCATCGCGAGCCGATGAAGGTCGAGAGCTTCGACAAGCCGCTCGAGGAGCTCAAGAAGGAAAAGGGCTTCATGGTGCGTCTCGCGATCGCGAAGGCGCTCAACCGCGACCTCTATGTGCAGCAGGCGCGCTTCGGCTACGCCTTCCCGGCCTATGGCACGATCAACCCCGCCATGGGCTACTACTATGACGAAGGGATCGCCGAAACCTCCGAGCAGGCCTACGACCCAGAGGGGGCGAAGCAGCTCCTCGCCGATGCGGGCTATCCGGGCGGCGCGGGCTTCCCGGAGCTCGAGCTGATCGTCCGCCCCTCCGAGCGCCGCGACGGCCTGGTGATCGCCAACATCCTCAAGCAGGAGCTCGGCATCACCGTCAACGTCGCCACGCAGGAGTTCTCGGTGATGATCGAGAACTTCCTCAAGATGGAGTTCGACATGCGCCTCGGCGGGTCCGGCGGCGATTACGACCCCGATGACGGCGTCGTCGACTGGATGATGAGCAGCTCGAAGTTCAACGGCCGCACCCGCGACAAGGAGAAGTATCCGTTCGGCTACTTTGCCGATCCCGAGGCGGATGCGCTGATCGAGCAGCAGTCGGTCACGGCGAACACCGAGGAGCGGCGCGCGCTGGTGCGGAAGGCCAACCAGATCACCTCGGACAAGGTGGCGAGCGGGTTCCTCTACCACCCGGTCGACGTGCTGATCCACCACAAGGATGTCGTCTATCCGGAGGTGAGCCGGATCCCGGGCCTCACCGATCTCGACCGCGTATCGCTGGCCTGACGCCATCTCCTCCGGGGCGGGGCGGGTCCGTGCCCTGCCCCGCCCCTCGCGCCGACGGATCCGGGAGACCCCGATGAGCGCCTATCTCCTCCGCCGCCTGCTCGGCGCCGTCCTCGTGATGTGGGCGGTCGCGACGCTGGTGTTCTTCATGATCCGCATCGTGCCGGGCGATCCGATCGCGGCCATGCTGGCCGATGCCGGCAGCGAGGAGGCGGCGGCGGCGATGAGGGCGCGCCTCGGCCTCGATCAGCCCCTGGTCGTCCAATACCTCTATTGGTTCGCCAACGTCTTCCAGGGCGATTTCGGCAACTCGATCTACGGCAACAACCAGCCGGTCGCGACGATCATCGCCGAGGCCCTGCCGCGCACGCTGTCGCTCGCGGCCATCTCCTTCGTGATCGCGCTGGCGATCGCGGTGCCGGCCGGCGTGATCTCGGCCACCCGCCGCAACACGATGACCGACAACACGGTGTCCTTCGTCGCGTTCCTCGGCCTTTCGATGCCCGATTTCTGGCTCGCGATCCTGCTGATCATTCTCTTCGCGGCGCATCTGCAGTGGCTGCCGGCCATCGGCTATGTGCCGCTCTCCGAGGGCTTCTGGCCCTGGCTCGAGCATCTGATCCTGCCGGCCATCGCCACGGGCACCGCCTTCTCGGCGATCATCGCGCGGATGATCCGCTCCTCGCTCCTCGAGGTGATGAAGGCCGACTACATCCGCACCGCGCGCGCCAAGGGGCTGACGGCGCGCCTCGTGATGTGGGGCCATGCCCTGCCCAATGCGATGATCCCGGTGGTCACGGTGATCGGCATCGCCTTCGCGCTCCTGATCTCGGGCGCGGTCGTCGTCGAGAACGTGTTTGCGATCAAGGGCCTCGGCCGGGTTCTGATCGACGGCATCCTCAATCGCGACTACCCGGTCGTGCAGGGCGCGGTGCTCGTGGTCTCGGCCTTCTTCGTCTTCTCCAACCTCGCGGTCGACCTCCTCTACGGCGTGCTCGACCCGCGGATCCGGTACTCCTGATGACCGACGCCATCCTCGACCGCGCAACCGACGACACGCCCCTCCCCGCCCGGCGCTCACGGCTGCGCGCGAGCCTCGCGCGGGACCGCAAGGCGCAGGCGGGCCTTGTCGTGCTCGCGATCTTCGTGCTCGGCATGGTGTTCGCGCCGCTGCTCGCGCCCTACGATCCCAACGAGATGACGCTCGAGATGATGCGCGGCCTCTCCTGGTCGCATCCGCTCGGCACCGACGATCTCGGGCGCGATCTCCTGAGCCGCATCCTCTACGGCACGCAGATCTCGCTCTTCGTCGGGGTCGTGACCGTGGCGATCGCGCTGGTGATCGGCGTCACGCTCGGCGTGGTGGCCGGCTACTATGGCGGCTGGGTCGACCTGGTGATCATGCGCTACATCGACCTGCAATGGGCCTTTCCCAACTTCATCATCGCGGTCTACCTCGTCGCCGTGTTCGGCACCGGGCTGATCAACGTGATCGTGGCGATCTCGCTCGCCTTCATCGACGATTTCGCCCGTGTCGCGCGCTCGATGACGCTGAGCCTGCGCGAGGAGCAGTTCGTCGACGCAGCCCGCACCATGGGCTTCTCGGACGCGCGGATCCTGTTCCGGCACATCCTGCCCTCGGCCATGGCGCCGATCATCGTGCAGGCGACGGTGTCGGTCTCCTATGCGATCCTCGGCGAGGCGACGCTGTCTTTCCTCGGCCTCGGCGTCGAGGCCACCACGCCCACCTGGGGGCTGATCCTGGCCGAGGGGCGCGGCTTCATCAGCCAGGCCTGGTGGCTCGGCGTCTTCCCCGGGGTCGCCATCATGCTGGTGGTGCTGTCGATCAACTTCGTTGGCGACTGGCTGCGCGACGTGCTCGATGTGCGCGAGAGCCTTTGAATCGACGGTCCTAGAGCGAGGAGACCCGATGGACTTCCCGGCCACCGCCCCCTACGCCTCGCGCCGCTCGGCCGTGATGGCGGACAATGTCGTCGCCACCTCGCAGCCGCTCGCGGCCGAGGCCGGGCTCTCCATGCTGCGGCGCGGCGGAAACGCGGCCGATGCAGCACTGGCCGCGGCGATCACGCTGACGCTCGTCGAGCCGACCGGCAACGGCATCGGCTCCGACGCCTTCGCCATCCTCTGGGACGGGGAGGCGCTGCACGGCCTCAACGCCTCGGGCCGCTCGCCCGCGGGCTGGACGCCGGAGCGCTTCGCCGGGCACGCCGCGATGCCCGAACGCGGGTGGGAGAGCGTGACCGTGCCGGGCGCCGTGGGCGGCTGGGTCGCGCTCTCGGATCGGTTCGGGCGCCTGCCCTTCGCCACGCTCTTCGAGCCCGCGATCCGCCTCGCCGAGAGCGGGTTCATCGTCACACCGGTGATCGGCGCGCTCTGGGAGCGCGGTGCCGCGCTCCTGAAGACCCAGCCGGGCTTCGCCGAGCACTTCATGCCCGGCGGGCGGGCGCCCGTCGCCGGCGAGCGGTTCCGCAGCCCGGAGGTGGCGGCCACACTCACGGCCATCGCAGAGACCAAGGGCGAGGCGTTTTATCGCGGTGCGCTGGCCGAGAAGATCGCCGCCGCAGCGGGTGCACAGGGCGGGGCGATGACGGTCGAGGACCTCGCGGCCGAGAAACCCGACTGGTGCGGCACGGTCTCGGCCGGCTTCGATGGGGTCGAGCTCCACGAGATCCCGCCCAACGGACAGGGCATCGCCGCCTGCATGGCGCTCGGCATCCTCGCCCACACCGGCGTTCGCGACCAGGGGCCGGACGACCCGCAGAGCCTCCATCTGATGATCGAGGCGATGAAGCTCGCGATGAGGGACGCCGAGGCCCATGTCGCCGACCTCTCGGCGATGGCGTTCGGGCCCGAGGCGCTGCTCGATCCGGGCTATCTCGCCGAGCGTGCGCGCCTGATCGATCCCGACCGCGCGCAGGATTTCGGCGCAGGCGCGCCGTGCCAGGGCGGCACGGTCTATCTGAGCGCGGCGGATGCCTCGGGCATGATGGTGTCCTTCATCCAGTCCAACTATTCGGGCTTCGGCTCCGGCGTCGTGGTGCCGGGCACGGGCATCAGCCTGCAGAACCGCGGCGCCGGGTTCGTGACCGAGGCTGGCCACCCCAACCGGGTCGGCCCGCGCAAGCGGCCGTTCCACACGATCATCCCCGGCTTCCTGATGACGGGCGGCGCACCCGGGATGTCCTTCGGCGTGATGGGCGGTCCGATCCAGGCCCAGGGGCATCTGCAGATGACGCTGCGCACGCAGCTCTGGGGCCAGGACGTCCAGACCGCGGCCGACGCACCGCGATGGCGGGTCACCACTGGCCTCGGCGTGGCGGTCGAGACCGCGATGGAGCCCGCGACGCGGGAGGCGTTGGCCGCCCGGGGCCATGCGCTCGACTGTGGGGCGCCGGATGCGGCCTTCGGCTTCGGCGGGGCGCAGCTGATCCACCGTCTACCGGGCGGGGGCTATGCAGCCGGGTCCGATCCGCGGAAGGACGGCGCCGCCGTGGGCTTCTAGCCCGCGCCCGGGTGCCGCGCTGACCGGTCCGCTCGGTGGGACGCGCAACATCGCCGAACGCCGCGCCTTGGTGTAGGACAGGCCGACGCCCCCGACCGCAGCCCCCGCTGCCGCACCCGATCACGAAGGATGAGATCCATGCCCGGCCGCCTGCTCATCGCCCTTGCGGCACTCCCGCTGTTCCTCGGCGCCCCCCTGCCCGCCCAGGCCGGCACCGGCTTCGTGAGGCTCGATGGCGGCAGCTTTCCGATGGGCAGCGAGACGCATTACCGCGAGGAGCGGCCTGTGCGTCAGGTCACGGTGAGCCCTTTCGAGATCATGGCCACCGAAGTCACCAATGCCGAGTTCGCCGCTTTCGTCGCGGCGACCGGCTATGTGACCACGGCCGAGCGCCCGCTCGACCCGGCGGAGCATCCCGGCTGGCCGCCCGAGCTTCTGGTTCCGGGCTCGATGGTCTTCGCGGTCCCGGCAAGCCCGGTCGACCGCGCCGATGCGATGGCCTGGTGGTCCTATGTCGCCGGGGCGCAGTGGCGCCACCCGACAGGCCCCGGCAGCTCGATCGAGGGGCTCGAGGATCACCCGGTGGTGCAGGTCTCGATCGAGGACGCGGCGGCCTATGCGGACTGGGCCGGCGGGCGGCTGCCCACCGAGGCGGAGTGGGAGTTCGCCGCACGCGGCGGCAGCATGGCGCCCGCGGATGCCTGGGCCGAGCCCTACAACCCCGTCGAGGGCTGGAAGGCGAACAGCTGGCAGGGCCAGTTCCCCAACGCGGATCTGGCGCATGACGGCCATCACGGGACCGCCCCGGTCGGCTCCTTCGAGGCCAATGGATACGGGCTCCACGACATGATCGGCAATGTCTGGGAGTTTGCCGCGGACTGGTGGCTGCCCGGACACCCCTCCAAGGCGCAGACCGACCCCGACGGTCCGCCCGAGGTGCTGGCCGCGCGGTACTCCGACCCGCGGATCGGTCCGCGCAAGGTGGTCAAGGGCGGCTCCTGGCTCTGCGCGCCGGGCTTTTGCATGCGCTACCGCCCGACCGCCCGGCAGCCGCAGGAGCAGGGCCTCGGCAGCAACCATATCGGCTTTCGGATCGTCCGGGATCTCCCGCCGAAGAGCACGGACTGAGCCGCGCGGCGGTCAGTCCTCCGACCAGTCGTCCCGCCGCCCGAGGCGGAGCGTCTCCGACGGCCTGTGGCCGAACATCGCGGCGTAGTCCTTGGCGAACTGTCCCATATGCCAGAAGCCATAGGCATTCGCGATGTCGGCGATCTTCGCCTCGAGACCCCCGCTCGCCAGATCGCTGCGAACCCGGCTGAGCCGCAGTCGGTTGAAATAGGCTTTTGGGCCGATCCCGAACTCCTCCTGGAAGGAGCGCTGGAGGGTCCGGAACGAGACCGACAGCTCGCTGCAGAGCTGGCCGATCGAGAGCGGCTCGCCGAGTGACGCCTCCATATGCGCGAGGGCCAGTCGGCGCACCCTCTGCCGCGTCGTGTCGCGGCTCCGGTCCTGAAAGACTGGTCGGTCGGCGACGGCCATGAGGAGCTGCGTGACGAACTCGACCTTGCGGAGCCAGGTGAACTCGGGCGCATCGGCGCGCAGATATCTGAGACCGAGCTGGCCGATACCCAGAAGACGGCCCGTCGACCCGGGCAGGATCGCGGTCCCTGCGGCCGTCAGCGCATCGGGCCGCGGCAGGCCGGTCGTGTCGCAGACCCGATCGAGAAACGTCTCGGCGATCGAGATGGTGAGCCCCTGATGCCCGGCCGTGCCGACTGACTCGTAGCCCGCAGCCGTCCCGAAATTCAGCCCGCAGCCCAGCTCGACCGCGGACCCGCACCAGGTCAGGGGCGTCGCGTTGAGCGGGATGCCGAAGGTGACCCGGCCCGGCGGCGACATTCCCTGCTGGTGCACCGCCCGGGACAGCGTGATCAAGGCGAGCGAGACATCGGGGTCCGGCAACACCCGCAGGCGCGTCGCCATCGGACCCGGCTCGATCTGCCTGAAATCGAGATCCCAGTCTGAAAAGCGCGTGACAAGGCTCGGCTCCGGCAGGTTAAGGTCAAGCACGCCGCTCGGCAAAACCCGCACCGGATCCTCGACGCCATCGCCGATTGGCGCCTTTTTGATGCTGCTGGCTTCGGCCAATGGATACCGTTCTGGTCTCGAGATCGCGGGCGCAGTCGAGCAGGCATGTGCCCGATGCCCAATGCCTGTCGCAACACCGGAGACATCAGATGATCACCTGTTCGCCGAGCTTACGGATCTGCAAGCGTGCTGCCGGGTCCGGCAGAAGCGCCGGACTGGGCGCCGGACTGAGCGGGATGAGGGCCGCCTTGGCTTCAGGGGTTGCCGCGATCGCGATCTCCGCGGCGGCGGCGGCCCAGGACGCCCCGATCGCCCATGATGCCGAGTACTACATCCTCGAGGCGCAACATCAGGCCCAGTGGGCCGAGGACGATGCCGCGGTCGACGCCCGTCTCGCCGCGTTCCGCGAGCGCAATGGCGGCAACCCGCCCAACATCATCAACATCCTGCTCGACGATATCGGCTTCGGCGATCTGGGCATCCCCGAGCTCAATGCGGTGCGGGGCTACGAGACCCCGCGCATCAACGACTTCTCCGACCAGGCGATGCGCATGGTGCGCATGTACACCGAGCCCTCCTGCACCCCGACGCGCGCAGCGATGATGACGGGCCGTTATGCGGTGCGCACCGGCATGGGCGACACCACCGTCGACATCGCGGGGTTCGGCCTCGCCGGGGCCGAGGTGACGCTGGCCGAGCTGCTCAAGGAGGCGGGCTACAACACCCGCCATATCGGCAAGTGGCATATGGGCGACATCGCCGAGGCCTATCCCCACAATCAGGGCTTCGACTTCGCCGCCTTCCCGATGCACCAGCAGGGCCAGCTCGCAATCTTCAACGACGACGCGATCCGCGAGCAGGTGTCGGTCGGCATCATGGATTTCGACCCTGCCTACACGCTGGACGACCTGTTCCGTCCGGACGCCTCGGCCATGCTCACCGGCATGGAGGGCGAGGCGGGCGGCCCGCTCCGCGAGGTGCGGATGGAGCCGGGAGAGCGCTGGGACACCGCCAAATACGACGAGATGAACCAGGCCTATCAGGACCAGACCATCGAGCATCTCCGCGATCTCGCGGCCAGGACACCCCGTTCTTCCTGCAATACTGGCCGCTGGTGACCATCCACTCGACCCGTGCCGGGCGCGACGGGCCGGTGACGCCGAACGGCGGGCTCTATGTCGATAAGATGGAGCTGCTCGACCAGTGGCTCGGCGATCTCTTCGACGAGATGGAGACGCTCGGCGTCGCCGACAACACCATCGTGGTGCTGATGGGCGACAACGGCCACTTCACCAAGTATTCGCCGCAATCGGGCTTTTCGGCGATGATCTATCGCGGCGGCAAGGGGGACACGACCGAGGGCGGGGTTCGGGTCGATGCCTTCATCCGCTGGCCGGGCATGATCGAGGCCGACGGGCTCGTCAACAACATCGTCCACGTGACCGACATGTACACCACCCTCGCGCGGTTCGCCGGCGCGGATCAGTTCATCCCGCGCGACCGGCTGGTCGACGGGGTGGACCAGTCGGCATCGCTGCTGTTCGGCGACGAGTCGAAGGGCCGGCGGGACTCGGTGATCCTCTACTCGAACAAGACCCCCCAGGCGGTGGTGAAAGACAAGCTCAAGCTGATCCTGCCGCCGCCGGGCGTGAACCCGATCGGGGCGGAGTTCTTCGACCTGTTCCGCGACACGCGCGAGCAGTACCCTGTCTCCACCGAGATCGGCGCCTGGGGCGGACAGGAATTCGTGCGGATCCTCGGCCGGCACATGGCGCGCAAGGAAAAGTATCCCGATACGCCGCCGGCCACCGGCAAGCCCTATGAAGGTGTGGAGAACCTTCGCCCCGAGACGGTCAAGGCACTCGAGGCCTGGGCTCTCAAGCGCGCCGCAACACAGAAGTAATCCGCGAGAGACATCGCGGTCATAAAAGAACGGGGAGGATGGAGATGAACCGCTGTGTTTCACGGCATCTCACGGGATCGGCGGCACGGCAGCTCGGCGTTGCCGCGATCCTCGGCGCGGTGATCGTCGCCACGCCCGCAAACGCCCAGCTTGTGGATGTCGCGGCCCACCCGCCCGACGCGGTCCGGTTCTCGCTGACCCCCTATCTCTTCCTGCCGATCCGGACCACCGGCACGGCGACGGTCGCGGACGCCGCGGCGGATGTGGATCTCGACGGCGGGGACATCCTCGACGCGCTCAACCTCGCAGGCGCGGCGCGCGGGGAGATGGGCTATGGGCGGTTCTCGCTGATCGTCGACGGCTATTTCGCCAATCTCGGCGGCGGCGCCACGGTGGCGCTGCCGGGCGATCTCGGCGGGACGGTGCGGGCCGATATCGATTTTCGCCAGGGTTGGTTCGCCGTGATGGGCGCCTATCGCGTCCACCAGGGCAACCTGGACGATGCCGGGAGGGACTACGCCATCGATGCGGGCGTCGGGTTCCGCTACAACAATCTGCGCCAGGAGATCACGGCGCGCGTCGATCTCGGTGTCGGCCCCGGCGTGCAGACCAAGCTCGGCGGCACCGAGCAGTGGGTCGAGCCGGTGATCATGCTCCGCGGCGGGCTCCTGCTCTCCGAGCGATGGGGCATCGGTGCGCGGGGCGAGATCGGGGGCTTCGGCGCCAATGGCAGCGATCTCCATTGGAACGTTCTGGTCGGAGCGGATTACCGGCCCTGGGAGAACACCTCGGTGAAGCTGGGCTGGCAGTTCTACGGCCTCGATTTCTCGACGGAGCGCTCCGACGGCACCTTCGCCTATGACGTCTTCCAGACCGGGCCCTATATCGGCGCGACCTTCCGCTTCTGACGATCCGGCCCGCGCGGTGCACGGGCGCGCCCGCCGATTGTGTTCGCGCGCGGTCTATGGCCCGATGGGACCAACGACAGCGAACCGGACGGGAGGGGCAGCCAGTGGACCTTGCGGTGATCGGCGCCAACCCGTGGTTCACGGAGGCGCTGCGGGCGATGGCGCGGGAGAGCGGGCGGTTCCGACTGGCGGCGGTGGCGGCCGATGCGGAGGCCTTCACCCAGTGCCGCGAGGCCTCCGAGGCCGAGATCGCGATCCTCGCCTGCAATTCGAGCGCCTCGGACGGTCAGCGCCTCCTCGCCTGGGCGCGCCGGCATATGTCGGAGCTGCGGATCGTGCTGAAATACCCCGAGCTCCAGCCCCGCCATGTGCGCGATGCGATCCAGATGGGAGCCTGGGGCTGTTTCGCCGCGACCGACCCGCCCGACACGCTGATGACCGTTCTCGAGAGCGTGGCGCAGGGCAGGGTGAGCTTTCCCTTCGTCGACTTTCGCTCGATCAACGACGACCCGTTCGAGCAGCTGACCCGGCGCGAGCGCGACGTGCTCGACGCGCTCTCCAAGGGCTGGACCAACGCGCAGATCTCAGCGCGGCTTGGGATCTCGCCCAACACGGTGAAGTACCACCTCCAGCTCATCTACAACAAACTCGGGGTAGCCAACCGGTCGGCCGCCGTGGTGCAGTACCTCTCGCGCGGGTGAGCGCCTCAGCCGAGCCAGCCGAGCCCGGCGGCGACGCAGTTCATCGAGAGCAGCAGCGCCACCTTGATCGGCATGTTCTCGGCCGCCTCCGTCGGCAGCGCCCGGTAACGTTGAAGGAGGGCGATCTGCGCCTGGTTGCAGCGATCGACCAGCGGGCGGACCCGCTCGAGCCGGTCGCTGAAGGCCGGGAAGCGCGTGCCGAGGACCGCCTCGCCCGTGATCCGGCGAATCTCCTCGGCCGTCAGCGCGTATTCGCGCTCGATCGCGCCGAAGATCCGCGTGCCGGTCGCGGCCTCCGGGCAGAGCCCGGCATAGCTGCGCGCGACGTCCATATCGGCCTGGAGGAGGGTCTTCTCCACCTCGTCGATCACCAGGCGGAAGACGCGGCTGGTCGCGAAGAGCTCACCAAGGAGCCGCTCGCCCGCGGCGCCGTCCTCGTCGCGGATGCGCCGGAGCGCGGTGCCGATCCCGTACCACCCGGTGATCAGATGGCGGTTCTGGCTCCAGGCGAAGACCCAGGGGATCGCGCGAAGGTCCTCGAGGCCCGCGGCCCCGAAGCGCCGGGCGGGGCGCGATCCGATCCGGAGGAGCGGCAGTTCCTCGACCGGGCTCGCCGCGCGGAAATAGTCGAGGAAGCCGTCGCTCTCGAGGAGGCCGCGATAAGCGGTGCGGCTCGCCTCGGACAGCCGCTCGAGCATCTCGAGCTGGATGCCGTGCGGATCGGGATCGGCCTCGAGCGGAGATTTGAGCGTGTGGGTGAGCACGCTCGCCGAGAGGAGCTCGAGCTGGTGGCGCGCCGCATCCGGGAAGCCGTATTTCGAGGAGATCACCTCCCCCTGCTCTGTCAGGCGCATCTGGCCGCGAACCGTGCCGCGCGGCTGGGCCGCCACGGCGCGGCCGGTCGGTGCGCCGCCGCGGCTGACCGACCCGCCGCGACCATGGAAGAACCGCACGGCCACGCCCGCCGCATCGGCCACCTCGACGATCCGGGACTGTGCCTTCCAGACCTCCCAGGTGGCGGCGAGGAACCCGCCATCCTTGTTGCTGTCGGAGTAGCCGAGCATCACCTCGAGCCGCGCCTCGGTGCCCGCGACGAGCGTGCGAAGCGTCGGTTGGGCGAAGAGGCCGGCGAGGATCCCGGGCGCGTTGCGGAGGTCCTCGATCGTCTCGAAGAGCGGCGCCACCGGGGCGGGCGCACCCTCGTCGCCCGCGGGCGGTGCACAGGCCGCCTGGAGCCAGTGCACGGCCAGGATG
This sequence comes from uncultured Limibaculum sp., assembly GCA_964406355.1. Lineage (GTDB taxonomy): Bacteria > Pseudomonadota > Alphaproteobacteria > Rhodobacterales > Rhodobacteraceae > Thermohalobaculum. Next base: position 18,723 of record CAYORO010000016.1, read on the forward strand.
TCCTCGGCCGAGGTGGTCATCGAGAGGACGACGGCGCCGATGGCGCCCGCATCCTCGCGGCGCTCCCGGATCAGGCGGAAGAGCGCCACCGTCTCGCGGGCCTCGTCCGACAGGCGGTCCTCGTCGATCTCGAGCCCGACACCCGCGACGAGATCGGCCCGCAGCCGCTCGGCAAAGGCCGCGCTGCCGGGCTCGAGCCCGGTGAGGGCGGCGACGGTGCGGTTGATCACGGCCGCGTTCTGGCGGATGTCGAGCGCCGCGGTGCGGAAGCCGAAGGTCTCGACCTCGCGGAGCAGCGGGCGCACATGGAGCCGGGCGAGCCGCGCCGCGCCGACCTCCGAGAGCGCGCGGTCGAGCGCCTCGAGATCGGCCGTCAGGGTCTCGGGCCGGCCATAGGGCAGTGCGTCGGCCGGACCTGCACCGAGATTGGCCGCGAGCCGCGCCTCGATCGCCGCGAGGAACTGGCGGATGCTCTCATAGGGGTTGCGCGCCGTGAGCGCCTCCGCCGCGCCCGAGAGCGCCAGAGCATCCGCGACCCGGCGGCGGAAGCCCGGGGGCAGCTCGACCACGCGGTCCGAGATGCTGAGCCGGGGCAAGAGGCCGGCGATCCGCCCGCGATAGCGCTCGATCGCATTGCGCCGGAGCCGGGCGAGCGTCTGGCGCGTGACCGCCGTCGTGACCTTGGGGTTGCCGTCGCGGTCGCCGCCGATCCAGGAGGCGAAGCGGAGGAAGGCCGGGACGGCGACGGGGCGGCCATCGAGCGCGTCGCGGTCCGAATGGCGCCGGATCGCCGCCTCGAGCTGCTCGTAGCAGGCGGTGGCCGCATCGAAGAGCGTCTCGTTGAAGAAGTGGAGCCCCCAGGCCACCTCGTCGGTGAGCCGCGGCTGGGCGAGGCGCAGCTCCCCGGTCATCCAGAGGATCTCGACCTCGGCCCGGATCGCCTCGATCACCGCCTCGCGCTCGCGCGGGACGCTCGCTGCGGTCTCGAGCTCGAGGAGGCGCCGGTAGATCCGCCGATGCGCCTCCAGCACCGTCACGCGCTTCGCCTCGGTCGGATGGGCGGTGAGCGTCGGCACCACGCGGAACTCCGCGAGCGCGGTCTCGACCGCCGCGGGGTCGACGCCCGCCGCCATCACGTCCTTGAGCGCGTGGGCGAAGAGGCCGATCACCACATCCGGACCGCCGCTCGCCTCGGCGGCGCGGCGGCGGCGGAGCGCCGCGGTTTGCTCCGCGATCGCGACCAGCTGGAAGTGGATCCCGACAGCCTGGAGCGCCTTGACCAGCGCCCGGGGATCGCCGTCGGGCAAGGCGGGCGCGCGGGCGATCAGCCCGCGGAGGCCGGGCTCGTGGACCGCCAGGGTGCCCTCGAGCACGCCGGTGACGAGCTCGACGAGCTCCTCGCCCCCGCGATAGAGCGCGGCGGGCGGATCTGCGCGCCCGCTCGCGGGGCGGCGGGGCTCGTCGGTGACGGTCATGGCTCGGGCTCCCTCCTCAGGCGGCGACGCCGACGCGGTCGAGCACGCGCGCCACGGTCTCGCCCATCGCCGAGGGGTTGGGCGCCACCGTCACGCCCGCCTCCTCGAGGATCACGACCTTCTCCTGCGCGCTCTCGCCGAAGGCCGAGATGATCGCCCCGGCATGGCCCATCTTGCGGCCCTTGGGTGCGGAGAGCCCGGCGACATAGGCCACGACCGGCTTGGTCATGTGGTCGCGGGCAAACGCCGCGGCCTCGGCCTCCTGCGGCCCGCCGATCTCGCCGATCATCATCACGGCCTTGGTCTCGGGGTCGGCCTCGAAGAGCTCGAGGATGTCGCGGAAGGACGAGCCGTTGATCGGGTCGCCACCGATGCCGACCGAGGTCGAGACCCCGATCCCGAGCGCCTTCATCTGGCTGGCGGCCTCGTAGCCGAGCGTCCCCGAGCGGCCGACCACGCCGACCACGCCGGGCATGTAGATATGGCCCGGCATGATGCCCATCATCGCCTTGCCGGGCGTGATGGTGCCGGCGCAGTTGGGCCCCGTGAGCCGCATCCGCCGCTCGCGCGGGTAGCGGCGCATGTAGCGCTTCACCTGCATCAGGTCCTGCACCGGGATACCGTCGGTGATGCAGACACAGTAGCGGATGCCGGCATCGGCCGCCTCCATGATCGCGTCCGCCGCGAAGGGGGGCGGCACGAAGACGATCGAGGCGGTCGCGCCGGTCTCCTCGACCGCGCCCCGCACGGTGTTGAAGACCGGCCGGTCGCAGACGGTGGTGCCGCCCTTGCCCGGCGTCACGCCGCCGACAACGTTGGTGCCATAGGCGATCATCTCCTCGCCATGGAAGCGGCCGATGCGGCCCGACATGCCCTGGATGATCACGGGCGTGGTCTCGTCGATCAGGATGCTCAACTGTCGGTCCTCCTCAGGCGGCCTTGGCGGGAAGCGCGGCCACCGCCTTCTGGGCGGCCTCGGCAAGGGTGTCGGCGGTGATGATCGGGAGCCCGGACTCGGCGATGATGCGTCGGCCCTCCTCGACATTGGTGCCCGAGAGGCGGACGACGACCGGCACCTTGATCTCGGCCTTGTGGAACGCCTGCACCACGCCCTCGGCGACCCAGTCGCAGCGGTTGATCCCGGCGAAGATGTTGACGAGGACCGCCTCCACCTTCTTGTCGTCGAGCACCAGCCGGAAGGCCGAGAGCACGCGCTCCGGCGAGGCGCCGCCGCCGATATCGAGGAAGTTGGCCGGCTCCCCTCCCGCGAGCTTGATCATGTCGAGCGTGGCCATGGCGAGGCCGGCGCCGTTGATCATGCAGCCGATATTGCCGTCGAGCGCCACATAGGCGAGGCCGCGATCGCCCGCGCGCGCCTCGCGCGGATCCTCCTGGCTCATATCGCGGAGCTCGGCGATCCGCGGCCGCCGGAACAGCGCATTGTCGTCGAAGCTCATCTTCGCGTCGAGCGCGACCAAGCGGCCGTCGCCGGTGACCACGAGCGGGTTGATCTCGACCATGCTGGCATCGAGGTCGCGGAAGGCGCGGTAGCAGGCGCGGAAGATCTTGACCGCCTCGGGGATCGTCGCGGGATCGAGGCCGAGGCCGAAGGCGAGCTCGCGCGCCTGAAAGTCGAGATAGCCGACGGCCGGCTCGATCACCTGGCGGATCAGGCTCTCCGGGCGCTCATGGGAGAGCTCCTCGATCTCCATGCCGCCGGCGGCCGAGGCCACGACCATCACCCGCTCGGTCTTCCGGTCGAGCACCAGGCCGAAATAGAGCTCGGCCGCGATGTCGGCGGCCTCCTCGATCCAGATGCGCCCGATCAGCTTGCCCTGAGCGCCGGTCTGGCGCGTCACCAGGCGGCGCCCGAAGAGCCCGGCCGCAAAGTCGCGCACCTCGTGGTCGGAGGTGCAGAGGCGGATGCCGCCGGCCTCGCCCCGCCCGCCCGAATGGACCTGCGCCTTGACCACCCAGCGGTCGCCGCCGATCTCCTGCGCCCGGTAGCCGGCCTGCTCGGGGCTGTAGGCAAGCCCGCCCTTCGGCACCGGCACGCCGAGCCGGGCCAAGAGCTCCTTCGCCTGGTATTCGTGGATATCCATCTGGGGGTCCTCCGTGGGTGGTCGTCGTGTCCGGGCATCTGACGGCCCGATCCTTGACTGAGGAGGATGACAGCGCATAGAGGCGCGCGCCTCTGCCGGATGGCGGGATTCGCAGATCGAGTGGGGGGACCGCGTCCCACCCGTTCGGGTGGGATCGAGGCCATCCGACCGGACCGGGACCTCGATCGGGCTCGACCAGACGGAGACCTCGATCGGTCCGGGCCCGCAACGGCTCCTCCGGGCCAAGGCACCGGGGACCGGCGTGCCGCCGGGCCCACAAGGGGCCCAGCGGTTGGATGGTGTCAGAGCTTCGCCCGCTCCGAGCGCAGCGCGAGCCACAGGCAGTAGCACATGACCAGCACCACCAGCGTGAAGGGGATGCCGGTCGACACCGCGGCCCCCTGCAGCGCCGAGAGCCCGCCGCCGAGCAGCAGCGCGATCGCCACCAGCCCCTCGAGCGTGCACCAGAAGATCCGCTGCACCACCGGCGCGTCCATCTTGCCGCCGGCGGTGATCGTGTCGATCACCAGCGAGCCGCTGTCGGACGAGGTGACGAAGAAGATCACGATCAGCACCAGCGAGATCGGCGCCACGATCGAGTAGAGCGGCAGCTCCCTCAGGAAGCCGAACAGCGCGCCCTCCGGCGCATAGCTGTCGATCACCGTCGCGCGGACACCCTCGGCGCCCCCCGCGTTCAGCATATCGATCGCCGCACCGCCGAAGGTCGACATCCAGAGCGCGCAGACCATGGTCGGCGCAATCAGCGCGCAGATCACGAACTCACGCACCGTCCGCCCACGCGAGATGCGGGCAATGAACATGCCGACAAAGGGCGACCATGCGATCCACCAGGCCCAGTAGAAGGTCGTCCAGCCGTGGAAGTAGCTCGTATCCTCACGCCCGAACGGGTTCGACAACGCCGGCAGCATCAGCACGTAGTCGGTCATCACGCTGACATAGCGGGTGATTGCGGTGACCGCGCCGGTCATGATCATCACGAACAGGAAGAGCACGACGGCCATCACCATATTGATCTCGGAGAGCCGCTTCACGCCCTTGTCCATCCCGAGAAGGACGGAGCCGAGCGCGATCGCGGTGATGCCGATGATCAGGAGCACGACGACAGTGTTGCTGGGCTCGATCCCGGCAACCTCATAGAGCCCTGCCGCCACCTGCTGCGCTCCGAGGCCGAGGGAGGTGGTGAGCCCGAAGAGCGTCGCGAAGACCGCGAGCGTGTCGATGCCGTGGCCCCACCAGCCCCAGACCCGCTCGCCGAGGATCGGGTAGAAGGCCGAGCGCAGCGTCAGCGGCAGGCCCAGATTGTAGCAGAAGATCGCGAGGCTGAGCCCGACCACCGCGTAGACGGCCCAGCCCTCGAGCCCCCAGTGGTGGATGGTGCCGACGATGCCGATATACTCGTTGCCGGGCTGGCTGGCGTCGATCCCGAGCGGGCTCGCATTCCCGCCCTCGGAGAAGCTGTAGTACACGGGCTCCAGCACGCCGAAGAACAAGAGGCCGATGCCGATGCCGGCCGCGAACATCATCGCGATCCAGCCGGGATAGGAGTAGTCGGGCTTCGCGTCCTTGCCGCCGATCCGGACCGACCCAACGGGCAGCACGATCAGCACCAGGCAGAACAGCGTCATCACGTTGACCGAGAGCACCAGGAACCAGTCGAAGGTGCTGGTCAGCCAGGGCCGCAGCCAGCCGAAGAACTCGGCCGAGGCCTCCTGATTGGCCAGCGCCAGCAGCACGAAGCCGAAGATCACGAGGCTCGAGATCACGAAGACCGGATTGTGGATGTCCAGTCCGAGCGGGCGGATGTTGTCCTGCCCCATCTTGTAGTCAGTAGTGTACTCGATTCGCCCCCTCTCGGAATCGGGGGGATTTTCCGATGTCGCCATAGCCCTGGGCCCTCCCATCTTTTTGACCTTGTCGTCCGAATTATCAGGGTATGCTCAAGGCAATATCGGTGGTTGTCAAAGCCTATTTGCCGGCGTTCGCAGGGACTTGACCCGTGTCAAGAGAGCGCAGGCGCGATCGAACAATTTGATTGAGCGCAAATCGCCATGGCCGCTCACATGCGAGGTTCGAAGGCTAGAAAAGGGAGGACAGAATGTTTGCCAAGATCATGGTGCCGGTGGACCTCGGGCACGTCGACAAGGTCGAGAAATCGCTCGGCGTTGCAGCGGGAATTGCCAAGCAATACGGCGCGCAGGTGACGCTCGTCGGCGTCACGCAATCCTCGCCCACCGAGGTTGCCCCCACCCCCGACGCGTTTGCAGAGAAACTCGCGAGCTTCGCCAAGGAGCGGTCCGAGGCGCTCGGGACCACCTTCGGGACCCATTCGGAGGTCAGCCACGACATCACCATCGACCTCGACGATGCGCTGGAGCGGGCCGCCGAGGCGCTCGGGGCCGATCTGGTCGTCATGGCCAGCCATGTGCCGGGCCTTGCAGACCGGGTCTTCGCCTCGAATGCGGGATATCTGGCCTCCCATGCCAGCATATCGGTGTTCGTCGTCCGGTAAGGGCGCGCCGGCAGCGCGGGTGACGGGCCGCGGAGCGTGCCCTAGAGCGTTTTCCGACCAGACTGACTCAGGCTGGTGTCTGGAAAACGCGATCAATGCTAGTGCTAGAGCGCGCGACCTGACCCCATCAGGTCTGACAGCGCTCTAGTCCTCGAGGCCCTTGAGCGCGATCGCCACGGCCGAGGTTCGATTGTCGACGCCGAGCTTGGTGTAGATCTGTTCGAGGTGCTTCGGCACCGTGCGTGGGCTGAGCGACAGGATCGCCGCGATGTCGCGGTTGGACTTGCCGCTCGCCAGCCATGCGAGAACCTCGCCCTCGCGCGGCGTCAGACCGAACCGGCGGCTGAGCTGCTTCGCCGGAGACGCCTCGGCGGTGGATGTGACGCGGAGCAGGTGCGCGCCCTTCGCGGTCCGCGTGAGATAGGTGAATGCGATCCCCCGGCTCTCGGCCTCTCCGATCCGAAGCGGCGGGATCTCTGAGACCGGGCGTGTTCGGTTCTGACCGATCCAGCGCCCGATCCCGAAGCCCGAGAGATCCTCGCCCCCGGCGGTCCCGAGCAGCTCGCTGGCGAGCGCCGTCGCCCGCGGCGAGGCCCATTGCACCCGCCCCTCGTCATCGACCGCCAGCACCGCGCGCCCGGCGACATCGAGCGCTGTCCGCGCCTCCGAGATGATCCGCGCATTGGCCACATGGACGGAGATCCTGGCGACCAGCGCCTCGCAGTCGACGGGCTTCGTCACATAGTCGACGCCGCCGGCCGCGAGACCCCGGACCACGTCGGAGCTGTCGCTGAGCCCGGTCATGAAAATCACCGGCGTGTCGGCAAAGCGCGTGTCGCCCTTGAGGCGCCGGCAGGTCTCGAAGCCGTCGATGCCGGGCATGATGGCGTCGAGCAGGACCGCGTCCGGCGCCACCCTCTCGAGAAGCCCGAGTGCCGTGGTGCCGTCGCGCGCGACGAGCACGGTGAGGCCGGCCTGCTCCAGCGCCTCGGTCAGCATCGCCAGCGTCTCGGGGCTGTCGTCGACCAGCAGGACGATCTCCCGTGCGGCTCCCATCGCGCTCATGCCCTGGCCTCCGAGGGATCGACCAGGCGGTGCAGGCTCTCGAAGTCATACTCTGCGAGATGCGTGCGGGCCGTCGCCACGAAGGGGGCCCAGGAACCGTTGGCCTCGGACAGCGCATCGAGGGCTGCGGCCGCGGCCGCGGCGTGGTGGATCTCCACCGCCGCCCGCAGATCGGCGAGCGCATGGGCGGGCGGGCGCTGGGGAGCAGACGCCGACACCGGCAGCGGTTCAGGCGCGGTGGCCTCCTCCACCTCATAGGTCCAGGTGATGGCCAGCCGCCGCGCGATCCGCGCGAGCAGATCCTCCACGCGGATCGGCTTGGTGATGAACTCGTCATGCAGGCGCTCGGGCACGTTGTGGCGCGCCTTGTCGAAGGCATGCGCCGAGATCATGAAGACCGGCGCCTTGATCCCGTGCTGCTGGCGCAGACGGCCGAGCAGCGTCCATCCGTCGGTGCCAGGCATCGCCACATCTAGGATGATGAGGTCGGGGGCCAGGCGCGGGAGCATGGCCTCGGCCGCCTCGGCCGCTTCGGCGAAGCTGACCTCGAAGCCGAGCGGAGAGAGGATATCGCCGACGAGCCGCCGGTGCTCGGCATTGTCGTCGACGACGAAGATCCGTCGGCGCGGACCGAGATAGCCGCGCACTTGTCGGCTCTCCGCATCGTCGATCGGCGCGCCCTCGACGGATCGCGGCAGGCGCAGGCGCACGCGGAACGTGCTGCCCTCGCCGGGAACGCTCGAGAAGGTGAGCTCGCCGCCAAGCATTTCGCTCAGCAGCTTGGTGATCGTGAGCCCGAGCCCCGTGCCTGGCACGGGGGCCTTCGGATCCTCGATGCGCTCGAAGGGCCGGAAGATCAGCTCGCGCTTCTCCTCGGGGATCCCGCGGCCGGTGTCCGCGACCTCGATGATCGCCGTGTCGCTGGCATAGCGGACGCTGAAGGTCACCGACCCCGCATCCGTGTATCGCACGGCGTTGGAGAGCAGGTTCATCAGGATCTGGCGGAGCCGCTTCTCGTCGCCATAGACCGAATGGGGCAACACCGGGGAGAAGCGCGTGACGAAGCTCAGCCCCTTTTCGGCCGCCTCCATGCGGAAGATCGCGGTGATGTGGTCGAGGCAGTCGCGGAACCGGATGAGATCGCGGTAGACCTCGAGCCGGCCCGCTTCGATCCGGCTGATGTCGAGCAGGCCCTCGATCAGGCCGCCGAGATGCTCCGCCGAGCGGCGAATGACGCCGACCCCGGATTGGCGGTGCTGCGGGATCGTCGGATCGCTGTCGAGGAGCTGGGCATAGCCGAGGATGGCGTTGAGCGGCGTGCGCAGCTCATGGCTGAGGCCGACGACATAGCGGCTCTTGGCTTCGTTGGCGGCCACGGCATCGTCCTTGGCCCTTTGCAGTTCGGCATCGGTCCGCTCATGGGCCGCGATCTCGTCGACGAGCCGCGCGGTCTGGCGCTCGGCTTCGTTGAGCGCGCGAATGCGGCTCTCGACCGCGAGCACATGCAGCCAGGTCGCGATGCCGACGACGAGGACGAGCATCGAGAAGGCCATCACGAGCCCGCGCTCGAGCGCCTCGGACCCGCTCGGCTGGGTCAGGGCGACCTGCTGGTGGATCAGGAGGAACCCTGCACCGATCACGCCCAGAAAGCCGATCAGGATGCCGAGGAAGAGCCCGGATCGCACATTCAGGAAGCTGCGCGACCAGTCGGGCATCTGGCGCACGGTCCAGTCGGCGAGGCTCTGCAACGCGCCATCCGCCGGCTTGCACCGGTCGCCGCAGCGCGCATCCAGCGAGCAGCAGAGCGAGCAGATCCACGCCTCATGGAACGGGCATTGGACCATGTCCTCGGCATCGAAGCCATGGCCGCAGAGATCGCAGGCGGCAGGCCCGTCGAGCTCTTTGGGCGTGCGCGCCAGATAATAGCGCCCGCCCGTCGCCCAGGCGATCAGCGGCGCCGCCACGAGCGCGATGCCGAGCGCGACGAAGGAGGAGAGCGCCTCGGCCAGCGGCCCGAAGGCGCCGAGAAAGCAGCCCAGCGACACCGCCACCGACAGCGCCATGGCGCCCGCGCCCACCGGGTTGATGTCGTACAGATAGCCGCGGCGGAACTCGATCCGGCTCGGGCTGAGGCCGAGCGGCTTGTTGATCACCAGATCGGCGAAGAGCGCGCCCACCCAGGCGACCGCCACATGGGCGTAGAGGCCGAGCGTGTTCTCGAGCGCGCCGAAGACGCCGAACTCCATCAGCATCAGCGCGATCAGCACGTTGAAGACGAGCCAGACCACCCGGCCCGGATGGCTGTGCGTCAGCCGCGAGAAGAAGTTCGACCAGGCGATCGAGCCCGCATAGGCGTTGGTCACGTTGATCTTGAGCTGGCAGATGATCACGAAGATGCCGGTGAGCACCAGGGCCACGCCCTCCCAGGGCAGGGCGCTCGAGAAGGCGGTGAAGTACATCTGCGTCGGCTCGGCGGCGTGAGAGGGGTCGACGCCGGCCTCGAGCGCGAGCACTGCGAGGAGCGACCCCGCGAGCATCTTCAGCGTGCCGATCACGGCCCAGCCGGGACCGGCCGCGACAAGCGCCGCCCACCACCGCACCCGCTCCCGCGCGGTTGTCGGCTCGGGGAGGAAGCGCAGGAAATCCACCTGCTCGCCGATCTGCGCCGCGAGCGAGAAGATCACCGCCGAGGCGAGGGCGAAGGGCAGCAGGTCGACCCCGCCAGCCGAGAGCCGCCCCTCATGCTCGAGCCACGGCTGAAGATCGCTGCCCGACCAGAGGAGCAGGAGGAAGGGCAGGATCTGCAACCCGATCCAGACCGGCTGTGTCCATTTCTGGAAGGCGCCGATCCGCTTGAACCCGTGCGTCACCAGCGGGATCACGATCAGCGCGTTGAGCAGATAGCCGATCTCCAGCGGCACCCCGAAGCAGAACTCCAGCGCCAGCGACAGGATCGCCGCCTCGAGGGCGAAGAAGATGAAGGTGAAGGACGCGTAGATCAGCGAGGTGATCGTCGAGCCGATATAGCCGAACCCCGCACCCCGCGTGAGGAGGTCGATGTCCACGCCGGCCGTGGCCGCGTGGTAGCTGATCGGCAGCGCCGTGACGAACAAGACGACGCCGACGACGAGGATCGCGAGCACCGCGTTGTCGAACCCGTAGGACAGCGTCACCGCGCCGCCGATCGCTTCGAGCGCAAGAAAGGAGATCGATCCGAGGGCAGTGTTGGCCACGCGCCCGGGCGACCACTTCCGGGCACGTCGCGCCGTGAAGCGGAGCGCGAAGTCCTCGAGGGTCTCGTTCGCGACCCACTGATTGTAGGTTCGCTTCCTCTCACCCATCTGCTCAAGTCGGGTCATACACGCGTCCGGCACCTCGTCGTCGGCAACACGCCCGACCGACGGGCACGGCCCGCCGATCCTGGACAAGCGTCCCTCCCGGAAGTGGCGTTCAGAGGCCTTCGATCAGCCTTCTCTGTCCACCTTCGTATCTTGCCGGAACGAATTGCGCAGGGCGATACGCAATTCTGCGTATTCCTTGCACCGCACAACGCGACGATCCTCCCGCTTAGAGAAAGCGCCAGGTCGCAATGCGACGCAGAGGCGCAGCGACAAGCTGTCCAGCAGAGAGGATCGGAGAATGACCGAGGACGCCAACGACCCGAACCGCAAAGGCCCGCGCCTGCCCGCCCAGTTCGAGCGGCCGACCCGCCGCGGCGTGATGATGGGCCTCTCGGGCGCCGCGCTGACCGCGTCGCTCTTCACGCCGCGCCCGGCGCGGGCATCGGACTTTCCGACGGCGGAGGTGAACACCACCGGCCTCGCGGTCACCGACGACACCGTGACGATCGGCATCCTGCACTCGATCACCGGCACCATGGCGATCTCGGAGACCGGCTCGGTGCAGGCCGAGAAGCTCGCGATCTCCCAGATCAACGAGATGGGCGGCGTGCTCGGCCGCAAGATCGAATACATCCAGGAAGACGGCGCGTCGGACTGGCCGACCTTCGCCGAGAAGTCGCGCAAGCTCCTTCAGGCCGACAAGGTGGCCTCCGTGATGGGCTGCTGGACCTCGGCCAGCCGCAAGGCGGTGCTGCCGGTCTTCGAGCAGTTCAACGGCTTCCTCTACTACCCGACGTTCTATGAGGGCCTCGAGCAGTCGCCCAACGTGATCTACACCGGCCAGGAGGCGACACAGCAGATCATCGCCGGGCTCGACTGGGTCAACCAGACCAAGGGTGCCAAGACCTTCTATCT
>CAYORO010000017.1:0-6965 GCA_964406355.1 uncultured Limibaculum sp.
CGGCGGTCTGGAAGGCGGGGAAGTGCTCGAAGCCGACCTCGAGCGAGGGCGCGATCCGGTCGATATCCGGCTGCAGCAGCTCGTGGCCGAACTCCCAGGGCGTCTCGCGCTCCGACCAGGGCACGCAGGCCTTCTCGTAGGTGCCCATCAGCATCCCGCCGCGCTCCTGGCGGAGATAGAGCTCGCCGTCGAAATCGACCGCGTGGATCACCTCCTTGCCGGTCTTGGCGTTGATCTCGGCGACCTCGGGCATGTCCTCGGTGAGGAGATACATGTGCTCCATCGCGAGCACCGGCAGCTCGAGCCCGACCATGCGGCCGACCTCGCGCGCCCAGAGCCCGCCGGCATTGACCACATGCTCGGCCCGGACGTCGCCCTTGTCGGTGTGCACGATCCAGCCCGCCGCCACGCCGTTGCCCCGCGTGCGGGTCAGCCCCGTGACGCGCGTGTGGGTGTGCACCGCGGCGCCGAGCGTCTTGGCCGATTTCGCATAGGCATGGGTCACGCCCGAGGGGTCGAGATGCCCGTCGACCACCGTCTTGACCGCGCCCACAAAGCATTTGGGGTCCAGGATCGGCATCAGCTCTTGGGCTTCCTCGGGCGTGATGATCTCCGCCTCGATCCCTTGATAGCGGCCCTTGGCGACGAGGCCCTTCAGCCAGTCGAAGCGCTCGGGCGTCGAGGCGAGCATCACGCCGCCGGTCATGTGAAAGCCGGTCGACTGGCCCGAGAGCTCCTCGATCTCGCGATAGAGGTCGATGGTGTATTTCTGGAGCTTCGCGACGTTGGGATCGCCGTTGATCGTGTGGCAGCCGCCGGCTGCGTGCCAGGTGGAGCCCGAGGTGAGCTCAGAACGCTCCAGCAGCATCACGTCGGTCCAGCCCGCGCGGGCCAGATGATAGAGGACGGAGCAGCCGACGACGCCTCCTCCGATGACGACGACGCGCGCGGTGTCCTGCATGGCGATCTCCCGATTGTCAGAGCCTCCAATAGAGCGGCGGCCGAGGGCAAGGGTCCGGCGATAGGCGTCGCCCCGCGCGACGTTTCCGACAAAACCGCCGCAAGGCGCGGGCGTGACCCCTTGGATGACGCGGCATCTACTCCCTGCCCGACCGGCCCGGGCCGCTGTCGTCGTCGACGCGCGCCAGGAGCGCCAGCACGGCCGCGGTCAGCAGCAGCACCAGATGCACGCCCGCCAGCACCGCGAGATCGAGCGGTGAGGCGATGTCCTCGGCCAGCAGCTCGTGCACCAGATGGATCCCCGAGATGATCACCAGCGTCGCCGCGATCCGCGCCTTGACCCGGGCGAAGCTGTCGCGCCGGGCCAGATCGTCGTCGTTGTCCGGATCGATGGCGCCTGCGAAATAGGCCTGGTAACCGCTCACCATCACCGTGACGATCAGATTGGCGATGAAGACCATGTCCAGCAGATCGAGCACCAACAGGATCGCGGCGCTGCGGTCGAGGAAATCGCCCTTGAGCACGCCCTCGACGATCGACCAGAAGAACGTCGCGCCGAACAGCACGAGCGCCATCAGGAGCCCGAGGAAGAGCGGCAACTGCAGCAGATGGATGAGGTCCACCGCCCCCCTCAGGAGGCTGCGCGCGTGATCGCGATGGCGCATCGGAGGCTCCCGGTTGTTGTCCCGCGTGGCAGCTGGGGGTCATGTCGCCGCAGTGCAATGCGACCGGTGCGCGCCTCCCCGGTCCGGCGACCCGTCCTGTCGCGCGTCGGTCACGGGCATGGGGTAACCTCGGCCACTGCCACCAAGAGCCGCTGACGCCATGGGCGTCCCGACCGGAGTTCGCGTCATGACATCCGTCTGCCACATCGCCCGATGGGCGCTCGTCGCCCTGCTCGCCATGATCGCGCCCTCGGCGGTCGTCGCCTCGGAGGACGACACCGAGATCGTGCTGCGGGAGGTCCTGGAGCCGCGGCAGAGCGATCTCGACGAGATCGCCGAGCGGCAGATCCTTCGCATGGCGGTGCCGCACAACCCGCTCTCGCTGGCCTTCGACGACGGCAAGCTGATCGGGATCTCGGTGGATCGGGCGCGCGAACTCGAAACCCATCTCGAGGAGGCGCTCGGCAGCCATGTGCGCGTCGCCCTCCTGCCGCTTCCCCGCGACCGGATGATCCCGTTCCTGATCGAGGGCCGGGTCGACGTGCTCGACGCCAATCTCACCGTCACCGAGGCGCGCCAGGAGTTCGTCGCCTTCACCGACCCTATTCGCAGCGATATCAGCGAGATCCTTGTCACCGGGCCGGCGGCGCCCGAGATCTCCGGGTTCGACGATCTCGTCGAGGTCGGCCTCCATCTCCGGCCGGTCTCGAGCTACTGGGGCCATGTCGAGGCGCTGAACGCCGCACGAGAGGCCGAGGGCAAGGCGCCGATCCCGGTCACGGCAGCGGATGACGCGCTCGAGGATTTCGACCTACTGGAGATGGTCGAGGCCGGCATCCTCCCGGCGATCATTGTCGACAGCCACAAGGCCGAGCTGTGGGCCCTGGTGCTGGAGAACATCGTGCTGCACCCGGACATCACAGTGAACGAGGGCGGGCAGATCGCCTGGGCCGTGCGCAAGGACGCGCCAAAGCTCCTCGAGGCGCTCAACGGCTTCGTGGCGACGGCGAAGACGGGCACCCTGCTCGGCAACATGCTCGACAAGCGCTACGTCGCGCAGGTCCAGCGGCTCGCCGATCTGGAGGGCGTGCTCGCCGAAGAGACCTTCGCCGACATCGCGTTAATCGCCGATCGCCATGCCGAGACCTACGGCTTCGACCTGACCATGGTGCTGGCGCAGGGCTTCCAGGAGAGCCGGCTCGACCAGTCGGAGCGCTCGCAGGCCGGCGCGATCGGTGTCATGCAAGTCCTGCCCACGACGGCCAAGGACCCCAATGTCGCTATCCCGGACATCGACGAGACCGATCCCAACATCGAGGCGGGCCTGAAATACCTGCGCTTCATCCGCGACCGGTACTTCTCCGACGCCGAGATCGCGCCCTTCGACCAGGTGCTGTTCGCGCTCGCCGCCTACAATGCGGGTCCGGCCAATATCGCCAAGGCGCGCGAGCGCGCGGAGGCGGACGGGGCCGATCCGAATGTCTGGTTCGACAATGTCGAGACCGCGGCGGCCCGGGTGATCAGCCGGGAGCCGGTCAACTATGTCCGCAACATCGTGCGCTATGCGGTCGGCTTCCGGCTCGCCGCGGAGAGCGAGGCGGGTCGAACCGAGGCGCTCGACGAGGCGGGCGGCGCCGAGGCCGGCGAGACGCCGCCCGCCAACGCCCCCGCAGAGTGAGCCGCCGCGACGCGAAGCCGAGCCTCTAACGCCAAAACCGGAGCACCATGACCAAGGACACCACCGAAACCCACTATGCCTTCTGGGCCGAGCGCAGCCGGAAAAGCTCGCTCGGGGCCAAGCTCAAGGCCTGGGTGGAGCGCACCTATCTGGCGGATATCGCCCGCGCCCGGGCGCGCGCCGGCGAGCCGGACGGGGCCTACTCGCTCCTCGAGATCGGCCCCGGCAACGGCGATTTCGCCCGCGAAGCGCTGGGCCGCGGCGTCGCCTATGCCGCGATTGAGAGCTCGCCGCCGCTCGCCGCCAGCCTGCGCGAGCGGGGCGTCGAGTGCCTCGAGATGGAGTTTCCCGGCGATATCGGCGCATTGGGCGGGCGTCGGTTCGACTGTGTCTACCTCTCTCATGTGCTGGAGCATCAGGACACGCGCCGCGAGGCGGTGGCCTTTGTCGGCGGCGTCAAGGCGGTGCTGCGCCCGGGCGGGATCTGCGTGGTCAACTGCCCCAACGTGCTCTCGCACGGGTTGCTCTTCTGGGTGTCGGACTACACCCACAACTACGTGACGACACCGCTCCGGGTGCGGAACCTGCTGTTCGACCAGGGGTTCGAGATCCTGCTCGACACGCGGATGCGCTTCGGCGTGCAGAACGCGGTGCTGCGGCGGTTGCTCGCGGTGGTCGGCACGCTCCTCCAGCCCTGGATGCTGCTGCCAGTGATGCAGCTCTTCGTGCCGGGCTATCAGGGCGATCCGCGGATCTATTTCCGCGAGAACTTCACGATCATCGCCCGGTTGCCCGAGGCGGCGTGAAGGCCGGCGCGGCGCCTCACTCCTCGCAGCCGAGGGCGCGGAGGCGGGCATGCAGGCGGTCGGCCTCGTCGCTACCGGTCTCCAGCGCGAACACATACGCGTGGGTGAGGTAGAAGGCGGCGCCGTCGCTGTCGGTGGCGCGCTCGGCGGCCTCGCCATAGAGTGCGACGAGGGCCGCCCGGTCGTCCGCAGCATGGGCGGCCAGGAGACGCCGATCGAGATCGCCGCCTGCGCCCGTGCCGCCCCCGCCGCTCATCCGGCTCACTCGGCCGAGGTCTTTCCGGGCTTCGACGGCCAGACCGGCTTGGCCTCGCCCGTCACGACACACCAGAGATAGGCGCCGAGAGCCGCCCCGATCACCGGGGCGACCCAGAACAGCCAGAGCTGGCCGAACGCCCCGGTCTCGGCGAAGAAAGCGACGCCGGTCGAGCGCGCCGGGTTGACCGAGGTGTTGGTCACCGGGATCGAGATCAGGTGAATGAGCGTCAGCCCGAGCCCGATCGCGATCGGTGCGAAGCCCGCCGGGGCCGTCGTCGCCGTCGCACCGAGGATGATCACGAGGAAGGCCAGCGTCATCACCACCTCGGTGAGGAACGCCGCGCCCACCGAATAGCCGCCCGGGGAGAGCTCGCCATAGCCGTTGGAGGCGAAGCCGCCCACGCCCTCGTCGCCGGGATTGCCGGTCGCGATGGCATAGAGCACAGCCGCCGCGACCACGGCGCCGCCGACCTGCGCCAGCGTGTAGGGGCCAACCTTGGCCCAGGGGAACCGGCCCGCCACCGCGAGCCCGACCGAGACCGCGGGGTTGAAATGTCCGCCCGAGATCTGCCCGACCGCATAGGCCATGGTCAGCACCGTCAGGCCGAAGGCGAAGGAGACGCCCAGCCACCCGATGCCGACGCCCGGCTCGCCCGCCGCCAGCACCGCCGCTCCGCACCCTCCGAGCACGAGCCAGAACGTGCCGAAGGCTTCGGCCGCCAGCGTCTTGGTGTCCATCTTGTCCATCCGACCCGTCTCCTCTCACCGCCCCGCGGGACGTGCTGCACGCCTCGCCCGGCGGGAGGCTCTATCACCCTTTGCACACACTCGCGTGACGCCGTCCTCGCGTGACGCCGTCGCCCCTCAGGCGGGCGCCAGCCGCTCGGCCGCCCAGGCGTGGAAGCGATGCGTCGGGCTGTCCATCGCCGGCGAGAACCGCCCGCCGTCGAAGCCGCCCGCATGGCGCCCGCGCTGCATGCCCTCGACGACGAAGACGTCCTCCTCGAAGACCGCACGCCACATCCGCGTGTTGGCCGCCCGCATATCGGCCCAGCCCTCGCCCAGCACGTCGCCGTCGAGATAGAAGATGCCGACACGCTCGACCGTTCGCTCCGGCCCGTCGGGCATCAGCAGGATGGCGAAGCCGTGGTCCTTGTGGATGCCGAGGAGCACGTTGGGATAGAGCGCGACGTATTCCGCGCCCTCGGCCCATTTCGCCTCGAGCCCCCCGATCTCCGGAAAGCGCCGCCCGTCCTCGGCGAGCATCGGACGATAGACCGTCGTGCCCTGCCCCGAGAAGCCCGGCGCCTCGATATGGTAGTGATCCTCGAGCCGGGAGTAGCTGTTGAGCCCCGGATGCACCCAGGGCAGGTGGTAGCTTTCGCAGTAGTTCTCGACCGTGAGCTTCCAGTTGGCCGCCACCGTCAGCTCGAAGGCACCGTCGGCGGCCGCGTGCACCGGGCGGTCGAAGCCCGGCCAGCGTGCCAGGAGCTCCGCGGCATAGTCGCGGAACGGCGCGGCCTGCCCGTCGAGATTGATCCAGACGACGCCGAGCCACTCCTCGCTCCGCACCTCGACGAGGCCGAGCGCGCTCCGGTCGATCGCGTCGTGCCGGTTGCGCCCGGGCCCGCCCACATGGGGCGTGGTGCGCAGCCGCCCGTCGAGCTCGTAGCACCAGGAGTGGTAAGGGCAGCGGATCGCGCGCGGCAGTTTCTGCGCCTCGGAGATCAGGATCATGCCCCGGTGCCGGCACACATTGTAGAAGACCCTGAGCTGCCCCTCGAGATCGCGGGCAAGCAGCAGCGGCTGGCCGAGGAAGCTCACCGGGCACACATCGCCGGGCTCCGGCGCGTCGGTGGCAAAGGCGAAGCCGGCCCAGCCCGTGCCGAACAGCCGGTCCCGCTCCCGCATCAGATGGGCCGGATCGGTGTAGCAGGCATTCGGCAGGCCCTGCGCGCTCTCGACAGGGCGCAGGACGGCCGCAAGGTCGTGGGGCTGGACGGTCATTGGCTCCTCCGCTCGCTCAGACCGACGCAGCGTGGCATGGTCGCGATGTGGAGAAACCGACCGGAAGCGAACCCCGGATGTCGGATTTCCGCTCACGCGTCGGGAACCTGCGGTCGGCGGCCGACGGAGCGGCCCTATCTGGGCGTTGGACCTGGCAACCGTCAGGGAGGACGACGGCATGGTATGGATGCGGATCAGGGCGGCGTTGGCCGCGATCATGGGCGCGCTCGCCCTCGGCGGGTGCTACGCGCCGGCAGCAGTGGACGGCTATGGATGGGCTCCGCCGCCGACCGGGGCGGTCGCTTCTGCCGGCTATGGGTACGATGAGGGCTACTGGCTCGCGCCCGAGCCCGGGATCGAGGTCTACGGCGCCGTCTCTGGCGGCGGGTACCGCGGCGCGCCCCCGGGGCCCGGGCCGCGCGCGGTTGGGTATCGCGGCGGCGGCCACCAGGACCGCTATGACACCTATAACGGGCGCGGCCGTGCCGCGGCAGGCCGGGACCGCCAGCGCGTCGCACAGGACTGGCCCTTCCCCGGCCAGTGGTGGGGCGATGGCGGCGGACGCGGTCAACGCTCGGGCGAGGGGCGGCG
>CAYORO010000017.1:7065-29793 GCA_964406355.1 uncultured Limibaculum sp.
GCCAGTGGTGGGGCGATGGCGGCGGACGCGGTCAACGCTCGGGCGAGGGGCGGCGTGGCAACCGCGAGGCCGGCGACGGTCGAGGTCGGGGCCAACGCACAGGCGACGGTCGCCGCAACAATCGTCAGGCGGGCGAGGGCCGGCGTGGCAACCGCCAGGCAGGCGACGGTCGGGGCCGCGGCCAGCGCACAGGCGACGGTCGCCGCGGCAATCGTCAAGCGGGTGAGGGCCGGCGCGGCAACCGTCAGGCAGGCGACGGTCGGGGCCGCGACCAGCGCACAGGCGACGGCCGGCGCGGCAATCGTCAAGCGGGCGAGGGCAGAGGCCAGCGGACGGGCGACGGCCGGCGCGGCAACCGTCAGGCGGGCGAGGGCAGAGGCCAGCGCTCCGGTGATGGCCGACGCAACAACCGTGACGCCCGACAGCGTGGCGAACAGCGCCGCAACCAGGCCGGTCGCCAAAATGCAGAGCGGCGCGAGCGCGAGGCCCTGGAGCGGGCGCGGCGCCAGCGCGATCGGGACCGCGCCCGGCGCGAGGAAACCGCCCGGGCCCGCGCCAGGGACGACCAGCGCCGCCGCGGAAACGATGCGATCTGGCGCGCCGAAGAGCGCGAGCGCCAGGAGGCCGAGCGCCGCGCCCGCCGGGTCCGCGAGGCCGAGCGCGCCAATCGCCGCGAGGGCCGACCGCCATTGACCGAGCAGCAGCGCCGCGCGCTCCGACTTGATGGCGACGAACGCCGGCGCCGCGATGCCGAACGCCGGCGCAACGACCCGGATGCCGGCAAATGAGCCGCGGGCCCTCGCGCGCTGCCTGACCCGGCGGGTTCGGGTCGCGCGCTCGCGGGCGCCGGACACGCGCATGTTCTCGGCGCCAGGCCGGATCAGTCTGGCCGGTAGATTCTCTAGGTCTTCGGCGCCACGAGGTTGGTCAGCGGGCGGCCGGCCCGCCAGGCGGTAAGGTTGTCGGCGAAGAGGGCGGTGAAGCGCTCCTGCCAGTCGACCACGCCATCGGCGGTATGCGGGGTGACGAGGAGCGTCGGCAGGTCCCAGAGCGGGCTCTCGGCCGACAGCGGCTCGGTCTCGAAGACATCGAGCCAGGCGCCGGCCAGATGGCCCGAGCGGAGTGCTGCGGCAAGATCGGCCTCGACCACATGGCCCCCGCGCGCCGAATTGAGAAACAGCGCGCCCGGCTTCATCCGCGCGAACATCGCCGCATCGAAGAGCCCGCGGGTCTCGGGCGTGAGCCTCAGATGCAGGCTCACCACATCGGCCTCGGAGAGGCTCGCCGCGAGCGCTTCGGGCGGGAGCACCTCGACCGCACCCGGCACCGGCGCATCAGAGCGGCGGATCGCCACCACCTCCATGCCCATCGCGGCCGCCCGGCGGCTGAGCTCGCCCCCGATGGCGCCGGCCCCGACCACCAGGAGCCTCTGCCCCATCAGCGGACGGAACGGGATCTCCCGCCACTCCCGCCGCGCCTGTTGCGCACGATAGGCGAGGAGCCCGTGATTGAGCGCCAGGATCGCGCCGATGCAGGTCTCGGCGAGGAAGGGCGCCAGCACCCCGACCGAGTTGGTCACGGTCGTGCGGGCGGGGTCCCAGCGGCCGTCGACATGCTCGGTGCCCGAGCCGCCGACATGGAACCAGCGGATCGTCGGATGCGCCACGATGCGGCCATGGGTCGGCCGCGGCAGGGCGCGCGAGCCGATGGTGAAGGCGATCTCCGGGCCCTCGGCAAGGGCAGCGTCGAGCCCCTCGGGGGTTGTGACCGCGCGGAGCCGCTCGTCGGGGAAGCGGGCGGCGAGGGCGGCTGTGATCGCCTCTGCGCCGTCGGAATAGACGAGGATCGGCCCCACCGCCGTCACACCGAGACGATGAGGTCGAAGCCGCCCATCACCATGCGCTTGCCGTCGAAGGGCATGTCCATATGCGGCTTCATCGCGTCGTCTTCCATCAGCGCGGAAAAGGCCGCGTCGCGGGTCGGCTTGTCGGGCCATTCGATCCAGGAGACGACCACGGTCTCTTCCTCGGCCTTCTTGACCGCCATGGGGAACGAGGTGAGCTCGCCATCGGGCACCTCCTCGCCCCAGCACTCGCAGACGCGGAGCGCGCCGTGGCGGCGAAACGCCTCGGCCCAGACGAGCGCATGGGCGCGGAACGCGTCGCGGTTGGCCGTGGGGACGGCGGCGACGAAGGCGTCGACATAGGCCATGGCGTCTCTCCTGGCTGCGGACCCCGCGGGAGGATACCGTCAGGCGGCGGGCTCTTCCACCGCGGCGAGCGTGGCGCGGAAGCGGCGCCCCTCGGCGGCGGCGCGACGGAGCATCTCCGGTGGCGCGAAGCGGGGCCCGTGCGCGGCGGCCAGCCGCTCGGCCCGCGCGACGGCCTCGGCGGCGCCCACCCGGTCGATCCAGGAGAAGGGGCCCCCCGACCACGGGCAGAACCCCCAGCCGAGGATGGCACCGACATCGCCCTCGCGCGGCCCGCTCTCGGCGTCGAGCACGCCCTCCTCGAGCGCGCGGACCGCCTCGAGCACCTGGATCATCCGGAGCCGCTCGCGCACCTCCTGCGGCGCCGGCTGGGGATCGGCGGCCGGCCAGACCTCGGCGAGGCCGGGCCAGAGGCCCGCGCGCCGGCCCCGCTCGTCATAGTCGTAGAGCCCGGCGCCGCCCTTGCGCCCCGGACGGGCGTGGTGCTCGACCAACGTCTCGAGCAGCCGGTCCGCGCCTGTCGGCGCATAGCTCTCGCCAATGCCGGCCGCGGTCGCACGGGCGATGGAGAGGCCGAGCTCGAGCGAGATCTCGTCGACGAGCTGCAGCGGGCCGACCGGCATGCCGAGCGCCTTGGCGGCGTTCTCGACGAGCGCCGGGCGGATGCCCTCGACCACCATCTCGAGCCCCTCGTTGATGTAGGGGATGATGCAGCGATTGGCGTAGAAGAAGCGGGCGTCGTTGACGACGATCGGCGTCTTGCCGAGCTGGCGCACGAAGTCGAGCGCCCGGGCGACCGCGGCGGGGCCGGTCTCCGCCCCGCGGATGATCTCGACGAGCATCATGCGCGAGACCGGCGAGAAGAAGTGGATCCCGATGGCGCGCGACGGCTCCGGCCCGGCGCGCGCGAGAGCGGTGATCGGCAGCGTCGAGGGGTTGGTGGCGATGGTGGCCGTCTCGGGCAGGGCGGCGGCGGCGCGGGAGAGCACATCGGTCTTGAGGCGTGCGTCCTCGAAGACCGCCTCGACGAGCAGGTCACAGCCCGCGAGCGCGCCGTAATCGGCCGTCGCGGTGACCCGGGCGAGCGCCGCATCGCGGGCCTCGGCGGCCATGCGCCGCTTAGCGACCGCCTCGCCGAGCGCGCCTTCGATCCGCGCACGCCCCGCGGCGGCCGAGGCCTCGTCGCGGTCGACCAGCACGACCTCGATGCCGGCCTGCGCCGCCACCTCGGCGATGCCCGCGCCCATCATCCCCGCCCCGATCACGCCGAGCCGCGCGACGCGCGCGTCGGGCTCGCCCGAAGGGCGCACGGCGCCCTTCTCGAGCGCCTGCTTGTCGAGGAAGAGCGTGCGGATCATCGCCTCGGCCGTCGGGTCGAGCAGCACCGAGACGAAGTGGCGCGCCTCGATCCGGATCGCGGTGTCGAAGGGCACGAGCGCGCCCTCGTAGATCGCCGAGAGCGCGGCGCGGGCGGCCGGATAGACCCCCTGGCTCTTGCCATGGGTCATCGCCGCGGCACCGAGGAAGATCTCGAACCCCTCGCGGCTGTAGGGGCCGCCGCCCGGCATCGTCCAGCCCTTGCTGTCCCAGGGTTTTCGCGCGGCGCCCTCGCCGGCCGCCTCGATCCAGGCGCGCGCCTCGGCGAGGAGGCTCTCGGGTGCCACGACGGCATCGATCAGGCCCGCGGCCTTGGCGCCCTTGGGGTCGGGCGTGCGGCCCTCGAGGAGGAACGGCGCCGCCGCCATCAGCCCGAGCATCCGGCTGAGCCGCGTGGTCCCGCCCGCCCCCGGGAAGAGGCCGACCCTGATCTCCGGCAGGCCGATCTTGGCGCGGGCGTTGTCGGCCGCCATGCGGCGGTGGCAGGCGAGGCCGATCTCAAGCCCGATCCCCATCGCTGTCCCCGGCGAGGCCCAGACGAATGGCTTGCCGCCCTTGCCGGTCTTCGGATCGGCACCCGCGCGCTCGATCTTGCGCAAGACTGCGTGGAGCTGGAGCACGAAGCCGAGGAGCGTCGCCGCCGGCTCGGCCTCCGCCTCGGCCCGCGCGCGGAGCCCCGCCAGCACCGAGAGGTCCATCCCGCCTGCGAAATCGGGCTTGGCCGAGGTGAGGATCGCGCCGCGGATCTCCGGGTCCGCGAGCACGCGGTCGACGGCCGCCTCGAGCGCGGCGATGCCCTCGACGGTCAGCACGTTCATCCGCGCGCCCGGCAGGTCCCAGGTGATCGTGGCGATGCCGTCCTCGACGGCGAGGTGGAAGATCTCGCCCATCAGAAGCGGATCTTCGGGTCTGTGACCGGCGTGCCGTCGCGGCGCGTGTACCAGGTCATCCCGTCGCGATCATGGGCGATCAGATCCTGCTCGCTGTAGTGGCAGCGGTCCTCGCTGGGGCGCGTGCCGATCTCGAGATAGACCGCCGGCGTCTCGCCCCGGTTCTCGAAGCAGTGGCCATTGCCCGAATTGGCGGGGAAGCCCGCCGCGTCGCCGGGCCCGAGGGTGGTCTCGGCGCCCTCCTCGATCAGCGTGATCTCTCCGGCGAGGACGACGACCATCTCCTCCTCCACCTCGTGCCAGTGGCGAAGCGACGAGCGCGCGCCGGGCGGCAGGGTGGTGAGGTTGACGCCAAAGGTCTTGATCCCCGCCGCGTCGCCGAGCCGGCGTCGCACCCGGTCGGCAAAAGGCTCGGCCAGCTCGCCCGGATAGTCCGAGCCCTCGGTGACCGGGGCATTGAGGATATCGATCTTCGGCATCAGACGCGCTCCAGGATGGTGGCGGCGCCCATACCGGAGGCGACGCAGAGGGTGGCGAGGCCGGTCGCCTTGCCGGTCCGCTCCAGCTCGTCGATCAGCGTGCCGAGGATCATCGCCCCCGTGGCGCCGAGCGGGTGGCCATAGGCGATCGC
The DNA here is from genome assembly GCA_964406355.1 of uncultured Limibaculum sp. Taxonomy (GTDB): domain Bacteria; phylum Pseudomonadota; class Alphaproteobacteria; order Rhodobacterales; family Rhodobacteraceae; genus Thermohalobaculum. Next base: position 12,173 of record CAYORO010000017.1, read on the forward strand.
GCCGCCATTGACGTTGACGCGGGCCGGATCGGCGTCGAAGGCCTGCTGGAAGCGCAGCACGATCGAGGAGAACGCCTCGTTGACCTCGATGAGGTCGATGTCGCCGATCTCCATCCCAGCGGCCGTGAGCGCCTTTTCGGTGGCAGGCACGGGGCCGGTCAGCATGATTGTGGGGTCGGTGCCGACGCGCGCGGTGGCCCGGATCCGCGCGCGGGGCGCGAGGCCGAGCCGCTCGCCCGCCTCCTTCGAGCCGACGAGAACCGCTGCGGCACCGTCGACGATCCCCGAGGAGTTCCCCGCATGGTGGACATGATCGATCCGCTCGAGATGGGGGAACTTCATCAGCGCGACCGCGTCGAAGCCCGGCATCTGCTCGCCGATCTGCTTGAAGGCGGGCTTGAGCGCCCCGAGCGCCTGCATGTCGGTGCCGGGGCGGGGATGCTCGTCGGCCTCGAGGATCGCGACGCCGTTGCGGTCGCGCACGGGCACGATGGAGCGGGTGAGCCGCCCCTCCTCCGCGGCGCGGGCGGCGCGCGCCTGGCTCTCGACCGCGAAGGCATCCACGTCGTCGCGCGAAAACCCGTATTCGGTGGCGATGAGATCGGCCGCGATCCCCTGGGGCACGAAATGGCCGGGGAAGGCGAGCTCGGGGTCGACGGCCATCGGGAAGCCGTCGGCGGCCATCGGCACGCGGCTCATCATCTCGACCCCGCCCGCGACATAGAGCTCGCCCGCGCCGCCGCGCACCTGGTTGGCCGCGAGGTTGACCGCCTCGAGCCCCGAGGCGCAGAAGCGGTTGATGTGGAGCCCGGGCACACGCTCGTCCCAGCCGGCCGCCAGCACCGCGGCGCGGGCGATGTTGCCGCCCTGCTCGCCCACGCCCGTGACGCAGCCCCAGATCACGTCCTCCACCTCAACCGGGTCGAGGCCGGTGCGCGCGCGCAGCGCCTCGAGCACGCCCGCCGAGAGCGCGACCGAGGTCACCTCGTGGAGCGCGCCATCGGCCTTGCCGCGTCCCCTGGGCGTGCGGATCGCGTCAAAGACATAGGCTTCGGTCATGTCGCCTCCGGGGCGGGCGCTTGGCGGCCTGGCATCAGGTCATAGGGGTGGGCCCAACCCTCGAGCGCGCGGATGCGCTCGCGCCAGGCGACGATGGCGGGGTACTCCGACCCCCAGTCGATGGGGAACTGGTCCTCGTAGAAGATCTCGCCCGCGCAGGAGAGATCGGCCGTCGTCATCCAGGGGGCGGCGATCCAGTCGCGGTTCTCGAGATGGCGGTCGAGCACGCCGAGGGCGGCCTGCGCGCGGGGCGCGAGATAGGCGATCTCGTCGGCCTTGCGCTCGGCCTCGGGCACGAGATTGAGCCGCGTGCGCCAGGGCGCGAGCTTGGAGGTCAGCGCATAATTCTCCCAGAGGATCCAGCGCAGCGCCTCGCGGGCGTTCTCGGGCCCGGGGTCGAAGGCGTCGAGCACGATCGCGAGATAGTCGAGGATCGCGCCCGACTGGCTGAGGATCTCCGGCGGTCGCGGGCCGGCGACGCCCTCGCGGATATGCTCGAGGACCGGCACCTCGCCCATCGGGTTGAGCGCGAGGAAGGCGGGCGTGGTGGTCTCGCCGGCCGGCACGTCGACCTCGACGGGCTCCCAGTCCGCGCGGGTGAGCGCGAGCATCAGCGCGACCTTGTAGGCGTTGCCCGCCTCGGCGAAGCAGTGGAGACGGTACTCAGCCATCCGGATCTCCCTTGCGCTCGGGCGCGCCGTACTCGGCGACGAACGCCTCGAACGCTGCCCGGAGCTTATCCGCATCCGCGAAGTCGTCCAGCCGTTCGAGCAGCACGATCAGGAGATAACTGTTGGAGAGCCCCCACTCGGCATTGAGCGCGCGGAGGCGGGCATAGGCGTCCTCGGTGAGGCTCGCCTGGAAGCGCTTCCGTTTCTCGAGCCGCTTAGCCACGGCTCTCAGAACGCCTCGGCGGGGAGGTCCATCACCGGCTCGGGGCCCGAGGTGATGCGGGCGAGCAGGAGCCCGGTCGCCGGCAGCACGCGCGCCATGTAGAAGCGCCCGGTGGCGAGCTTCGCGTCGTGGAAGGCGCGCTCGCCCTGGCCTGCCTCGATCGCGCCGCGCGCGGCCTTGGCCATGCGCGCCCAGACGAGCCCCATGCCGACATGGCCGAAGAGGTGGAGGAAGTCGGTCGCGCCGGCGAGCGCAGCGTTGGGGGTCTTCATCCCCGCCTCCATGAAGTACATCGCGCCGGCCTGAAGATCCTTTGAGGCCGCCTTGAGGGGCCCGAGGAAGTCGCGCGCGAGCTCCGGGTCGGCCTCGCTCTCCTTGATAAAGGCCTTGACCTCCTCGAAGAACGCCATCACCGGCTTGCCGCCCTTGAGCGGCAGCTTGCGGCCCACAAGATCGAGCGCCTGGATCCCGGTGGTGCCCTCATAGACGGTGGCGATCCGCGCATCGCGCACGATCTGGCTGATGCCGGTGTCCTCGACATAGCCCGCGCCACCGAAGATCTGCTGCGCGACGGTGGCGATCCGGAAGCCCTCTTCGGTGAGATGCGCCTTCACCACCGGCGTCAGCAGCGCCACCATGTCGCCGGCACGGGTGCGCTCGGCCTCGTCCGTGTGGCGGTGCTCGGCGTCCTGGAGCATCGCGGTCCATGCGAGCAGCGCCATGCCGCCCTCGACGAAGGCGCGCATCTCCATCAGCATGCGCCGCACATCCGGGTGGACGATGATCGGATCGGCCGGCCCGTCGGGGTTCTCGGCCCCGGTCACCGCGCGGCCCTGAAGCCGCTCGCGCGCAAATCCGCGGGCCTGCTGATAGGCCGCCATCGCCTGGCCGAGCCCCTGCATCCCGACCAGCAGCCGCGCCTCGTTCATCATCGTGAACATCGCGCGGAGGCCCTTGTGCGGTTCGCCCACCAGCCAGCCGGTGGCGCCGTCATAGGCCATCGCGCAGGTCGCGTTGCCGTGGATGCCCATCTTGCGCTCGAGGCCCGTGCACTGGACGGCGTTGCGCCCCCCGAGCGCCCCGTTGGCCGCGCCGTTCGGGGCGGGGAGGAACTTTGGCACGACGAAGAGCGAGAGCCCCTTGGTGCCCTCGGGCGCATCGGGCAGCCGCGCCAGCACCAGATGGACGATGTTCTCCGCCAGATCGTGCTCGCCGCAGGAGATCCAGATCTTCTGCCCGGTGATCCGGTAGCTCCCGTCTGTCGTGTCCTCGGCCGGCTCGGCGCGGGTCTTCACGAGGCCGAGATCCGTGCCGCATTGCGGCTCGGTCAGGTTCATCGTCCCCATCCACTCGGCACTCGCGAGCTTCGGCAGATAGATCGCCTTCTGCTCCTCGGTCCCGTGCAGGCGGATCGCCGAATAGGCACCGTGGGTCAGCCCGTGATACATCATGATCGCCATGTTGCAGCCGGACTTCATGGTGCCGATCGAGAGGCTCATCAGCGAGGGCAGCCCCTGCCCGCCGTACGCCTCTTCGCATTCGAGGCCGGGCCAGCCGCCCTCCCGCATCACGTCATAGGCCTCGCGGAACCCGGGTGGCGTGCGCACCACACCGTTCTCGAGCGTGCAGCCATGCGTGTCGCCGACCCGGTTGACCGGCATCAGCGCCTCGGCCGCAACGCGCCCGGCCTCGGCCATGATCGCGCCGGTGACGTCGGGCGTGAGATCGCCATAGCCGGCGATCCCGTGCTGCTCGTGGATCCTCAACACCTCGTGGAACACGAACCGATAGTCCGCGAGCGGCGGGTCGAACGGGTACATGGCGGGCCTCCTGTCGGAGACACTTATGTTGCGGCGGCGCGCGGCATTTTCGAGGCCAGCATCTCCTCGATTTTGGCCATCTGGCCTTCGAGCTCGCCGATCGCAGCGTCAAGATCGTCACGCTTCTCGCGCAGCTCGGCATGGTGGCGCTTGGCGGCGGAGAGCGTCGCCGAGAGCTGCGCGAGCTGGCCGTCGTCGCGGTTGTAGAGATCGAGCAGCTCCTTGATCTCGGCCAGCGAGAAGCCGAAGCGCTTGCCCCGCAGGATCAGGATCAGCCTGGCCCGGTCGCGCGGGGTGAAGAGCCGCCGCTGGCCCTGGCGGTGCGGGGAGAGCAGGGCCTTCTGTTCATAGAACCGCAAGGTGCGGGGCGTGACGTCGAACTCGTCGCAGAGTTCCCGGATCGTGTAGCTGCGGTCTGCCATGTTCCATCTCGCGTGAAGGTGTGCGCCTGATGCGCTGTCCGGTCGCGCACATGGAGCCGCCTGACCCTCGCGTCAACCGGGGTTGACGCAGATGTCACCTCGATGCGAGCGCCATCGCGGATGGCGTCTGGCGCGGCTCCGCCCTGCGTGATAGCCGGACCGGCGGAGGATCAGGGCCCATGGGCAGCGAAACGGATCGACCGACGCGGGCGGATGCGCTCATCTCCGCGATGATGGGCGGCAGCGGTCCGATCGGGCCAGAGGGCCGCCTGCTCGCCGGTCTGCCGCACAGCCGGGAGATCGGGATGCGGCTCCTGGAGGCGGGCGAGGGCGTCGCCACGCTCGCGGTGTCCTGGCGCGAGGATCTGGTGGGCGATCCGGAGATCGGCGTGCTGCATGGCGGGGTGGTGACAGCACTTCTCGACACGGCCTGCGGCATCGCAGTGATGGCAGTGGGCGCGGATCTCGTTGCCACCGCGACCCTCGATCTCCGCATCGACTACATGCGCCCGGCGACACGGGGCGAGGAGCTCCGGGCCCGGGCCGAGTGCTATCGGTTGACACGCGCCATTGGCTTCGCCCGGGCGGTCGCTTACCACTCCGAGCCCGACGATCCGGTCGCGACGGCCGCAGGCGCCTTCAGCCTGACGCGGGCGCCATGAGCCCGGCCCGCCCCCCATCCACCCCGGACCCGCTGGCCCGCGAGGCAGCGCTCGGCGCGGCGCTCGAGCAGCTGCTGGCGGCGGTGCCCTACAACCGCTTTCTCGGCGTGCGCGCCGAGCGCCTCGGCGACGAGCTGACGGCCCGCATGCCCTATGCCGAGCGCCTGGTGGGCAACCCGCTGCTGCCCGCGCTCCACGGCGGGGCGATCGGCGCCTTCCTCGAGATCGCGGCGATCATGCAGCTCGCCTGGGACCGCGCGGAGGCCGCCCTCGATGCCGGGGGAGAGGCCGCCGAGGCGATCCGCGAGGGTCGGTTCCCGCCGCTGCCGAAGACGATCGACGTGACGGTCGACTTCCTCCGCTCCGGCCGCCCACGCGAGACCTTCGCCCGCGCCCGCGTGCAGAAATCCGGGCGGCGGGTCGCCCATGTCCATGTCGAGGCCTGGCAGGAGGAGCGCTCCCGGCCGATCGCCATGTTGCGCGGCAATTTTCTGAGCCCCGGCGAGGCCTGACCGACGGGCGGGCCCGGGCCTTCCCGCGGCCCGAGCCGGCCCATGGCACGCTGGCATCGGGGGTGCTATCGCTCCGCCCAATCGGTTGAGGAGGCGCCGATGACCACCGAGAAGCAGCACGAGCCGCTCGCCCTCAGCCCGGTGGTCACCTGATGGCCGCCCTCGCCCGCCCGGACTGAGCCCGGACCGAGACGATGGACCAGCCGACCAAGTCCACGACCATGGGACCTTCGGGGACCGCGACGCGCGAGATCACCTATCGCAGGGTCGCCGCGATCGCCCTGCCCGTGGTGATCTCCAACGCCACCGTGCCGCTCCAGGGTGCGATCGACACCGCGATCATCGGCAATCTGGGCGAGGCGGTGTTTCTGGCCGCAGTCACCCTCGGCGCGACGGTGATCACGCTCTTCTTCAGCTCGTTCAACTTCTTGCAGATGGGGGTGTCAGGGCTCTCGGCGCAGGCGCTCGGGCGCGGCGACACCCGGCGCGTGATCAACACGCTGGTGCGCGCGCTGATCGTCGCGGGGGTGCTGGCGCTCCTGCTCAATCTCCTGGCCGGCCCGATCTCGCGGGCAGGGCTCTGGCTCTTCGAGGGCTCGGCAGAGGCCGAGGCGCTCGCCGCCGCCTATATCCGGATCCGGCTCTGGGGGGCGCCGGCGGAGCTTGCCAACTATGCCCTCATCGGCTGGTTCGCGGGCCAGGAGCTGCCCCGACGGTTGCTCGAGCTGCAGCTCGTCACCTCCGTGGTGAACGTCGTCCTCAATCTGATCTTCGCCGTCGGGCTCGGCTGGGGGGTCGAGGGCATCGCGCTCGGCACCGCGATCGCCGCCTATACGGGGCTTGCCGTCGGCCTCTGGCGCGCGCGCGGGCGGATTGCCACGCTCAGCCCCGGATGGCGGCTCGATTGGACCCGCGTTCTCGATCCCGGCGAGCTCGTCCAGGTGGTGGCGCTCAACCGCGACATCTTTATCCGCACGATCTGCCTGACCGGCAGCTTCGCCTGGTTCGCGCGGCTCGGCTCGATCCAGGGCGATGTGATGCTGGCGGCCAACGGGGTTCTGCTCCAGCTGATCCACATTTCGGCCTACGGGCTCGACGGGTTCGCGATGGCGGCCGAGACACTGGTCGGTCAGTCGCTCGGGGCGCGGGACCGGGCGCGACTGCGGCGCGCAGTGGTCGTCAGCACCGTCGCAGCCGCGCTGCTGGCGGGAGCCTTCGCGCTCGCAGCAAGCCTTGCCCGGGTGCCGATCGTCGAGCTCTTCACGAATGTGGAGGCGGTGCGCGAGGCGGCACTCGCCCATGCGCTCTGGGCCACCTGCCTGCCGGTGATCGCGGTCTTTGCCTATCAGCTCGATGGCGTCTTCATCGGCGCCGCCGAGGGTCGTGGCATGCGCAACGCCATGCTGATCTCGGCCATGCTCTTCGTGCCGACGAGCTGGCTGCTTACAATGTCGACTGGAAATCATGGTCTTTGGGCGTCGCTATGGTTGTACATGGCCTATCGCACGGCGACTCTTGCCTTTCGATATCGGGCTCTCGAGGCCAAAGCGACGGCCGATATGTACAATCACTAGTATTCGGAGGCGGAGTGAACTACGATCCCCGGCGCGTGAGGGATATCAGGCGGGGATCACCATGAGATGGAATATCGTTGGGGCCGTGATCGCGCTCGGCATCGCGTCTGGCGGCCCCAGCTTTGGCCAACCCGTGACCGGATGTTGGCATTACAGTGACGACAGTGTGTTCTCGACAGTGTGTATCAACAACAACACAACTGGCAGCTTCAACCTGGATTACGCGGTTGAAGATCCACAGCAGGGGATCGTGAAAGGCTCCTGCAACGGCATGCTGGAGGTGCAGAGCATTGAGGAGGCGCGGCTCGTGTTCACCGTGCCCTTTCAGGAAGATGCATGCCGACAGGAAGATCAGATTTTCCGTCTTGCGCAGCGCGATTATAGCTGCGCCCGCGAAAATGGTCGGCTCGTCTGCGACCTGATAGTCTTTTATGAAGACGGACGAGTGTTCGGCGAGGCAGTGGGGCTCGAATACACCCGCTGACCTGCCGAGCGAAGCGCTCCAGGGCGACGGGTCAGCTGGTTCCCGTCGCCTGAGCGCCCGGCAGCCCCCCCACGACCGCCCGATCCCCGTCGAGCCCGAGGATGATCCGTCGCAGGAGGCCGATGCCTCCATAGGCCAGCCCCGTATAAAGTTGAACGGCCGTGGCGCCCGCGCTGAGCTTCTCTGAGGCATCCGCGGCCGAGGCGATCCCGCCCACCCCGATGATCGGCACAGTGCCCTCGGTGAGCTCCGCAAGCCGCCGCACCACCGCCGTTGCCCGCGCGCGCAACGGCCGTCCGGAGAGCCCGCCCGTCTCCGCCGCATGGGGACCGGAGACCCCGTCTCGCGAGATGGTGGTGTTGGTGGCGATGATCCCGGCGAGCGGCGAGGCGCGCACGATCCCGGCGATCGCGGCGAGGTCGTCCTCCGAGAGATCCGGCGCGATCTTGAGGAAGACCGGTTTCGCAGGCGTCAGGCGACCCGACGCCTCGAAGACCCGCGCGATCAGTGCCTCGAGCGCCGCCGGCCCCTGCAGCTCGCGCAGCCGCTCGGTGTTGGGGGAAGAGACGTTGAGCGTGAAGAAATCCGCCACCTCGTGGAGATGCGTCAACACGGCGGCGTAATCTCCGGCCCGATCCGCGCTGTCCTTGTTGGCGCCGAGATTGACCCCGACCACCCCCGCGCCCCGCGCCGCCGCGAGCCTGGGCCGGATCGCCTCCATCCCGTCATTGTTGAAGCCGAAACGGTTGATCGCCGCGCCATGCTCCGGCAGCCGAAAGAGCCTTGGCCGGGGATTGCCCGCCTGCGGGCGCGGCGTGACGGCACCGACCTCGACAAACCCCGCCCCGGCGCGAAAGAGCGCGGGCACCGCGACGGCGTTCTTGTCGAAGCCCGCGGCGATCCCCACCGGATTGGGCAGATCGAGCCCCGCAAGCCGCGTCCGGAGCCGGGGCGAGGTGATGGGCCCGCCCGTGGGCCCGAGGCCTGCGCCGAGCGCCCAGAGCGCAACCCCATGCGCGCGCTCCGGGTCAAGGCGCGCCAGGAGCGCCATCCCGACGCGCTCGAGCAGCGCCCTCACGGCAGCGGGTCGGGCAGCCTGTGCACCCCGTCCGCACCGAGCGCGAGCTCCGCCTCGGCCGCCACATCCGCGAGCCTGAGCGCGCGGTAGAGATGGGGGAAGAGATCGCCGCCCCGCGCCGGCTCCCATTCGAGCGCCTGGCCGAGCCCCTCGCTCTCGATCACGAGGAGCCGGAGCCCCTCCTGGCCTGCGAAATGCTTGGCGAGCGTGCCCGGGAGCTGCTCGGCGGTGGAGAAATGCACGAACCCGTCGGCGATGTCGGCAGGCGAGCCGGGGATCTCGGTCAGCCGATGGAGCGCGTCGTGCTCCTCGGCAGTCAGAACCTTGTAGATGCGCATGGCCCTTAGGTGCGCCGCAGCGAGCGCCACGTCAACCGCCGCGGAGCCGCAGCACGCTCAGCCCTGCGGCGTCATGCCGGGGCGCGCACGGGCCCGCTCGGCGAGGATCCCGAGCTGGCGCTCGCGCCAGAGGATCAGCAGCCCCGCCGCGATCACCACAGCCGCGCCCGCGAGCACGAGGGGCGGCGGGACCTCGTCGAATGCCACCCAGCCGATCAGGAGCCCGTAGAGCATCGAGGAATAGTCGAAGGGCGCGAGGGTCGAGGCATCGGCGTGGCGATAGCTCTGGGTGACCAGGATCTGCGCAACGCCCCCGAGGAGCCCGGCCGCGATCAGCAGCCCCGCGACCTCGCCCGAGGGCACGACCCAGCCGAAGGGGAGCGTGGCGAGGCTGAGCGTGGAGCAGGTCACGTGGAACCAGAAGACGATCGCCAGCGTCGGCTCGGTGCGCGTCAGCCAGCGGACATGGATCTGGGCGAGCGCCATCAGGCTCGCGGCGGCCAGCATGCAGGCGGCCCCGAGCGCCGCGCCGCCCGAGAGCGCGTCGAGCCCACCCTCGCGCACCACCGTCAGCCGCGGCCAGACCATCAGCACCACGCCCGCCAGGCCCACCGCCACCGCCGTCCAGCGATAGAGCCGCACCGTCTCGCCAAGCAGGATCACCGCCAGCACCGTCGCGATCAGCGGCGAGGCGAAGCCGATCGCGATCACCTCGGGCAGCGGCAGCAGCCCGAGCGCGGCGAAGGAGAGCCCCATCGCGGTACAGCCGATCACACCCCGCCAGGCATGGCCGCGGAGATTGCGCGTGGTGACCGCGTCCCTCAGATGCCCGGTCCAGACGGCATAGGCGAGCACCGGCACGAGCGCGATCGCGGCGCGGAAGAACACCGTCTCGCCCGCCGGCGCCTCGACGCGCGCGGCCTTGATGCAGGCCGCCATCACCGAGAAGACCGCGACCGAGACGAGCTTGAGGAGGATGCCGCGGATCTGATCCGCCCGCGCGGGGCCCGGGTCCCTCACGCCGTCAGCACTCCCTCGGCGCGGCGCCGCTCGGGCCCGAAGGCGGCGAGCCAGCCTGCCGCCCCCGCAGCCGCCCCGTAGAGCGCGAACGCCGCGGGCGTGAAGACCAGCCGGTAGGCCCAGGCGAAGACCTCGGCGACCGCGCCGTCCCAGGCCGGGGGGCGCCGGCCGAGCGTCTCGGGCGCGCCGAAGAGGGCGGCCATCACCTCGTCCGGCGGGCCGACCCGCAGCACCGCCATCCAGACGAGCACGATCCCGCCATAGAACAAGGCACCGAGCGCCACCGTCTCGCCCCGGCCGAGCCCCTTGCGGCGCATCCGGAAGCGCAGGAGCGGTGCGGCGACGAAAAAGGTGGCGATCATCGCGAAGGGCATGCCGACGAGATAGGCCGCGCCGAGGAGCCGGAGCGACATCCGCTCGAGCAGCCCGTAGCCGCCGACATGGAGCCCGAAGAGGCCGACCGCCACCAGACAGGCTGCGAAGAGCCCGCGCGCGATCCGGTTGGGCACGCGGCGGAAGGTCCAGCCCTCGGGGAGCGGGCGCGGCTCCCTACGACGCCGGGCCATGTCCGCCGTCAGGGCAGCGCACGAAGGTAACCCCGCCGGCGCCGTTCGCCTTCTCGAGCACATGGGCGTCGGGCGTGACATAGCGGACGCGCTGGTCGAAGCCGAGGAGGTCGTTCCGAAGCCGCGCCCCGCCCGAGGGCAGCGTCTCGAGGATCGTCGCGGCCATCCCTGGCACGGCATTGCCGAAGGTGACGGTGAAGTGGCGGAGCTCGCCGGCCTCGACCCGGATCCGGACCCAGACCTGGTCGCAGCGATGCACCCGCGGGTCCATCCAGTCGCCCTCGATCCAGCCGGCGAACTCGTCGGTCTCCGCCACCGCCCCACCCGAAGCGAGCGCGAATGCAATGAGAACGGAGCGCAACACCGCCATCAACCGAAATGGCCCTCGGCGCGGGCCCAGGCATGGGTGGCGTCGAGGGCGGCGGGGATCGGCGCGAAGAGCGCGTCGAGTTCGTCCTCGGTGATGATCATCGGCGGGCAGAAGGCGAGCGAGTCGCCCACGGCGCGCAGGATCACCCCGTGCTTCAGCAGCTCCTTGGCGAGATAGGGGCCCACCTTGGCGGGCTCGCGGAAGGGCGCGGCGGTGGCCGGGTCGGGCGAGAGCTCGATCGCGCCGATCAGCCCGACGCCGCGCGCCTCGCCCACCAGCGGATGGTCGGCCAGCGCCCGGATGTGCCGCTGGAAGCCCGGCGCGATGGCCTTCACATGCTCGACGATCCCGCGCCGCTCATAGATGTCGATCGCCGCGATCCCCACCGCGCAGCCCGCCGGATGCCCGCCATACGTATAGCCGTGGCCGAGCGCAGGGTGGCGACCCGACTCCGCCTCGATCGCCTCGGCCATCGCGCGGTCCATCGCCACCGCCGAGAGCGGGAAATAGCCGCCGGTCATCTGCTTGGCCATGCTGACGGATGTGGGCCGCATCCCGAAGGTCTCGGCCCCGAACCACGCGCCCGTGCGCCCGAAGCCGCAGATCACCTCATCGTCGATCAGGGCGATGTCGTGGCGTGCGAGCACCGGCTGGATTGCCTCGAAATACCCCTCCGGCGGCACGATCACCCCGCCCGCCCCCATCACCGGCTCGGCGATGAAGGCCGCGACCGTCTCCGGCCCCTCCGCCTCGATCAGCGCCTCGAGCTCGGCGGCGAGCCGTGCGGAGAAGGCGCGCTCGTCCTCGCCCGCCTCGGCCTCGCGCCAGTGATGCGGGCAGCGGGTGTGCTTTACGAAATCGAAGGGCAGGTCGAAGCCGCCATGGTTCACCGGCAGCCCGGTCAGCGAGGCGGCGACCAGCGTCACCCCGTGATAGCCGCGGCGGCGCGAAATGATCTTCTTCTTCTCGGGCCGGCCGAGGGCGTTGTTCATGTACCAGAGGAGCTTGATCTGGGTGTCGTTGGCCTCGGACCCCGAGGAGCAGAAGAACACCCGCGCCATCTCGACCGGCAGCTTGTCCTTGATCCGCTCGGCGAGCTCGATCGCCGGCTCATGGGTGCGCCCGCCGAAGATATGATAATAGGGCAGCCGGCGGAGCTGCTCGGCCGCCGCTTCGATCAGCTCGGCATCGCCGAAGCCGAGGCCGCAGCACCAGAGCCCGGCCATCCCCTCGATATAGCGCTTGCCCGTGTCGTCATGGACATAGACGCCCTCGCCGCGCTCGATCAGATGCGCGCCGACCTGCCGGTGGGTGACAGCATTGGTGTAGGGGTGCAGGAGCGCCTCGATGTCGCGCATCTGCGCATTGCTGAGCGCCGGGGTCGCGGTGTCATGGGCCATCGGTGCCTCCTCTTTGGCGCCAGCCTAAGGCGGGGCGGGCCTCTGCGCCAAGCACCGGAGCGTGATGGGAGCCATTCGCCGCGCTGATCGGTCGGGCGCCCGCGATGGCGGGTTGCGCCGGGGCGCGCGCTTTATACCTCTTGCGTGGAGAGATCGGAGGAGGCCATGGCCGAAGACACCAAGCCGAAGCTCGTCGGCATCAACCACGTCGCGCTCGAGGTCGGCGATATCGACGCTGCCCTCGCCTTCTACGGGCGGTTCTTCGACTTCACGCTGCGGGGCCGCGGGCCGCACAGCGCCTTCATCGATCTCGGCGACCAGTTCCTCGCGCTCACCGAGATGGCCGAGCCCGAGCAGGATCGCGAGCGGCATTTCGGCCTCGTGGTGGACGACCGCGAGGGGCTGCGTGCCCGGCTCGAGGCCGCGGGTGTCGAGATCGTCACCGAGCGGCGGCTCGACTTCCTCGACCCCTGGGGCAACCGCATCGAGATCGTGCCCTATGCCGACATCCAGTTCCTCAAGGCCCGGTCGGTGCTCGACGCGATGGGCGCCGGGGGGCTCCGCAAGACCGAGGCCGCGAAGGCCGAGCTGGCGCAGAAGGGGATCGCCGCCCCCGACGACGCATGAGCGCCCCGCTCCGGGATCTGGGTGCGCTGCTCGCGGGCCTGTCGCCGGAGCGGGTGCCCGGCGTCTGGGTGGTGGCGGTGCTGCCCGGGGGCCGGCCGGTGCCCGAGACGGCGGCCGCGACGATCCGCGAGGCGGAGGGGCTGACGGTGGTGCTCCCCGAGGCCGATGCCGTGTCGCTCGGGCTCACGCCGCTGTTCCGGGGGGCCTGGATCACGCTGCGGGTGCAGTCCGATCTTGCGGCGATCGGGCTGACGGCGGCGGTGTCGGCCGCGCTCGGCGAGGCGGGGATCGCCTGCAACATGCTCGCCGGGGCCCATCACGACCATTTGCTCGTCCCCGCCGACCGCGCCGACGAAGCCCTCGCGGTGCTTGCCCGGCTCCAGGAGCAGGCGTCAGGCGATGGACGGGCGGGCTGACCGGCGCAGCAGCCCGAGACCCGCGAGCCCCGAGACAAGGAGCACCAGACTGGCCGGCAACGGGATCACTTCGGTCGACGCGTTCGAAGGTGCCGACACGTCGATGCCGATATTGGTGCCGTTTGTGAAGTTGAACGAGAAGAAGAGCTGGCCGTCGAAATCATCCGGTGTCGTGAAGCTGCGCGTTTCCTCGGTCTGGTTGATCGTGAGAACCACCTGCCCGCCGACCACGTCGCCGGCAAAGGAGCTGAACATGAACGGCACCAAGCTGACGCGCAAAGCGCCGCCGGCATTGAATTGATTGTCCCCGTCCACCGGGGTCAGGGGGGCGAAGAAGAAGTCGATCTCCTGCGCGCCGGCCGGCAAGTCCGTGAAGACGAAAAAGTCGAAGTCCTCGGTGCCGGTCCGCGTGAACGAGATCATGTCGAACCCGGCGCCGATCTCGGTCGGCGCCTCGAAATCGTCGCTGAAGTTGCCCCCCGGCGCATCGGTCGCCTCGTTGAAGGTCACGGCAACCGCAGGACACGGGGCGAGCCCCAAGAGGACCGCAGCCGCCAGGCCGGCGGCGACATATGTGCCCGGTCGCATCAATGCCTCCACTCCGCCGACGCTCCTAACCAAACGGTTAACACATATCGTTTTTGGCGAAAACAGTGCCGAAACGTCACCGCACCTGCGCAGGCCGCCTTGCTCACCCTCATTCTCTGTCGGGCGCGGCCAGGGCCCGCCGTGCCTCGCGAACATCCCGCCGCCGCACCGGCACGATACCCGCATAGGCGAAGCTGCGCAGGCGCCCGCTCCGATCCAGCGTCACGGACACCAGGATGACGGCGGACAAACCACCAAGGAGCAACAGAAGCGACAGGAGCGGGTAACCTCCGGTCGCGAAACCGAGGATCGGCCCGGGCAGCGCGAGGAGCAGAAACGCGCCGATGTTCCAGCCCGTCTTGGTCACGAGGTGACCGAGGGTGACCGGGCCGCCGTCCTCCGCAACCCCGCGCAGCCCGACGAGCGCATGGCCGAGACCCACCCCGGTCCACCATGCCGACACCCAGAAGACGACGAGGCTGGCAAAGCAGGAGCCGATGACGAAGGCCCAATAGCCGTTCTGCGCCGCGCGGCCATACATCGACATGAACCCGATCACCGGCGGCTCGACCGGCGCGCCCGAGATCGCCTCCCAGAGACCGGCGGCCGCGCCATAGGTCACCCAGGCGAGCAGCACGAAGCAGACCAGACCGAGCAGGCTGCCGCACAGAACCCGGCCGACGGGCGCGACCCAGCGGCGGATGACCTCCGGGTGGGTCATCGCACGGTGCCGAGGGCGGCCGCCAAAGCCTCGAGGGCGGCCTGCGCGGCCACCGAATTGCCGAAACGGTCGAGCGGGGGCGACCAGGCGACGGCGACGAAGCGCCCGGGCTCTGCCGCCAGGATCCCCCCGCCGACGCCCGACTTGGCCGCGAGATTGACCCGGTAGGCGAACTCGCCCGACTGGTCGTAGAGCCCGCAGGTGCGCATGATCGCCCGCAGCCGCGCCGCGTGGAGCCCGGCCGCGCAGGCACCCCGGCCGCCCTGCGGGCCCACCAGGAACATCGCCGCCCGGGCCAGATCGCGGGCCGAGATCGCGAGCGCGCAGGCCCGGAAATAGGTGTCGGTCACCTCGATCGGATCGCCGTGGAGATTGCCGTAGGCCTTCAGCACATAGGCGATGGCGCGGTTGAGGTCGCCGTGGCGCTTCTCCGATGCCCAGACCTCGCCGTCATATTGCAGCGCCGGGTTGCCCGAGAGCATCCGCATCTGCGCGCGGAAGGCGGTGTCGAGGTTCCAGCGCCGCTCGACCAGCGCGTCGGTGGTGGCGATCGCGCCCGCATTGATGAAGGGGTTGCGCGGGATCCCGCCCTCGGTCTCGAGCTGGATCAGCGAGTTGAACCGCATGCCCGAGGGCTCGCGCCCGACCCGCTCCCAGAGCGCCTCGCCGACCCATTCCATCGCGAGCGCCAGTGTGAAGAGCTTTGAGATCGACTGGATCGAGAACGGCTCGTCGGCATCGCCGGTTGCGTATTCGGTGCCGTCGGCGAGCTTGAGGACCATCGCGAAGCGGGCCGGGTCGATTCGGGCGAGTGCGGGAATATAGTCGGCCACCCGCCCCTCGGCGGCGCGCGGGCGGACATCGTCGGCGATGCGCTCGATCAGCTCCTGCATGGGCGCCCACGCTAGCCGGGAGCGCCGCCGGCGCAAGCGTTTCAGCGGGCGACGAGGCGCTCGAGCGCAGGACCGAAGACAGCGCGCGCCAGCATCGGGTCGCGGGTCGCGCCGAGACGATCGTAGAAGGCGTTGGCGGTGTCGTTGTCGGGAGCCGCGACGAGCCAGACATAGAGGCCGCCGGTTTCGGTCGAGAGCTGCGCCACGGCGCGGACGAGCGCGCGGGCCGCCCCGTGACGCCGCGCCTCGGGCCGCACGAAGAGGTCGGAGAGGTAAAGCCCCCGTGCCGCAAAGGCGCTCTCATAGGCCACGGTCCAGAGCGCATAGCCCACGACCGCGCCGTCGACCTCGGCGACGAGCAGCCCGAGGCCGTCGCGCTCCAGGAGATCGGCGCACACATCGGCCGCGGTGATCGGGCCACGCCGGCCGGCGGTGATCTCGGCGAGCGCCGCGGCCATCTCGGCCACCGCCTCGGCGTCCTCCGCGCGGGCCGGCCGGACCTTCAGGGCCGTCTCGGGCGCCGGCCCCGCCGCGGCGTCATCGTCCGGGCGGCTCAAATGTCCTCGGCGCGGCGGAGCAGCTCGTCGATCAGCTCGCGCTGGATCAGCGCGCCGCTGTCGCCCCCGCGATAGGAGAGGAGCCCCGAGGAGTAGCTCGTGCCGTAGCTCCGGGCCGCGTTCACCGTCTGCCCGATCGCGGTGACGAACTGGCGCTCGTAGAGCTCGGAAAGCGGGTGGATATAGGTGGCCCACAGGATCCCGCGGGCGACCGCATAGCGGGCATCGAGGGCGGTGTCGAAATTCGCCTGGGAGAGCCGGAGGAGCTCGTCGGTCGAGAGGCTCTCGGCGGGCTTGATCGGCACCATCAGGCGCATGCGGTTGTGGATCTGGTCGGCGACCAGGAGGACGGCGGTCTCCTCGACGGTGAACTCGGCGCCATTGGCGCGGATCGCGGCCTCCGCGTCGAGCCCCGCGACGATCTCGGTCAGCCGCGAGAGCGTCATCGCGCCCTCGCGCGGCGGGTCGGTACGGGGTGCGGCGCGCGGCGCCTCGGGCTGCGGCTCGGTCTGCGACTGGGCCTTGGCGAGGCCGATGCCGGCCAGCGCGACCGAGAGGGAGAGGAGCAGGTGCGCGGCCTGCCGGGTGGCGCGTCGGATCACGGGAACCTCCTTGGGAGCCTTTGCACTCCAGACTGACGCGGACGGCAGCGCGCGCCAAGCCAAACCGGCTCACACATCCGGGAGATCACAGCACCAAACGATAAGGGCCGCCCCGTCTGGAGCGGCCCTCTGGCAGTCCGGCCGCGTAGGCCGCGGCTCTCGCTGTCCCTCGAATGCCTGTCGGCAGCGGCCCCCCGCGCGGGGGAGCCGGCCGGATCACATCATGCCCATGCCGCCCATGCCGCCCATGCCGGCACCGGCGCCGGCACCGGCCGCGGCCTTGTCCTCGGGCTTGTCGGCGATCATCGCCTCGGTGGTGATGAGCAGGCCCGCAACCGAGGCGGCGTCCTCGAGAGCGGTGCGCACGACCTTGGCCGGATCGATGATGCCCTTGTCCATGAGGTTGCCGTACTCCTCGAGCTGCGCGTCGAAGCCGAAATTGGCGTCCGAGCTCTCGAGCACCTTGCCGGCGACGACGCCGCCGTCGAGGCCCGCATTGGCCGAGATCTGGCGCAGCGGCTGCTCGAGCGCGCGGCGCACGATGCCGATGCCGGTGGTCTGGTCGGGGTTCTCGCCCTCGAGGCCCTTGAGCGCGCGCGAGGCGTGGATCAGCGACACGCCGCCGCCCGGCACCACGCCCTCCTGCACGGCCGCGCGGGTGGCGTTGAGCGCGTCGTCGACGCGGTCCTTGCGCTCCTTCACCTCGACCTCGGTGGCGCCGCCGACGCGGATCACCGCAACGCCACCCGCCAGCTTGGCGAGCCGCTCCTGCAGCTTCTCCTTGTCGTACTCGGAGGTGGTCTCCTCGATCTGGCTCCGGATCTGCGCGACGCGGGCCTCGATCTCGGCCTTCTCACCATGGCCGTCGACGACGGTGGTCTCGTCCTTGGTGATGCGGATCTTCTTGCAGGTGCCGAGCATGTCGACCGTGACATTCTCGATCTTCATGCCGAGATCGTCGGAGAACACCAGCCCGACGGTCAGCATCGCGATGTCCAGCAGCAGGGCCTTGCGACGG
>CAYORO010000018.1:0-28682 GCA_964406355.1 uncultured Limibaculum sp.
CTCCCTCCCCGGGCCGCCGCCTCCGCCGCGCTCAGAACTCGCGCGTGCGATAGCTCATCCGCCGCACCGAGCCCGTGCGCGAGCGCATCAGGAGCGTCTCGGTCTCGAGATACGGCCCGACCCGGCGCGCGCCCCTCAGGATCGAGCCGTCGGTCACGCCGGTCGCCGCAAAGATCACGTTGTCCCGCACCATCTCACCGAGCGTGTAGATCCGGTCGAGATCCTCGATCCCCGCGCGGCGGGCGCGCGCCACCTCGTCATCGTTGCGGAAGACGAGCCGGCCCTGGATCTGCCCACCCATGCAGCGGAGCGCCGCGGCCGCCAGCACGCCCTCGGGCGCGCCGCCCTGGCCCATATAGATGTCGATGCCCGTCTCCTCAGGCTCCGCGCAGTGCATCACACCAGCCACATCGCCGTCGGTGATCAGCCGGATCGCCGCCCCCGTCGCGCGCACGGCCGAAATCATCTCCTGGTGACGCGGCCGCTCGAGAATACACACTGTCACCTCGTCCGGCCGGCAGCCCTTGGCCCGAGCGACCGCGCGCACCCGCTCGTCCGGCGCCATCTCGAGGCTGACAAGCCCCTCGGGATAGCCCGGCCCGATCGCGAGCTTGTCCATATAAACGTCGGGCGCATGCAGCATCGAATGCCGCGGCCCCATCGCGATCACCGTGATCGCGTTTGGCATCGCCTTGGCCGTCAGCGTCGTGCCCTCGAGCGGGTCGAGCGCGATGTCGACCTCGGGTCCCGTCCCGGCACCGACCTCCTCGCCGATATAGAGCATCGGCGCCTCGTCGCGCTCGCCCTCGCCGATCACGACGGTGCCGCGGATGTGGAGCAGGTTGAGCTGGCGGCGCATCGCATCGACCGCGACCTGGTCTGCGCCCTTCTGGTCGCCCCGGCCGACATAGCGAAAGGAGGCGATCGCCGCCGCCTCGGAGACGCGCGCGAGCCCGAGGCTCAGCAGGCGATCCTCGAACACGTCCTTCTCGCTCCGGCGCTCCGCGCCTGCCTCGTCCACCGACATCGCTTCTCCCCCGAACCGCGCGACGCCCGCCAATGACGCCGCGCCAGCTTATGTCCGCGGGTCATCGGAGAGGCAAGGCCGCACCTGCCGTGGGCACCGGACGCCCGATCAGAAGCGCCCCCCGACCCGCATGCCAGCGTTGTTGAGCCCCTGGTTTTCCTCGGCGAGGCCGGCATTGCTCTCGTGATCGTAATAGAGCGAGACGCGGATGTTCTCGGTGACATCATAGCCGAGCTCGAGCGCGTTGCGGAACAGAAAGCGCGAGCCGAGCGACTTCTCCTCGGGATCGAGCGAGCGCAGCTCTCCGTTGTGCACGGTGCCGCCGAGATGGCCGGCGATCCAGATCGGCAGGCCGAGATGGGCGAGCGGATAGAGCGTCCAGCTCAGCCCAGCATAGAGCTGGCTCGTCGCGCCGCGTTTGTTGACCTGCAGGCCGAGATGCGGGTCGGGCTCGAGCAGGAAGTCGAGCACGGGCGAGGAGCCCCGATAGAGATCCGGCGCGACGAAGACCAGTTCCGCCATCAGGTCGGGCCCCGGCTCGAGATTGCTGCCGAGAAAATCGATGTCATGGGCGAGCCCGCCGATCTTCACTTCCGAGATCACAGACAACGCCTGCCCGGCACAGTCATCACAGGCCGCAAAAATCACTGCGCCCCCGAAGAGGGCGGCGGGAGCCGGTCCACGCATGGTCAATCCCCGTGTCGTCCGCGGGCCGGTCTTTGTGATTTCTGGGGCCCTAGATCCGAAGCTAGGGGCGGATTCGGGGCAGACGCAACAACAGTCTATCTATAGAACGCAAAGCCGTGTTTATGACCCCACGTCCTCGATCACGATGGCGACCGGAGGCGCGGCGCTGACGGGCAGGTCGGCGATCCGCGCACAGGCCGCGTCGATCGCCTCGCGCCGTGCGTCATGGGTGACGAGCACGACCGGGACGGCCGTCCCACCCTGGCCGTACTGGCGCATCCGGTGGATCGAGAGCCCGCACTCGCCGAGCGCGGTGGTCAGCGCCGCCAGTGCGCCGGGCCGGTCCTCGAGCATCGCACGGAGATAATAGGGCGAGCGCTCGGCGCTCTCGGCCAGGCGGGGGGCTTTGGCGAGGGCCGCGGCGGGCCGCGCGAAAAGCGGGCGCCGGCTGCCGCGGGCGATGTCGAGCACATCGGCCATCACCGCCGAGGCGGTCGCGCGCTCGCCGGCCCCGGGCCCGGTGAAGGCGCAGGCGCCGATGAAATCGCCCTCGACCAGCACGGCATTGGTCACGCCGGGCAGGCTGCCGATCAGCGTCTCGCGCGGCACCATGCAGGGACGCACCCATTGCTCGAGCCCGTCCTCGTGGAGCTGCGCCAGCCCGATCAGGCGGATCGCAAACCCGAGATCCGCCGCAGTCGCGAGATCGGCACCCGTGATCCGACTGATCCCCTCGGTCACCACGCCCTCGAGATCCACCCGCGTGCCGAAGGCGGTTGCGGCCAGGATCGCAAGCTTCTGCGCGGCGTCGATCCCGTCGACATCGAAGCTCGGATCGGCTTCGGCATAGCCGAGGCGCTGCGCCTCCTCGAGCACTGGCGGATAGGCGCGGCCGGTCGCGGCCATCTCGGTGAGGATGTAGTTGCAGGTCCCGTTGAGCACACCGACGACGCGGCTGACGCGGTTGGCCCCGAGCCCCTCGGCGAGCGCCTTCAGCACCGGGATCCCGCCTGCCACCGCCGCCTCGCAGAGGAGCGCCACGCCAGCCCGCTCGGCCGCCTCGGCAAGCGCCTGCCCGTGATGGGCGATCAGCGCCTTGTTGGCGGTGACGACATGCTTGCCGCGGGCGATCGCGCGCTCCACCAGCGCCTTGGCCGGCCCGTCGGAGCCGCCGATCACCTCGATCACACAGTCCACGTCCTCGCGCTCGGCGAGCCGCGTCGGGTCGTCCTCCCAGGCAATCGCCGAGATGTCGACACCCCGGTCCTGCCCGCGGCTGCGCGCCGAGACGGCGCTGACCGCGACCTCGCGCCCGATCTGCTCGGCAAGGGCGGCGCGGTGTGTGCCGACGAGCCGCAGAACCCCTGTGCCCACCGTGCCGAGCCCCGCGATCCCGATGCGGAACGCGCCTGTCTCTGCGCCTGTCTCTGCGCCCGTCTCTGCGCCCGTCATGAGCCGCTCCCTCAGCGGATACGCCAGCCGAAGGGCCGGCAGCCCGCGGCGACCCCCACGCGCACGACGCGCTCGACGTCGTCGGCCAGGACATCGGGATCGAGCTGGGTGGTGAGTGTCGCGTCGATGCCGGCCGGGAACTTGTCCTCGGCCGCGCCCCAGCCGGCCTCGATCTCGGCCGCGGCAAGAGCCTTGAGCACGGCTTCGGGGTCGAGCCCGTCGATGTTCGGCACGAAGCGGACCACGATCGTCAGCTCTCGGTCCGCATCGCCGATGCCGGTGGAGAGCAGGGTCTTTGCGAAGTCGAGATTTCGCTCCCGATAGGCGTCCCAGTCGAACTCGCCGGAAGATGTCTCGGCCATGGCGCCCTCCCCTGCCCGCGCCGGGTCGCCCGGCGATGCTGGTGCGAGCGCATACAGGAGCAGGGACAATCCCTCAACCGCAGCCGGCGACCGGGGCGGATCAGCGGGGCGGCGCGCGGCGGAGGCGCTCGCGCTCCGCGGGCGTCAGCACCGGCCGACGCCCCTGCTCGAGCGCGCGGCGGCGGGCGAGCTCCGCCCGCTCGTCGGCAACGATCACCGGGCCGGCGGCACCTGCGCGCCGGCTCTCGGCATCGGCGGCCGCGGTGCTGAGCTCGGACTGGACCGCGACGCCGAGGGCGGGATCCGGCACCGCGGGCGAGAACGCACCGGGCGGCGGCGCCGCCGGCACATCGACAAGCCTCGGCCACTCGGCGGTCGCGACCTCGGGCGACTCGACGGCCTGGTAGTCGTTGAACAGACGGAAACTCTCGCAGCCCGGCAGCAGCAGCACGACCACTGCCGCAATGCCGCGCGCCGAGCCCGCAAAGCGCTTCAAGCCCTGCCCGTCCATCTGCTAAACCCCAAGGCACGCCGGCCCGTTCGCCGCCGTGCCGGAGCCTAGCGCCGGCACCCGCCGAAGGCCAGAACCGAGACGCGCGCCCCGAGCCACAGGCTGACCGCCACCGGGGCATGGAGGACGAGCAGGATGGACAAAGACGTCGTCGAAACGGGCAGCGTGCCGGATCTCCCTGCGCTCTCCGACCGGGTCGCGAGCCTCGTCGAGCGGAGCTCGAAGGTCTGGGCCGATGCGCTCGACCGCCATATCGACGATATCGGCCTCCTGAAACCCGATCCGCTCAACACCGCGCCCTCGATGGCGCGGCTCGCCTACGACACGTTGGACCATCCGGACCGCCTGATGACCGCCTGGGGCCAGCTCTGGGCGGCGCAGCTCGATCTCTGGACCCGGACGATGCAGCGCGCCTGGCTCGGCGCGACGACCGAGCCGCTGATCCAGCCGGCCCGGGGCGACAAGCGCTTCAAGGACAAGATCTGGGAGGAGAGCCCGTTCTACGACTACCTCAAGCAGAGCTATCTGCTGACGGCCGATTGGCTCAAAGGCCGGCTCGAGGAGGCCGACGGGCTGAGTTCGCAGGACCGGCGCAAGCTCGAGCTCCTGACGCGCAACATGATCGAGGCGCTCGCCCCCTCGAACGCACCCTGGCTCAACCCCGAAGTGCTGCGCACGACGCTCGACGAGAAAGGCGAGAACCTGCTGCGCGGCATCGAGCACTTGGTGCGCGATCTCGAGCGCGGCCACGGCCAGCTGCTGATCCAGCAGACCGACATGGACGCCTTCCGCGTCGGCGAGAACATGGCGCTGACCCCCGGCGCGGTCGTCTTCGAGAACGAGATCATCCAACTGATCCAGTATTCGCCGAAAACACCCGAGGTCTATCGCACGCCGTTGCTGATCGTGCCACCCTGGATCAACAAGTTCTACATTCTCGATCTCAACGAGCGGAAGTCGATGATCAAGTGGCTGGTCGAGCAGGGCCACACGGTGTTCATCGTCTCCTGGGTCAACCCGTCGGAGGACCAGAAGGACGAGACCTGGGAAAGCTATATGCGCAAGGGCGTGCTGACCGCGCTCGAGAAGGTGCTGGCCGAGACCGGCGAGCCACAGGCCAACATCGTGGGCTATTGCATCGGCGGCACCATGGTGGGCACGACGCTCGCCTATATGGCCGCGACCGGCGACACCCGCCTGCGCTCTGCGACCTTCTTCACCGCCCAGCTCGATTTCACCGATGCCGGCGAGCTTCAGGCCTTCGTCGATGACGAGGTGCTCGACACCATCGAGCACGCGGTCGACGAGCGCGGCTATCTCGCAGCCGAGAACATGTTCGCCGCGTTCAACTCCTTGCGCTCGACCGACCTGATCTGGGGCTTCGTGATCAACAACTATCTGCTCGGCAAGGACAACTTTCCGTTCGACCTGCTCTACTGGAACTCGGATTCGACCGCGATGCCGGGGCGGGTGCACATGTCGTATCTCGACACCTTCTACAACAAGAACCTGCTGGTGCAGGGCAAGATGGAGCTCGGCGGCGTGACCCTCGATCCCAAGCTCGTGTCGGTCCCCTGCTTCCATATCGGCACGATCGAAGACCACATCGCGCCGGCGCCCTCGACCTATCGCGCCGCCAAGGCGCTGGGATCGAAGGACCAGACCTTCACGCTCTCGGGCAGCGGCCACATCGCGGGCGTCGTCAACCCGCCGGCCGCGAAGAAGTACCAGTATTGGACGAAGACCGGCATCGAGGCCGAGACCCTCGAGGAGTGGCGCACCGATGCCGTGGAGACCGCGGGCTCGTGGTGGCCGCACTGGCACGCGTGGCTGACGCAGAAATCCGACGGCATGGTGCCCGCACGCGCGGCCGGCGCCCGGCTCGGCCAGCTCGAGCCCGCGCCCGGCCGCTTCGTTCGCCAGCGCTTCGACGGGCGCTGAGCGATGCGGGTCGTCGCCCTTCTCCTCGCGCTGCTCGCCCTGCCCGCCCTCGGTCAGGACCGCGAGATCAATCCGTGCAACTTCACCGATCTCGACAGCCCCTGCCGGATTGAGGGCGGCGTCTACCGTGCGCTGATCCCCCAGGGCCCCGGGCCGCATCCGGCGGTGATCTATCTTTACGGCTCGCTGGGGCGCTCCAAGCTCGTGACCGATGCGGCCTATTTCCGCCGCGAGGTGGTGCGGCGCGGCTATGCGCTGATCGTGCCGGCCGCCCTCGACACCCGCTACCGCGGCGGTGAGGTGGGCACCGGCTGGGGCCGGCGGGCGCGCGCCGCCGTGCATCCGCGCGACGATGTCGACTTCATCCAGCGGGTGATCCGCGATGCCGGCATCCGCCACCAGATCGACACCAGCCGGCTGATCTTCGCGGGCCAGTCCGATGGCGGGTTCTTCATCTGGGAGCTCGCCTGCCACCGCCCGGAGATCGGGGCGGCCTTCGCCGTGCATGCGGGGAGCTATGGAGGCCCGCTGCCGCGGCGCTGCCGGCGCCCGGTGCGCTTTCTCCAGACCCATGGCACGCAGGACGACGTGGTGCCGATCAAGGGCGAGCTGCGCTACGGCCCCTTCGTCGAAGGCGCCGATGTGCGCCAGGGCCTCGCGCTTCTGGCAGAGACCAATGGCTGCCGGTCCGAACCGGTGGCCAAGCAGCCCTTCCACCGGTTCGACAGGCTCTCCTGGCAGGACTGCGCGCCGGGCTCGTCGCTCGAGTTCCTGATCCACAAGGGCGGGCATTCCTGGCCCGCCACCTGGATGCCGGCGGTGCTCGACTGGTTCGAGCGGACGAGCTTCAAGCCCGCCGTCTCGGTGACGCGCCGTGTTGGCGACGGCGAGGGCCCGGCGCGGCTGCAGCGGGCCGGCGAGGCGGCAGGCGGTTTCCGGCGCGCGCCGGCGACCGGCGGCAGCACCGGCATCGGCGGCTTCAAGCGGGCGCCCGCGCAATGACGCGGCGCGCCCACCGGTGCTGTGCAACGACGGCCGGTGACTAGAGACGGTCAAGAACACAAGACGGGGAGGACAGGATGCGACTTGAGGGGAAAACCGCCCTCGTGACAGGCGGCGGGTCGGGCTTCGGCGCCGGCATCTGCGCGCGCTTCGTCGAGGAGGGTGCCCGCGTGCTGGTCGTGGATATCGACGCCGACCGCGCCGCCGCAGTGGCCGACGGGCTCAACCGCGGGCGCCAGGGCGCAGCGGCCCCGTTTCGCGCCGACGTTGCCCAGCGCGCCGATGCGCAGGCGATGATCGAGGCCGCGACGGAGACCTTCGGCCGGCTCGACATCCTCGTCAACAATGCCGGGATCAGCCACCGCAACCGGCCGATGCTGGAGGTGGAGGAGGCGGAGTTCGACCGGATCTACGCGGTCAACGTCAAGTCGGTCTACCTCGCGGCGCTGGCCGTCGTGCCGGTGATGCGCGCGCAAGGGAGCGGGGTGATCCTCAATGTCGCCTCGACCGCAGGCGTGCGGCCGCGCCCCGGCCTCACCTGGTACAACGGCTCCAAGGGGGCCGCGATCGTGCTCTCGAAATCGATGGCGGCCGAGCTCGCGCCCGACGGCATCCGCGTCTGCTGCCTCAACCCGGTGATGGGCGAGACCGCGCTCCTCGAGACCTTCATGGGTCTGCCCGACACGCCGGAGAACCGCGCCCGCTTCGAGGCGACGGTCCCGCTCGGCCGGCTCTCGAAACCCCAGGACATCGCCAACGCCGCCCTCTTCCTCGCCTCCGACGAGGCGGAGTTCCTCACCGGCGTCTGCCTCGAGGTCGATGGCGGGCGCTGCGTCTGACACCCGCACGGCCCCGGAGGACCCCATGAGCACGCCCCTGCCGCCCCTGCCCTATGACGACTGGGCCGAGACCAAGACGACGCTCCATCTCTTCTGCCAGATCGTCGGCAAGGTGCGGATGGCCGCGCATCCCAAGCTCAATCACTGGTGGCACGTGACGCTCTATCCGGAGGTCCGCGGGCTCGGCACCCGGGCGATCCCGTATCGGGGCGGCGCCTTCGAGCTGTCACTCGATCTCGTCGCCCACCGGTTCGAGGCGCGCACAAGCGCGGGCGACGATTTCGGCTTTGCGCTCAACGGGCTCTCGGTCGCCGAGTTCTATGCCCGGGTCACCGCGGCGCTCACCGCGATCGGCACGCCGGTGACGATCCTGCCGCGCCCCTATGACATGGGCGACCGGCCGAATTTCCAGGACGACCGCCATGCCGTCTACGATGCCGAGGCGGTGACCCGCTTCTGGCAGGCGCTGCGCTGGTCGGCAGGCGTCTTCGAGCAGTTCCGCGGGCGCTTCCTCGGCAAGCAGACGCCGGTGCATCTCTACTGGCACAGCTTCGATCTCGCGCTCACGCGGTTCTCCGGGCGGGCGGCGCCGCGGCGCCAGGGCACCCAGGCCGATCGCGAGGCCTACAGCCACGAGGTGATCTCCTTCGGCTTCTGGCCGGGCGACGCGGCAGCGCGCCACGCCGCCTACTATGCCTATGCCGCGCCGGAGCCGGACGGCATCGCCGAGCAGCCGCTCGCGCCGGAGGGCGCAGAGTGGACCGAGGTCTCGGGCGGGCACACGGCGCTCCTCCGCTATGACACGGTGCGGGCCGCGGCCGACCCCGAGGCCGCGCTGCTCGCCTTCCTCGACAGCGCCTATCTCGCCGGGGCCCGCCGGGCCGGGTGGGAGGTCAACGCCCTCACCCGCGCCGACGCAACCTGAGCGATCGCGCTGCTCCAACCGGGCCAGTTGTCGAGCAGCCGCTGGACCAGCGCGGCAGCATCGCTTGCAATCACCGACTTGGGGCCTAAGCTTTTCGGCCAGAATGACGCGCGGCAAAACGCGCGACGGGAGGATCGTGGCCCATGGAGTTTCTCGCCCATTTCGGCGGGGTGTTCGAGCCTGTCGCCCTGATGCTGCTGATCGGCGGCACGGTCGGCGGGCTGATCCTGGGGGCGACCCCGGGGCTCTCGCCGACCATGGCGGTGGCGCTGCTGATCCCCTTCACCTTTCATCTCCAGCCGACGCACGGGCTGATCCTGCTCGGCGCGGCCTATACCTCGACGGTCGCAGGCGGCGCGGTCTCGGCGATCCTGCTCAAGATCCCCGGCGCGCCCGCCAATATCGCCACCGCCCTCGACGGCCATGCGATGGCCAAGAGCGGCGAGGGCGCGCGGGCGCTGCAGCTCTCGTTTCTGGCCTCCGGCGTCGGCGGGGTGATCGGCGTCGGGCTCCTGATCTTTCTCACGCCGCTGCTCGCGCAATGGGCGCTGGCTTTCGGGCCGAGCCACCTCTTCTGGCTCGCGATCCTGGGCGTGACGGTGATCGGCTCGCTCGACAGCCGCTCCTTCGTCAAGGGGCTGCTCTCCGGCTGCATCGGGCTCTGGCTCTCGACGATCGGCTATGACGACATCCAGGGCGCGCCGCGTTTCGTGTTCCACGACGCGCTGACCGGCGGGATCAACGTGATCGCCGCGCTGATCGGGCTCTTCGCCATCCCACAGGTGATCGAGATGTTCTCTGAGGGCAGGCGCGCCGCCGCGGCGCGGGCGGTCCCCGTCAGCCCGCATCCGATCAGCGCCTCGGTGGCCGAGATCGCGCGGCGCCCGCGCGCGCTCTCGATCGGCACGCTGGTCGGCGCGGTGGTGGGGCTTATCCCCGGCGTCGGCGGCCAGATCGCGGGGCTCGTCGCCTATGACCAGTCGAAGAAATTCTCGCCGGAGCGCGAGCGCTTCGGCCAGGGTCACCCCGAGGGCGTGATCGCCGCCGAGGCCGCCAACAACGCGATGGTCGGGCCCTCGCTCGTGCCGCTGCTGACGCTCTCGATCCCCGGCAGCCCGACCGCTGCGGTGCTGCTCGGCGGGCTCCTGATCCACGGGATCTTCCCCGGCAGCGATCTCTTCGACAACCACCCCGAGGTCGCCTGGACCTTCATCAACTCGATGCTGATCGGACAGATCCTGATGGTGATCTTCGGGATCCTGACGGCGGTCTGGGCGGCGCGGATCGCGCGCGTGCCGGTCTCGATCCTGGCGCCGGCGGTGCTGGTGCTCGCCGTCTTCGGCTCCTACTCGGTGCAGCAGTCGATGGGCGATGTCTGGATCATGCTGATCCTCGGCGTGGGGATGTATCTCCTCGAGCGCTTCGGGTTCTCGGCCGCCCCGCTGGTGCTCGGGCTGATCCTCGGGCCGATCGCCGAGGCGAACTTCATCCAGGGATCGATGATCGCGACCGCCCAGGGCCGCCCCTGGGGCTATTTCCTCGAGGGCCCGCTCAACCTGCTTCTCATCGCGCTGGTCATCGCCTCGATCGGCTATTCGTTCTGGAGCCATTTCCTCGGCGGGGCACCGGCGCGCACCCGCGAGGAGGCGGCATGACCACGGGCGCACAGCATCTCGTCCCCGCGCTGGCGGTCGCCGGTCTCGCGGGCACGGTGGCCTGGCTCTCCTTCACCCAGGAGCCAGCGGGGGCGTTCCTCTTCCCGCGGCTCGTCTCGGTGGCCTTCGTCGGCCTCGCGCTCTGGAACCTCGTGCGCGCCGCGACGGGGCTCTCCAAGGTCGGCGAGGGGCTGCCGCTCGCCCGCATCATCGCGATCCTGCCGGGGCTCGCCGTCGCGCTGGTCTTTGGGCTCTGGGCGGCCCGGGCGCTCGGCTTCTACAGCGCCTCGACGCTCGCCTTCTTCGTGATCCTGACGCTCTACGACCCCGCGCCACTCACGGATCTGCGCGGCTGGGGGCGGCGTCTCGCCGTCACCGCCGGGGTGATGGCGGTGATCTATGCGCTCTTTGCGCTGCTCCTGCGCGTGCAGACACCGCGCGGGATGTTCTTCTGACCAACGACACAACCACCAGGGAGGACCACCCATGAAACGCCTGTTTGCTGCCCTCGCCCTTGTCGGGCTGGCCGCGGCGCCCGTCGCCGCCGACGAGTTCCCCTCGCGCCCGATCGGCGTCTCCGTCTCCTATGGCGCGGGCGGGGCCACCGACTTCCAGGCCCGCATTGTGACGATGGTCGCCGAGGAGGCGCTCGGCCAGCCGATCTACATCGTCAACAAGCCGGGCGCGGGCGGCCGCGTGGGCTGGAACTGGTTCGCGAGCGAAGCCGAAGCCGATGGCTACATGATGTCGGCCTACAACATCCCGCATTTCATCGCCCAGTCGATCGATGGCGGGGTGAAGTACTCGGCCGACAGCTTCGAGCCAATCGCCAACTGGGGCGCTGACCCGGCCGTGGTGGTCGTCGGCGCTGACAGCGAGTTCGACACGATCCAGCAGCTCGTCGAGCACGCCGCCGCCAATCCCGGCACGGTGACGCTCTCGGGCGCGGGGCTCTTCGTCGGCCACCACATCGCGGCCCTCCAGCTCGAGAAGGCCACGGGGGCCAAGTTTGCCTACATCCCGACCAAGGGTGGCGGTGCAGCGGCGATGAAGGCGGTGATCGCGGGCGATGTCGTGGGCGGGATCAACAACCTCTCCGACGCGTTCCGGGCGCGCGAGGCCGGCAACGTCAAGATCCTCGCGGTGGCCGATCTCGAGCGCAACGCCGAGTTCCTGCCCGACGTGCCGACGCTGATGGAGGCGGGCTATGACGTCGACAACTCCTCGGTCAACTTCCGCGGCCTGATGGTGCCCACCGGCACGCCGCAGCCGGTGATCGACATGCTCGCCGAGAAGGTGCCGGCGATGTTCGAGCACCCGCGCGTGCAGAAGCGTATGTCGGACGGCGGCTCCCCGATCCGCGTCATGAGCCGCGCCGAGGTGCAGGAGATGTGGGCCGAGCGCCAGACCTATCTGGCGGAGCTCCTGAAGGGGCTGTAATCGGGAGCCGGGCGGCGGTCCCGCCGCCCACCCCAATCCGGGAGACGCCGATGGACGAGACGCTGACACCCCCCGCACCGACGGCCGAGGCGGCCGAGGTCGGCGCCGTCCTCGCCCGGGCCCGGGCCGCGCAGGCGCGCTTTGAGGCCGAGGGCTCCCAGGCGCTCTACGACCGCGCGGCGCTGGCCGCCGCCTGGGCGCTGATGGAGCCTGCGCGCAACGCAGCGCTCGCCGAGATGGCGGTGGCGACGACCGGCCTTGGCAATGTCGCGGACAAGATCGCCAAGAACCACCGCAAGACGCTGGGGCTCTTGCGCGACATCCGGGGCGTGCAGACCCACGGCGTCCTCGCCGAGGAGCCCGCCCGCGGCCTCACCCGCATCGCGCGCCCGATCGGAGTGATCGGCGCCGTCGTGCCCTCGACCAACCCGGTCGCGACGCCGACCAACAACACCGTCAACGCGCTCAAATGCGGCAATGCCATCGTGCTCGCGCCAAGCCCCAAGGGCGCGGCCGTCTGCGAGGTGCTGATCGGGCATATGCACGCCGAGTTCGACCGGGCGGGGATCGACCGCGACCTCGTCCAGATGATCCCCGCACCCGCCTCCAAGGCCAAGACCCAGGCGCTGATGGAGGGCGCCGATCTGCTCGTCGTCACCGGTAGCCAGGACAATGTCCGCCGCGCCTACTCTTCAGGCACGCCGGCGATCGGGGTCGGCGCAGGCAACGCCACCGTGATCGTCGACGAGACCGCCGATCTCGCCGCCGCGGCCGAGAAGATCGCCCGGTCGAAGTGCTTCGACAACGCGACGTCCTGTTCGTCGGAGAACGCGATCGTCGTGGTCGATGCGGTCCGCGAGGCGTTTCTCGCCGAGCTCGCCCGCGTCGGTGGGCGCCTCGTCGAAGGCGCCGAGGTCGAGCGGCTGCGATCCGCGCTCTTCCAGGGGGGCACCCTCAACCGCCACATGATCGCGCGCGACATCGACCAGGTGATCGCGGTCGCCGGCGTCACGGTCGCCGAGCCCGAAACGGCGCGGTTCCTCGTCCTGCCGGCCACCGGCGTCGGCCCGGAGCACCCGGAGTCGGGCGAGAAGCTCTCGCTCGTCCTCTCGCTCTACGGCGCCGCCGATTTCGACGCGGCCGCAGCGCTCGCCGAGCGGATCCTGCGCCACCAGGGCGCGGGGCACTCGATCGGCATCCACACGGGCCGGGACGACCGCGTCCGCACGCTCGGGCGCCTGCCGACCTGCCGCGTGATCGTCAACCAGCCCCATGCCATCGCCGTCGGCGGGTCCTTCGACAACGCGATGCCGTTCTCCCTCTCGATGGGCTGCGGCTCCTGGGGCGGGAACTCGATCGACGACAACCTGCATTGGCGCCACTTCCTGCAGGAGACCAAGATCGTGCGCCCGATCCCGGGCGCGGAGCCGGCGCTCGAGGAGATCTTCGGCGACTATTGGGAGGCGGTCGGGCGATGAGCCGCCCCGCACTCGAGGGGCTGTCGCTGCGCGCGGTCATCGAGGCGCGGGCCAAGGAGACGCCCGACGCGCCGTTTCTCATCGATCCCGACCGTGGCGAGACGCTCACCTATGCGGATCTGCGCATCCGCGCGACGGGGTTTGCCGCGCATCTCGCGGGGCTCGGCCTCGCCCCCGGCCAGGCGGTCGGCTATGCGCTGCCCAACGGCGCGGCCTCGGCAACCGTGATCCTCGGCTGCCTCTATGGCGGCTATCTCGCGACCGCCATCAACCTCGTCGCGGGGCCGGCCACCATCGGCTATGTGCTGGGCCATTCGGGCGCCCGCGCGGTCTTCGTCGACGACACCACGCGCGCGCTGCTCGAGGAGGCGCTGACGACCGAGGAGGCGCCATCCGCGCCGCCTCCGCTCCTCCCCGTCGAGACCGCGGCGGGCGCGGCACCGCCGGCTCCCGCGGCCGGGACGGACGGCCTCTTGATGTACACCTCCGGCACCACGGGCCGGCCCAAGGGCGTGATCCTCACCCAGGCGGCGCTGCTGGCGGGCGGCGCCAACACGGCCGAGGCGCACCGCCTGAGGCCCGCCGACCGCGCGCTCTGCGTGCTGCCGCTCTACCACATCAACGGGCTCTGCGTGACGCTGATGGGCCCGCTCGCCTCGGGCGGCAGCGTGGTGATGCCGCGGCGCTTCTCGGTCTCGGCCTTCTGGCCGCAGGTCGCCGAGCACGGGGCCACCTGGTTCTCGGTGGTGCCGACGCAGATCTCCTATCTCCTCCACGACGCCGCGACCCCGCCGCCCTGCCCCGCGCTGCGCTTCGGCCGCTCGGCCTCGGCGCCGCTCTCGCCCGAGGTGCAGGAGGCTTTTGAGGCGCGCTTCGGTGTCGCGATCGTCGAGACCATGGGGCTGACCGAGACGGCGGCGCAGATCCTCTCCAACCCGCTTCCGCCGGGCCTGCGCAAGATCGGCTCGCCCGGGGTCGCGGTCGGCAACGAGGTGACGATCGCCGCCGAGGACGGCACCGAGCGCCCGCGCGGCGAGGAGGGCGAGATCCGGGTCCGCGGGCCGAATGTCATGCGCCTCTACAAGGACAACCCCGAGGCCACGGCCAAGGCGTTGACCGGCGATGGCTGGTTCTGCACCGGCGATCTCGGGCGGATGGACGCCGACGGCTATGTCTTCGTCACCGGCCGGCTCAAGGAGCTGATCATCAAGGGCGGCGAGAACATCGCGCCGCGCGAGATCGACGAGGCGCTCTACGCGCATCCGGACGTGATCGAGGCTGCGGCCTTCGCCCGGCCCTGCCGCGACTACGGGCAGCGGGTCGAGGCGGCGGTGAAGCTGCGCGACGGGGCCGGCGTGACGGCCGAGGAGCTCGTCGCGCTCTGCCGCGCGCGCGTCGGCCGGTTCAAGGCGCCCGACATGGTGCATCTGCTGGCGGAGCTGCCGAAGGGACCGTCGGGCAAGATCCAGCGCCTGAAACTCGCCGAGCTGACCGCACCCGCCGACGCCGGCTGAACGCCGCGCACCGCGAAGGGGGGTTTTCGCACCCCGCCTCGCCTCCGTAGGGTGGCGCGGGCGGGCGCGCGCCCGGGCAAAGCGGAGCGGCAGGTGACCACGGTCCCAGACGAGCGGCACGGCGCGGCGCCGGAGATGCCGGCCCCGGGCACCAAGGGGTATCTGCATGACACCCATCGCCGCGTCGCCCCCGAGGTGACGCTCGCGCGGATCCGCCCGCATCTGCCAGCGATGGGGATCACCCGTGTCGCCCATGTGACGGGGCTCGACCGGATCGGACTGCCGGTGGTGATGGTGACGCGGCCCAATTCCCGATCAGTCGCCGTCGCCCAGGGCAAGGGGCTGTCGCGCGCGGCCGCCGAGGCCTCGGGCGTGATGGAGGCGGTCGAGAGCTGGCATGCCGAACGGATCGCGCTGCCGCTCCGCCATGCGGCGCTCGGCGATCTTCGCGCCGAGGCTCCGGTGATAGATGTCGAGCGGCTGCCGCGGGTCTCGGGCGGGAGGATCGGGCCGGCCTCGCGGCTCCTCTGGACCGAGGGGACAGACCTCGCCTCGGCCGCCCCGCGCTGGCTGCCCTATGCGATGGTCCACACCGACTACACCCGGCCCGCGCCCCCGGGCCACGGCCTCGTGCCGGTCAGCACCAACGGCCTCGCCTCGGGCAACGAGCTCACCGAGGCGACCATCCACGCGATCTGCGAGGTGATCGAGCGCGACGCCACCAGCCTCTGGCACGCCCTGCCCGAACCCGCCCGCGCCAGCACCCGCACGGCCCCGGAGAGCGTCGACGACCCGGCTGCCCTCGAGGCGCTCGGGCTCTTCGCGGCTGCTGGCATCGAGGTCGGGATCTGGGAGACCACCTCGGATGTCGGCATCCCCGCCTTCCGCGCGATGATCGTCGAGGGCGACGGACGCGACGGCCATATCGGCATCGGCGACGGCTGCCACCTGCACCGCGGCATCGCGCTCCTGCGCGCGCTGACCGAGGCGGCGCAGACGCGGCTGACCTATGTCTCCGGCGCGCGGGACGATCTGGCGCCCGACGAGTTCTCCCCCGCCGCGATCGAGCGCAAGGGCGCCTATGTGCGGCGGATGATGGCGAGCCCGCCGGCACGCGCCTTCGCCGACGCGCCCAGCCGGGCGACGGACCGCTTCGAGGCCGATCTGGCGCTGCTGCTCGACCGGCTGGCGGGGGTGGGCTGTGGTGAGGTCGTCCGCGTCGACCTTTCGCGCGCGGAGATCGGCGTCGCGGTGGTGCGCGTGGTGATCCCCGGGCTCGAAGCGCCCCATGACGACCCGGACTATGTGCCCGGCCCCCGCGCCCGTGACGCGAGCGCCGCCCGATGACTGCCATCGTGTTCCTCGGGCCCACGCTCAGCGCAGAGGAGGCGCGGACCGCCCTGGAGGCCGAGTTCCGCCCACCGGTCGCGCAAGGAGACATCTACCGCGCCATCCGTGAGGGGCCGTCCGCGATCGGGATCGTCGATGGCTATTTCGACGGCGTACCCTCGGTCTGGCACAAGGAGATCCTCTGGGCGATCGACCGCGGCATCCCGGTCTATGGCGCGGCGAGCATGGGGGCCTTGCGCGCGGCCGAGCTCCACGTCTTCGGCATGATCGGCGTCGGGTGGATCTTCGAGGCGTTTCGCGACGGGCGGCTGGTCGATGACGACGAGGTCGCGGTGCTGCACGCGCCGGCCGAGCTCGGCTACCGTCCGCTCGGCGAGCCGATGGTCTCTATCCGCGCAACGCTTTCCCGCGCCGCCGAGGAGGGGATCCTCACGCCGGCCGAAGCCGACGAGCTGACGGCGCGCGCCAAGGCGATGCCCTATCGCGAGCGGGGCTGGGAGGCGCTGCTCGCCACCGGCGCCCCTACGAGCCTTGCGGACTGGCTGCCCGGCGGCCGGATCGACCAGAAGCGCGCGGATGCGCTCGCCATGCTCCGGGCGATGGCGGAGGCCGAGGGCGCGGCCGCTCCCCCGCTGCCAGCACCCTTCGAGGAGACCGCGATGTGGCACGAGCTCGTCGCCCGAATCGAAGCCGAGGACGCACCCGATCCACGCGCCGCCGGGGTGCTCGA
The DNA here is from genome assembly GCA_964406355.1 of uncultured Limibaculum sp. GTDB lineage: Bacteria > Pseudomonadota > Alphaproteobacteria > Rhodobacterales > Rhodobacteraceae > Thermohalobaculum. Next base: position 16,914 of record CAYORO010000018.1, read on the forward strand.
CGAGTTGCGCCTCGACCCCGACCGCTTCCGGGCCGCCCGCGAGCGCGCCACGCTCCGCGCCCTCGCCCTCGACGAGGCGCACCGCCAGGGGGCCGAGCCCGACCGGTCCACGCTGCTCGCCGCGATGCAGGCCCACCGCGACCGCCACCGCCTCGGCCGCCGCTCAGATCTCGACCGATGGCTCGCCAGGAACGGCCTCGACCCGGCCGGCTATGAGGCGCTGCTGCACCAGAGCTGCCAGATCGAGGCGGGCTCCGCCCTGCCGCGGGCCCGGATCGAGGCCGAGATGCTGGCCGAGCTCCGCTGGACCGGTGCCTATGCCCGCCTCGCCGCCCGCGCCGCCGACAAGGCCGAGGCGCTCGAGGACGGACCCTCGCCCGCCGCAGCGGTGCCCGACCGCCTCGCCCGGCTCCTGCGCTTTGCCGAGACGCGGCTCGGCCCCGCAGCGCCGTCGGACCCCGAGGCCATCCTGCGCGCGCTCGGCCTCGAGACCCGCGAGGAACTCCATCGCCTTCTCGAGCGCGAGTTTCTATACTCGCCCGGCGGGCAGACATCCGAGCCCGCCGACGACTGATTTCTTGAGGCGATAGGGGGTACGGCGATGGATATCGGCAGCGAGCAGCGCGGCACGCGGTTCCTCCTCTATCCACAGGCGCCTTTCCTTGAGGCGTTCGAGGATCCCGAGCGACCGGAAGTGGTCGAGGTCTCCTCGCCGCTCGGCACCGTCGGGCCGGGGCCCTCCAACGAGCGGATGTACACAGTCGCCCCGATCGACAAACCGACGCATTACGGCGCGCTGGTCCGCGGGCCGAGCGGTCCCGGCCTCTACCTCCCGCCCTGGCACGGGGCCCGCCATCCGCCCGCGATGCCCGACGCCGATGGCGACTTTGTCCATATACAGCCGGGAGATCCGGGCTTCGAACAGGCCCATCTCTTCGCCGCGGCGCATTTTACCATGGATGTCTGGGAGGGCTATTTCGACCGCCCGATCCCCTGGCACTTCCGGCGCGATTACGACCGGCTCGAGCTCTCGATCCTGCCGACGCTGGACAACGCTCTGATCGGCTGGGGCTTCCTCGAGACCGGCGGCGACTTCGCGGAGGGCTACCGCCCCTACAGCCTGAATTTCGACGTGGTCGCCCACGAGATCGGCCATGCGATCATCTACAGCGAGGTCGGCCTGCCGCGGCCGGGGCATGAGCGCGGCGAGTATTACGGTTTCCACGAATCGGCCGCCGATCTCGCGGCGCTGATCGCCTCGCTGCATTTTGAGTCGGTGATCGACGACGTCCTCGCGAACACCCGCGGCAATCTCTACACGCTCAACCGGCTGAGCCGCTTCGCCGAGCTCTCGCGCAACCGCCAGATCCGCCTCGCCGCCAATGACAACGTGCTCGGCGAGTTCGCCCGTGGCTGGACCAGCGAGCACGCGCTCTCCCAGCCGCTGACCGGCGCGATGTTCGACATGCTGGTCGACGTCTTTCACGAGCGGCTTTTGAAGCGCGGGCTGATCACGCCGCGGATGGAGGACCTCTCGGACCAGCTCGAGGGCCGGCCGGAATACGGCGCGGTGATGCAGGAGCTCTTCGATGCGCGCTATGCGCTCGACCCCGAGGGCTTCAAGGCGGCGCTGATCGAGGCGCGCAATTACATCGGATCCTATCTCGCCGATGCCTGGTCGATGCTCGATCCGGACATGCTCACCTATCACGGGGTGGAGCAGGCGCTCGCCGAGGTCGACCGGCGCATCACCGGCGGCGCGTTCCTGAGGATCATCCACGGCAATTTCCGCGTGCGCGGGATCGGCATCGTCGAGCCCGGACCGCGCCTCGCACCGCCCGAGCGCAGCCAGAGCCACAGCGCCTCGCCGCGAACTCTCGTCCCCGACTGAGATTCCGCCTGGGATTACGTGAGGATCGTCACTTCTCCGAGTCGCCACGTCCTGCCATTATCCACCCCGCACTGGGGGACACCTCTCGCTCGTATGCGTGGCGCAAGGCCAGACCCGTGAGTCGGGCGGAGTTGGATGGAGAGGACAAATGCCGGAAACTCTGTTGACCGTATCGGAAATTCTGCTGTTCGGCCGTAGGCTCGAGGATATCGAGGTCGCGAACCCGCCCTGCGAACACTCGGCGACGGTCGTGGCAACACGCAACATCCGCAATATGAGCGGACACCGCGTGATCGACGAGGTCGAGCTCGACAACGAGGACATCGTCCTGCTGACCGATCAGGACGACCGGTCGCAGAACGGGCTCTGGATCGTCTCCAATGACGGCGAGCCCTGGACCTGCCACCCGAATGCACCGGCGATCGGTCAGCGCATCTTCGTCGCCGATGGCGAGCAGCGCGCCTCCTCGACCTGGCAGTGTCTGTCGGCCGACGCCGAGGGGGCCCAGTTCGAGCGCGTGCGCGGCCTCGGCAACAACAACTTTCTGGACGTGCAGTTCCGCAACGCCTGCATCGCGCGGATCTACGCCTTTGCCTGGGAGGGCACCTATTACGAGTTGCCCTCGCCGACGCTGTTCCTCGTCGAGGGCGACGGCCGCAGCGCCACCAACAACGACATGCCGGGCGGTCCGGGTAACCTCGCCTCGCGCGCGCCCAACAGCCCCGATCTCAGCGGTGTCGCCGCGGCCGACTTCCAGATCGCCGACGACATCCGGGTCTGGGCCTATGACAAGGCCGATTACACGGTCCGCTTCGATGTCTCGACGGGAATGTTCGAGCAGCTGCTGCTCGACACCTATTTCGGGACGGATGCCGAGATGATGGCCGGTGCCAAGGTCTCGGGCGCCAAGGTGAGCGGCGCGAAAGTCTCCGGCGCCAAGGTGAGCGGAGCCAAGGTCTCCGGCGCCAAGGTGAGCGGTGCGAAAGTGTCGGGTGCCAAGGTCTACGGCCCGGGCGACTGATCCTCGCAACGCCCCGAAGCGCCGGCGGCTTGCGAGGCGCCGGCGCGCCCCGCTCGTCGCCGGTCAGAACCCGGCCTTGCGGAGCCCCTCGACATAGTGCGCCGCATCCTCCTCGAGCCGGTCGGGCACCACCTGCGACCAGTGCTTGAGGGTGAAGTTGGGGTGCGCGGCCTTGTGCTTCTCCGCGATGGCGCGGGCGAGGTCGACCTTGCCGAGCTGCGCATAGCTCGCCGCCAGCAGCCGCTGCCCCTCGGTCGGGTTGCTCATCTTCATCACCGCGGCAATCACGCTGTCATAGTCGCGCATGTTGTAATAGGCGCCGCCGAGGTGCCAGAGATACTCGTCCGGATAGAAGGGGTTGAGCCGCATCGCCTGTTCCAGCAGCGACACCGCCTGTTCGTTAAGCCCGGTATGCGCAAGCGCGTCGGCGAAGTCCGACATCAGATCGGCATCGTTGGGATTGAGCGCCAGCGCCCGCCTGTAGGCGTTGATCGCCAGGCTGTGCTCCTTGCGGTAGAGATGGACGAAGCCGAGCTCGCCATAGCCCCGCGCATCGGTCGGATCGATCACGATCGCCTTCTGGGCATAGTCGAGCGCGCGGTCGAGCAGGTCCTCGACCCCCGGTGACCACGAATACCGCCAGTCGATATTCAGCGTGCGGGAGAAAGCCGCCGAGGCCCGCGCGTAATTCTCGTCCGAGTCCAGCGCCTTCTCATAGAGGGCCTGGGCCTCGTGATTGTCCTCTCGGGTGTAGCGAACCATGTGGTTCTGACCCTTGAGGACGTAACTATAGGCCGCGAGGCTGGCGGGCTGGGACTGCTGCAGGCGCTCGCGCTCGTTCGCCTCGATCAGCACCGCGAGCGCGGCGACGATCGTCGCGGTCACATCGTCCTGGATCTCGAAGATGTCGCCGAGATCGCGATCATAGCGCTCGCCCCAGATCGTGCGCTCGGTGTCGGCGTCGATCAGCTCCACGCCGATCCGGACGCGCCCGCCGACCCGCCGGATATTGCCGCAGGCGACGTATTTCACGCCCAGCACGCGCGCGGCCTCGCGCGGCGTCACGGCCTCGCTGCGGAACAGAAAGGCCGAGTTGCGTGCGATGACGAAGAGGTTCTTGAACTTCGAGAGGTTGAGCGTGATGTCGTCGGTAATCCCTTCGGCGAACCAGAGATCCGAGGGGTCCTCGCCATAAGCCTTGAACGGCAGCACCGCGACCGAGGGCATCTCGGGCCGGTCGCGCCCGGTGTCGAGCGTGCCGGGGCGCAGGCTCGCGGTCATCGTCACGCCGTCCACATCGGTGCGGACGCGGTAGACCGGCACCGGCTCGGGCACGTGCTTCAGCGTCTTCGGGCCGAGAAACTCGTAGCCCAGGCGGAGCTTGTTGCGCACCTGCTCGTGCACCGCCGCGCTGATCACCACACGGCCGGGCTCGGCGATGTCCTGGATGCGCGCGGCGACGTTGACGCTGTCGCCGTGGATGCCGCGGTCGTCGGCGAGGATCTCGCCGAGATGGATCCCGATGCGAAACCGGATCCGCCGATCCTCGGGCAGCGAGCCGGTCTCGCGCTCGATCCGCGCCTGCATTTCGAGCGCGAACCGCACCGCATTCGTCGTGCTGTCGAAGATCGCGAGAATACCGTCGCCGCGAACCTCGATCACCTGCCCGTCAAACGCCGGACAGTCGATCTCGACCTGCCGAAGAATTCCAAGCAACGACTCATACGTCACCATCTCATCGGCGTTCATCAGACGCGTGTATTCAACGACGTCTGCAAACAGGATGGCAACCAAGCGACGGCGATATGAGTCGGTCGGAACCTTGACCATAATCCACGAGCCAGAGACGGAATCGGATGAGCGGCCCAAACGCTACAGTGAAATCGACATCGCGAACAGGGTCGCGATCGGAATGCGGGTCACAACGGGCTTATCACCCGGGCATGTCGTCCGGCGGCCAGACCCAGGTCGAGCCCTCATCGGGCCCGAAGCGCACGCGCGTGTCGCGATCGAGCGCTGCGGCGAGCGCCGCCCGGCCCTCTGCCCAGTCCTCGCGGAGGATGCCGACCAGGATCATGTCGAAGCGCCGCCCACGGGTGTACCAGGCCTGCCTCAGGCAGCCCTCGCGGGTAAAGCCGATCCGCTCCGCCACGGTGCGTGTGCCGGCATTGTCCGCCCGGTAGTACGAGGTGACTCGGGTGAGGCCGAGCTGGTCGAAGGCGAGGTCCAGGATCAGCGCCACCGCGCGCAGGCCGACGCCGGTGCTCCGCGTCGCCTTGTCGATAAAGATCGGGAGGACCGCGTCGCCGTTGATCAGGCTGAGATTCTCGAGCCCGATCATGCCGACCGGGCCGGTCTCGGGATGGTCGATGGCGAACCAGTATTTCCCGTTGCCCGTCTCGTTGGTGAAGGCGCCGGTCCAAGCGCTCTCAGTCGCCTCGGCGCAGAGTGGGACACGGTGATTGCGCTCGAAGGCAGCGAGATCATCGAGATCGCTCATCCATCGCGCGATCACCGGAATGTCTGACTTCGCCATCGGCCGAAGTATGAAGTGTCTCAATCGATCTGCGTCCATATCTGCCCGCTCCGGGTGGCGCATGTTTGATGCGCGGGACCGGTCGGCACGAGGGCAGACCGACACGCGCGAAATGCGTCCCCAGATTGGCCGGTAAGCCGGCCACCCGCAAGGGAATTGGGCAGGGGCGAGGCCGCCGCTCAGGCGACCTTGTCCGAGGTCGCCATGCGTCCCGATGAGGGCTCGACGAGGCCCTCCACCGGCTCCCAGACGAGCCCGCCCGAATAGCGCCAGGCCAGCCGGCCGGCCTCGTCGAGCGCGAAGAGGTGCAACCACCGGTTGTCGAAGAGCGCGCGCACCCCGTCATGACGGCCGAGGATCTCCCCGATCGCCTCGCGCGGCGCGTCAACCAGCACGCTGAGGCGCAGCGGCTCGTGGACCAGCGTCTCGCCATCATGGACCGACTGCCAGGGCAGCCCCGGGCGCAGCAGCCCGCCATTGCCCTCGAGGACACCGATCCCGCCGACGACGTTGTGGAGCAGCTTGTTGCCGCCGCCGAAGGCCTCGGGCGCCACGCTCGAGCCGTAGTATTGCAGGCTGATCCAGCTCGCGACGACCACGGGCGCGGTGAGGATCAGCTCCAGCACGCCGAAATCGCGATCCTGCCGCCAGTCATAGTCGTGGAGGAACGCCCGGCCGGCCAGGTCACGGCCGAGACTGCGCGCCCGGGGCGCCGCGATGAAGGCCCGGCAGCCCGCGAGCCCCCATTCGGGACGGAGCTCGGCCCAGTCGCGCGCCCGGTCCGGGATGTCGTCGCCCCGCTCGGCGCGCGGCAGCCGGAGCGCGCGCTCGGCCCGGGCGAGGCGCCCGGCGCCGGCCAGGCGGGAGCGCAACCGGCGCAGATCCTCGCGGTGGCGCGCGGTGTCAGCGTCGCCGTCGTAGATCGTCACGCGATCGGTGGTCGTGTCGTGCAGCGCACCGAGGAAGAGCGTATCGGCCGGGATTTCGATGCCGCGCGCGGCGAGGCCGGCCCGCACCTCGGCGTCATTGAGAAGCCCCGCCAGCAGCCGCGCATTGGCATCGCCGGCATAGCCGCCGCAGGCCCCGCACTGAAGCGCCGCCGAATGGGGGTTGTTGGTCACCTTGGCCCCGTGGCTGGTGACGAGGACAAGCCGCGCGAAGCCCTCGGTGAGCGACATCGCGCGCAGGATTTGCTCGGCCGCCGTGACGCGAAGGTCGAGATCGAGCGGCGGGTCGAGCACCGGTGCGGGGTCGGGGACAGCCTCGGTCCCGCCGAGACCAAGCGCATCCCGCAGGATCTTGCCCACATAGATCGGCCCCGCGGCCTCGACGAAGGCGAAGGAGGACACCGCGGCGAGCTTGAACCGGCCCCAGGCCCGGCGCGCCCGCGCGGCATAGCGCTCGGCGAGATCCGCCTCGCCGTCGGTCCCGGCCCGGCTGCAGACACCCGGTGTCAGCAGGACCGGCAGGCGCTTCTCCTCGACATCCGAGGCGAACCGGCGATGCGCGGCGGCGAGGCCGAAGAAGCCCGCGAAGCCGAGGGTCTGGACCCCGGGATCGACCGCCTCGAGCGCCCGGCGGAAAACCTCTGAGCGCACATCGATGCAGAAGGCGGCCTGCACCGCGGGGCGGGTGACCGGCATCGCCGCTGCAGGCTCGGCGAGGGACTGGGCGATGGCGCGCTGGGCGGCGCGCTCGGTCGCCTCCTGGAGGATCGCGTCGGCCACCTGGTCGGGCGAGGGGGTGACCGGGCGGGCATGGTCTGCAACCGCCGCGGCCCAGGGATCGGCGATCGCGGGGCCGTGAAGCTCGAGCAGCGCCTCTTCCCAGACGAGACGGACGGCGAGGAGATCGCGCAGCGTGGTGTCGGTGTCGCCCTCGAGTTCGGCCTGCCAGAGCCTGTAGCGCGCCACCTGCGCCCAACCGCCGAGGGTCATCAGGAGCGCGTGGAAATAGGTCGGCAGCGCCGCCGCCGGCAGCCCGAGCCGCTCGACCGCGCGCGCGATCATGCCCTCGGCGGTCTCCGGCGCCTCGGCGACATGGGGTGCAAAGCCGCGGAGGCCCGCGATCTCGGGCGTGAGGTCATGGGTCGCGACGGCCCGCCAGGCGGGATAGGCGCCGCGGCCGCGGGGAGCGGCCCAGAGCGCCTGACCCTGGTCGAAAAATCCGGCCGCCCAATGCCCGACCCGCTCGGCGACGAGCCTCGGCCAGTCGGTCCCGCTCGCCCCGACCGCAAGTTCGGCAACGGTCGGCACCGCGGCGGGCGCCGGCTCGGGGGTTGCGGCAAGGGCCTTGAGCGCCGCCAGATCGGCCGGGCGCAGCGTGTCGGGCGCCGCCTCGCGCGCCGCTTCGAGATCGGCGTCGAGGATCGCGCCCGCGGCGATCCGCTCGGCATACCAGGCGCGCGGCATCGTCACGCGGAGCCCTGCCACCCGGGCGAGCCGGGCCGAGGTCTCGGCGAGGCCCTCGCCGGTCTGCCCCAGGAAGGGGTTGACCGCGACGCTCGAGGCGAGCGGCCAGACCGGCGGGATCGCACGGATGGCGGCCTCGACGGCCTCGGCGACTGCGGCCGCGGCCGGGACGGGGGGGAGAGCGGGGAGAGCGGTCATCGGTATCACTCCTTGGCGTCCGGCTGCGCGATCGTTGCGGGCTCCGCCGCAGGGACAATCGACCAGCCGCCGAGCAGGCGGTCGAAGACGGCGTTGGCGTAGAGCCCGTTCGACAGATGGACCCGCAGGCCCGCGGCCGCCGGGTGGTAGGCCCAGAGCGGAAACATCGCCTGCGCGACCGCGACCGCCCCGAAGGAGATCACCGCGAGCACCATCAGCGCCCATTCGAGGGCCCCGGGCGCGGGCGTCGCCGGCAGCGTCCCGGCCATCAGCCGCTCGGCCCCGGTCTGGAGCGCGAAATAGCCGACCGCCGCGGCCACCGAATAGGCCGCCGTGCGGCGCGTCAGCTCGCGCGGCGCGGCATCGGCAAAGCCCTGCGCGAAGAGATAGGCGACACCGAAGATCAGGATTGCGCCGAGGGCGATCGCCTGGGGCGACTTGTCCTCGAAGCCGAAGACAAAGCCCACCGCCGCATAGATCGCCAGCGCGATCACGAAGGCGCGGCCCACGGCCCGTCCGTTGGGGATCGCCACGGGGCCGGGCCGCCGGATCTCGGCCACCCCCTCGACCGCCATCCCCGAGGCGAGGAAGGCATGCGCCTTGTAGAGCGAATGCGCCACGATGTGCAGCAGCGCCAGCGGGAAGAGCGCGAGCCCGCATTGCAGCGTCATGAAGCCCATCTGCGCCACCGTCGACCAGGCCAGCGAGGTCTTCACCGCCGGCTGGGTCAGCATCACAAGCCCACCGAAGAGCGCCGTGAACCCGCCGATCATCACCAGCACCGCCAGCACCCCGGGCGCCACCAGCATCACATCGGCGAACCGGATCAGCAGGAACCCGCCCGCATTGATCAGCCCGGCATGGAGGAGCGCGGAGACCGGCGTCGGCGTCTCCATCACCTCGGTCAGCCAGCCATGGAAGGGGAACTGCGCCGATTTCAGAAGCGCCGCGAGCGCGAGGAACGCGGCCGCCGCAACCGCCGCGCCCGGCGCCTCACCGATGCGCGCGGCCTCGAGGATCGCACCGATCTCCGGCGTGCCATAGGCGCGCATGAGCAGCACAGCCGCCACCAGAAGCGCCAGATCGCCCGCCCGCGCGGTCAGGGCCTTCTTGCGCGCGGCGCGTTGGGCCTGCACGCGGTCGGGGTAGAAGAGCAGGAGGCGATGGAAGCAGAGGCTGGTCGCGACCCAGGCGCCGAGCAGGACCGCGAGCGTTCCCGCCTGCACGAGCACCAGCACCGCGGCGAGCGTCAGGCACATCCAGCCGGTGAACGGGCCCTGCCGCGCCTCTCCGTCGAGATAGGTCGCCTGGTAGCGCAGCACCGCCCAGCCGACCGCCGAGACCAGCACCAGCATCACCGCGCTCACCGCGTCGAGCCGGGTCGCGAGCATCAACGCGTCGGCGCCGAGCGCAGGGCCAGTGCCGCCCTCGCCGCCGACCACGGCAACGGCCCCGCGCAGCGCGCCGAGGAAACCGACAAGGGCCGCGATCTCGGCCAGCCGAACGGTCCGGCGCGGCCGCAGCCCGGGGCCACGAAAGGCGTAGGCGGCCGCGGCGATCAGCGCGAGCGGTCCGATCAGGGGGGCGAGCAGTGCCATGGGCGCAGGTCCTTTGCAGATCTCGGATTGGCGCGTGGGATATCCGAGTTACAACCCGGAGAAAAATTCATTGTGCGTCGCATACCGTTCTATCAAAGTGAACGACATGCCGGAGCTGAACTACCACCATCTGCGCTATTTCTGGGCCGTCGCCCATGACGGGAACCTGACGCGCACGGCCGAGCGGCTCAATCTCTCGCAATCGGCGCTGTCGGTGCAGATCCGCAAGCTCGAGGAGGCGCTCGGCCACGGGCTCTTCGAGCGGCGCGGGCGGCAACTGCATCTGACCGAGGCGGGGCGGATCGCGCTCGACCATGCGGATGCGATCTTCGCCGCGGGCGCCGAGCTCCTCGGCACGCTGCGTGAGGGCGGGCGCGCGCGGCAGGCGGTGCGCGTGGGCGCGCTGGCGACGCTCTCGCGCAACTTCCAGATCGGGTTTCTGCGTCCCCTCCTCGGCCGCGCGGATGTGGAGGTGGTGCTGCGCTCGGGCGCGACGGCCGATCTGCTGCGCGCGCTCGAGACGCTCGGCCTCGATGTCGTGCTCCTCAACCAGCCGCCGCCGAGCGACGCAGTCTCGCCTCATGTCGCGCATCGGCTGGCCGAGCAGCGGGTCAGCCTCGTCGGCACCGCCGGGTGGATCGGCGAGGATGCGCCGCTCGAGGAGCTCCTCGCCACGCGCCCGCTGATCCTGCCGACGCTCGAGAGCGGGGTGCGGATCGGGGTCGACGCGCTCTGCGACCGGCTGCGGGTTCGCCCGCAAATCGCGGCGGAGGTCGACGACATGGCAATGATGCGCCTTCTCGCGCGCGAGGGTGCGGGGCTCGCCGCGATCCCGCCGATCGTCGTCAAGGACGAGCTGGAAGCCGGGTTCCTCGTCGAGGCGGCACCGCTGCCGGGCATCGCCGAGACCTTCTACGCCGTCACGATGGCCCGCAAGTTCCCCAATCCGCGGGTGCGCGAGCTGATCGATGCTGCTCCCGCGGGCCTGGAGGACTAGGGTCTAGATCCCGACCGCCATGCCGTCGCGCCCGGGATCGGCGCCGCCGTCCCAGCCGGCCTCGGTGCGGCGGAGCGCATGGACGCCCGCAAAGCCATAGGAGAACGCCGCCCGCCGCGTGGGGTAGCCCCGCTCCTGAAGCGCGCGCTCGGTCCGGCGCAGGATTCGGTTGGTGAGGTCGATCCTGTCCGACGTCGTGCAGAAGCGCGGAGCCGAGACCGCCTCCTGTGCTGTCATGCCGAAGTCCACCGCATTGAGGATCCCCTGCAGCACGCCCATGGTGATGAAGGTGCCCCCCGGTGCGCCGATCACGAGCCAGGGACGGTCCTCGCCCTGGCGGAACAGCATGCTCGGGCACATCGCCGTGAAGCGCGATTTTCCGGGCGCGAGGGAGCCCGCACGACCGGGCCGCGGGTCGAAGACCCCCATGCAGCCGTTGTACATGAAGCCGAGACCGTCGGTGACCACGCCCGAGGGCATGCCGATGGAATGGGTGAGCGCGACCGCGTTGCCAGCCGCATCGACCGCCGAGATGTGGGTGGTGTCCTTCGACTCCTCGCCGCCCTGGTTGAGCCGCGTCACATGGGTCTTCTCGCCGCGCCGGATGCGCTCGGCCATCGCGGCGGCGTAATCCTTGGAGGTCAGCTCCGCCACCGGCACCTCGACGAAGCGCGGATCGCCGATGCGCGTGTCCTTGTCGACGGTCGCGATCTTCATCGCCTCGGAGACAGTCGCGATGTAGTCGGGGCTGTTGTGGCCCATCGCGGCGAGGTCGAACCGCTCGAGGATGTTGAGCATCTCGATCAGCATGATCCCGCCGCCGGGGGGAGTGTTGGTGGCGATCCGGTGGCCGCGATAGCTGCCCCAGAGCGGCTCGGCCTCGGTGGGCGCGACGGCGGCGAGATCGGCCGCCGAGAGGAGGCCCCCGTGGCGCGCCATATCCGCGGCGATCTCGGCGGCGATGGCGCCGGTGTAGAAGTCGTCGGGCCCCTGCTCGGCGATCCGCTCGAGGGTGCGGGCCATGTCAGGGTTCTCGAGCCGCTCGCCGACGCGGCGCACGGTGCCGTCAGGCTTGGCGTAGATCTTGGCGGTCGCCGGGTAGCGGGTGTCGAAGTCG
>CAYORO010000019.1:0-27904 GCA_964406355.1 uncultured Limibaculum sp.
GAATGATCTCCGGGCTGGTCTTGAAGTAGCGGAACGGGTTCGGCTTGGGCATCGCGGCAGCCTAGGCGAGCCCTCGCTCAGCGCAAGCCAGGTTCCTCTGACACTGCCCATGCGACAGCGGCTCCGGTTTCGGCCTTGGCGTCCTTCAGCGGGTCCATGTTGATGTACCGCCGCATCGACCATTGTGTGCCTGCGATGTGGCGCAGCCTTGCGGCTGCGAGGTCGAGGCAGGATTGTCCGTCCGGGAAGGCCCCGACCACGCGGGTGCGGCGCCGGATCTCGCCGAGCTTCGCTAACCGAAATAGCCCGAGTGTTGGCACCCGGGCGGTTTTCAAGCGCTTCTCTGATGTGGGGCTTTATGTTGGGCAACCGCCTTGGGAGGGAATTTTTCTAGATTAATTCAACATGATGTGGCGGAGAGAGCGGGATTCGAACCCGCGATACCGTTGCCGGTATACACGCTTTCCAGGCGTGCGCCTTCGACCACTCGGCCACCTCTCCACACTCCGTTGCGTAGCGCGGCCCGACCGTGATCGCAAGCCGGCGGGGCAGCGCGGGCGGTTGGCAGCGGTCCCGCGAGACGCTAGCCTCCGGCAGCCACCGATTGCGCGGAGGATCGATGATACGGCTTCTCGCTCTCGTCGTTGCGGCGCTGGCGGTTCTGGTGCTCGGCGTCGATCTCTGGACGGGTCTTGCCGGATCCGGCCCTCTCCGGCTGAGCGCCCTCGGCGAATGGTGGTTCTGGCTGCACCCTTCCTCGCTCCAGGTTCTCGAGCCTGCGATTGCCCGCCACGTCGCGCCCTGGCTCTGGGACCCGGTGATGCAGACGCTGCTGCTCTGGCCGCTCGCGATCGAGCTCGCGGTTCTCGCGCTGGTGCTCTGGGTGATCTCGGCGCTGGTCGGGCGCCGCACGACCCGTCGCCGGGGGCCGGACCTGACGCGGCGCTGATCCCGGCCTCAGTCGCCCCGCTCGACCGCGGCCAGTCGGCGTTCGAGCTCGAGGATGTAGAGCGTGAGTTCCTCGATCTTGCCAAGCAGCAACCCGTTGAGCCGTACGAGATCGACACCGTCGCGGCGCATCTCGGCGGCCGACGGGATCCCCGGCAGATGGCCCGCGCGAGCGATGTGGTCCGCCACCTCCGCGAGCCCGGGGAGCGCGTGATCCGGCGCCAGCACATGGTCGGCCGGGGTTACCGCCGTGCCGTCGACCTGGATCGCCCCGGTCTTGCCGTCGATGCGTACGGTCTCCACGCCTTCGCCGTCGAGCAGCGCAACCTGCCCGTCGAGCTCATCGCCACCGAGCGTGAGGGTGGCCCGGGCGCCGTCGATGCGGCAGGCGCGCAGCCCGCTTGCCCGGCGGACGACCAGCTCACCGTCGCGCTCGCCGCCCCCGATCGCGGCAAAGCCGTCGCTGCCGTCGAGCTCCACCGAGACGCCGCCCTCGGCGGTGCGCAGAAGGAGGTCGCCGTTGATCCCGGCGCCGCCGGCGATGACGTTGCCGGTCCGGCCGTCGAGATGGATCGTGACCGCGCCCTCCTCGGTCCTCAGATGGATGTCGCCGTTCTGCCCGCCACCGCCCAGCATCATGTCGCCGGCGCTGCCGTCAATGCGCACGGTGACGGCGTCGTCGGCGGTCTTCAGGAGGATGTCGCCGTCCTCGCCATGGCCGCCGAGCACGAGATCCGCCGTCGCCGCCGAGAGATGTGCGGTCAGCTCGCCGGCCGCGTTGAAGAGGTAGAGATCGCCATCGGTTGCGCCGCCGCCGAGCATGGCGTCGCCCTCGGAGCCGTTCAGTTGGATCGTCACCTCGCCCGCCTCGTTGGTGGCGCGAATGTCGCCATCCTGTCCGTTGCCGCCCATCACGAGATCGCCGGTCGCGCCATCGATCGCACCGGTGACGGCGCCGGCCTCCGTCTTGAAGACGATGTTGGTGAAATCGCTGGACATCGGATCCCCCGTTGCGCCCTGCCACTGGCAAATCGGTGAGGGGGCCGGCCGCGCCCGGCCCCCTGAGGCATCCTGCGCGCGACGAAGCGTCACGTCCAGACCGACGGCTGCGGAGTGGGCCGCTCGGCAAAGGACCGCAAAGTAAAGGGCCGGCGGGCATGCTCCCGAGGACAGACCGAGGAGCCGCCCGCCGGCACCCCGCAGACCGGCCGTCGGGGGAGGACGGTCCGCGGATCGACGCGGTCAACTGGGGGCATTGACTGGCCGCGCCGAATTCCATGCCGCAGTCGGGGCGACGTGGCTCAGACGATCAGGAGATCGCCGTAGTCCTCGGCATTGGCGAGGAAGTACTCGACCGCGGCATCCCCGTCGGCGACCACATAGCCATCGGCCTCGGCGGGGTCGTCTACCGCGGTGCCCGAGGCCTGCAGGATCTCCAGCACCTCCTCGTCGGTAAGGTCCTCGCCAATTACGGTGAGTGCTGCCTCGTCGAGCCGGGCTGCGATGCCGGCGACGGTCGGCGCGGCGAAGCTCGTGCCAGACACCTCGAGCTCCGCGCCCCAGGTGGTCTCGACCCCGATATCGACGCCAGGTGCTGCAATGTCGGTGAGGCTCTCGCTGGTCTGGCTGAACTCGGCGAAGGCGCCCGCATCGTCGACCGCCGACACGCCGATCACATTGGGGTCGGCCGCGATCACGTTGACCCCGTCGTCATAGGTCTCGCCCGCATTGCCGGCCGCGGCGACCGAGACGATGCCGAGCTCGTCGAGCGCGGCGAACTCGTCCGAGAGCAGCGACATCGTCTCCTCGGTCGCGTTGCCGAACCCGAGGCTGAGATTGACCGCCGCTATGTCGTATGCATCGGCGTTGTCGATCACCGCCTGCAGGGCCTCCTCGATGTCGAAGAGCGAGGCGCCCTCGCCGCTCTCCGGGAAGACCTTCAGATGGACGATCTCGACGCCCGAGGCTTCGGCGGTCACCGTCTGAGCGACCCAGGAGCCGTGGCTCGTCAGCCCAAATGTCTGCGCCGAGGGGTCGTTGAAGAAGCCGGCGAAGTCGTACTCGGCGATGGTCGCGGACTGGTCGTAGAAGCTCGAATAGCCGTCATCGATCACCACGACCGTCTGCCCTGCGCCGGTGAAGTCGGCGGCCGAGAAGAGCGTGCTGGCGCTGGACTGCGAGGCGGCGGGTGCTGGTTCCGGTTCGGGCGTGGGCTCAGGCGTGCGCCACCAGGGCCACGGCCCGCGAAGGCCGGTGGCCGCCTCCTTCCAGCTCCACTCGACCATGGTGTCGGCAAGGCGGGTGTCAGGGTCCATCGCCGCCGCGCGGAACTCGGCGGCCGCATCCGCAACCCGGTCGGACAGCGCGCGCACTTCGTCGGCATCGCGCAGGGAGCCCGGGTCGAGCAGGATTGCACTCGTGTCGGTCTCCGGGCCGAACTCGATCGTGGCGTCAGGGCGCTCCGAGCCATCGTCCTCCGCCGCCGCGGGTGCCGGCAGTTGACGCTCGGCGCCCGCCGGCGGTTCGAGCGCATCCGGCGTCTCGATCGGCTCGGACACCGCCGGCTGCTCGGGCAGCAGGCCCTTGGCCGCGTCGATCAGCGCCTGGCGCTCCTCGGCGGTGCGCGGCGCGGCGATGGGTGGCAGGGGCGTGGCCTCGGGCGCAGGGGGCGCGGGCCAACGGGCGGAGATGGGCAGTCGCATCGGTCTTCTCCCTGATTGGGGATCGGGTCGCGTACAGCAACTATATCACTCATGGGAAATTTTCCCACTGATTCGGGGGCAAAATTCCCACGTCAAGCGCAAAGAGATCCGCGAGGCCCCCCGAGCGCGTGCGACGGTCCCGTCGCCTCTGGGAATTCGGTGCGCCCGTGATAGGGTCCGCGCGTTGATTTTCGGGTTAGGGGCGGGGGCAATGGCGGTGTTCGACGCAGCCGCGATCAAGAAGGCGTTGATGAAGGCGAAGGCCGGGCGCGAAGCGGTGAACTACGCCTTCGGGCTCGCGGCCGAGGCCGACGACTGCGCCCTGGTCATCCATCGCACGCGCGCCGGTCGTACGCTGATGCAAGGGCTGAAGGGCGACAAGGCCCTCAAGCGCTTCGGCTTCGGGCAGGTCACGGTCGACGGCAAGCAGGCGATCTTCGCGGCCGAGCGCCCGGTCAAGGGCATGGCCCGCCAGCTCAAGCGGCGGTTTCGGGCGGCCGGGATCCTCTTTCGGCCCGTCGTGCCGGGCGAGGAGGCGGCGCCCCAGCCGTCAACCTCGAACGGTGCGGTCAAGGCAGCGGGTCCCGGCGCGGATGCCGCCCCTGGGGACGAACCGGACCCTGCAATCGGGGCGCTCAAGGCTGCAGTGACGGCGCTGGTGTCGGAAGCCCGGGCGCTCCGCGACGGAGTCGAGAGGGCGCTCGACGGGGTGAAGACCCTGCCCAAGGGCTCGGTCGCCGAGAAACTGCGCACAGAGGTGACCAGGATCGCCCGTGCTGTCGCCGCCCTGGTTGAGCGGATGCGCGCCGAGGCGGACAGCCCGCTCGCGGTCGAGGAGATGGCCGCTGAGGCCGAGACCCTCGGCACGGCGATCGGGGCCGCGACCCGGATGCTCGCCCGGGTCGAGCGCGAGGGCGCGGCCTGGGCGGTCGCGGCGGGCGATGGCGCGGATGCCGCCGAGGCGCTCGGCTGGCCGGACCCGCCCGCGCCCAGCAAGGATGGCGGCGTCGACTATCTCTGGGTGCTCGACGACGCCGGCACGCCCGTGCTCACGCCGGTTGACGATACGGTCCCGCCCGCGAGCTGGGACGCGGGCGACGAAATGTTCGTCTACGAGATCGAGCGCGGCACCAAGGGGGATTGGAACTGGTTCGCCAACAACCCCCAGCCGAACGCCCGCTACGAATACGAGAACGGGTATGTCTACGAGACCGACGAGAACGGCCACACCGAGCATGTCGAGGCGACGATCGACATCGATCCCTGGGTGCGCGACAAGCGCCGCCAGGCCGCCTTCGGCAATATCGGAGATGCGGCGTATCCCGGCGAGACCTATGACGGCGGCCACCTGATCGCGCGGGAATTCGGCGGAGCGGCGGGGCGCCTCAACGTCGTGCCGATGCAGAGCTACCTCAACCAGCAGGGCGCCTGGCGCAAGCTGGAGCAGCAGTGGAAGGCGCAGATCGAGGGCGGCAAGGACGTCCAGGTCAATATCGAGGTGCGCTATCCGTCGAGCGGCAATGCCGACCAGCTGGCGACACCGGACGAGTTCGTCGTCACCACCATCATCGACGGAAAGCCGGGCCCGCGCCGGCGCATCAAGAACACTCGGTCCGGGAAATAGGGGGACGTGCCCATGGGAGACCTGACGCCAGACCAGGCGATCTATCGCAAGATCGGCAAGATCATGTCCAAGATCGCCCCACCCGCCGCGGCGGAGATGATCGTTCGTGGCCATGTCTTCGAGAGCTACAACGAGGGCTTTGCGAGCTGGCAGACCGATGCCGGCACCGAGGACCGCTTTCCCTCGATGAAGGCCTATCCCGGCCGTGAGGTCGACGACATCATGGATCTTGTAGAGGAGCTGGTGCGGACGCCGGTCTTCGAGGCGGCGCCCTTCACTCATTTCGAGATGCGGCTCCGGCCCGATGGGGGGTTCGACGCCCGTTTCGCCAACATCCCCGAAGAGCAGAGCCTGCCCGGGCTCTATATGCGCGGCGCCGCCGACCTGACACTGGATCAGGCGAAGGAGTTCGGCCTCAGCCGCGAGGACTGGGAAGAGAAGCGCGCGCGCGCCGGTCGCTGACCCGTGGCGGCGCTACTCAACCGCTGTCTTGGGGCGCACCACCCGCGGGATCGGTTGCGCCGGAACTGCCACGAGCCGCAGGCCGACCTGCTCGAGGATTTCGAACATCTCGCTCAGTTGCATGTGCCCGCCACCCGCGAGTGAGCGCAGCTTGCACTGATTCGCCTTGCGGAGGATCCGCAGGGCGTCGGCCACCTCAGCCGCCTCGGACGCTTCGAGCGCATCGTTCAGATAGAGCGCGCAGGTCTTCGGATCTTCCATCATGATCGTCGCCCATCCGTCTCAGCGTTGGTCACGGCCATTAGCGCCGCTTAAGTTCTGTAAGAAGAATTTATACACGAGGGCCCCGCCTGCCAAGGGGCATCGCCCCGGTCGGGCAGTCACCAAACGGAGACCGGCGCCCCGTGGGGGCGCCGGCTTTCGTCAACATGAAGTGATGTCGGGCGCGGGGTCACCCCATTGCAGGTTGCAATCCGGCGTCCGCCTTGGCCCCACCGACAGTGATCGGCCGGCCGCCCTCGATCCGCGTCCGATACTCGGGATGCGACATCAAGCGATTGTGGCAAGCCTCCAGATGGCGCGACGGGATCTGCGGGAAGAGGTGATGCACCAAGTGGAAGCAGTCGTTGCGCGGGAAAAGAAGCGTCCGCAGCGGCATCGGCAGTGCGACATTACGGGACGCATCCAGCTCGTCGTCCGAATGCACCAGGCCGCCATGATCGATGCAGTCGGTCCAATAGTTGATCGCGGAGTACATGAAGACATAGGGCAGCCAGACGAACAGCAGCGCCGAGATCGGATCGATCACCAGATAGACGCAGGCTCCGAAGATCAGCGCGAGCTTGAGCAGGCGGAAGTTGAAGCCGTCGCGCGCCGAAAGGTTTGCATTCAGGTAGTAGGGCAGATGCCGGCCGAGGAACGGGTTGATCGCGTGGCGCAGGATCGTGCGCGGCGTCAGCGGATCCTCAAGCCGCAGGTCCTGGATGCCCTGCAGATCCAGATCGTGCTCGTAATCGCCGAGATGCGCGTGATGCGTCATGTGCTCATCGCGATAATCGTGGAAAGAGCTAAGCACCAGAGACGCGCAGATTTTGCCGAACAGGTAGTTGTCCTGGCGCGTATGCGCGAAGGTGAAGTGCGAGCATTCATGGACGATGTTGTTGAAACCGCGCAGGCGGGTGCCGATGAACAGAACAACCGCGGCCATGCCCAGCGCGCTTCCGACCGATGCCGGCATCGAGAGCAGCCAGTGCCCGATCGCAACGGCCAAGAGTATCTGGGCAAGATATCCCGCGACAATTGCCGAACACGCTAGTCGAGAGTGCCCCTTTAGCCCACGAAATTCTCTCATGAACTGCTGACGGATGGTGGTTCCGGACATCAGACTTACTCCTTCACTGGTCCCTCACTCACCGAATAGGCATTTTCTCTTGTGGCGTGAAGCAAAAAATCGCAAATTGGCATAAGTGAGCTTGATGCTATCATCAGAAGTGCTAATGTCAGCCGGGGTTGATCCCCGAATGTTCGCAGCATGTTGGCAAAGGCAGAGAAAATCGGTAATATACCGATTAGGATAGCTAATGTGAGCGATGGCTGGCGTGCGCTTTGACTACCCCCTGCTGGAGGCTTTGGCCGCCGTCATCCGCGAGGGAACCTTCGAAGCGGCGGCGCGCTCGCTCAACATCACCCAGTCCGCGGTGAGCCAGCGCGTGAAGCTGCTCGAGGAGAAGACCGGCGCCGTGCTGGTGCGCCGCGGGCGGCCCTGTGTCGCCACCGAATACGGCCTCAAGCTCTATCGCCATATCGACCAGGTCCACATCCTCGAACACGACCTCGAGAAGAGCCTGCACAACCTCGACGATGCGCGGGCCGGGATGGCGGCCACCGTGCGCATCGCGGTGAACCAGGACAGCCTCGGCACCTGGTTCACCGAGGTTATCCAGCGCGCCGCCACCCGGCTCAACATCCTCTTCGACCTTATCCCGGATGACGAGGAGCACACCGCCGAGCGGCTGCGCAGTGGCGAGGCGCTCGCCGCCGTCACGACCGAGCCCAATCCGGTGCATGGCTGCAAGCGCATCCCGCTTGGCTCGATGGAGTTCGTCGCGCTCGCGACGCCGCGATATGTCGAAGCGAACTTCGCCGACGGCCTCACCCTCGAGTCCGTGGCATCGGCGGTGCATCTGGTGTTTGACCGCAAGGACACGCTGCCGCGGAGCTGGATGCTCAACGCCTTCGGCGAGGCGCTGCCGCTTGCCGGGCACTGGGTTCCGTCGGTCTCCGGCTACCTCGCCTGCTGCCTGAACGGCGCGGGCTGGGGGTTGATGCCGCGCTTCACCGTCGCCGATCATCTTCGGGCGGGGCGTCTTCGCGAGCTGATGCCCGGCACCTCGGTGATGGTCGATCTCTACTGGCAGTCGAGCGTGCGGGGCAGCGAGGTGATGCGCGAGCTCTCCGGCATCGTTGTCGACGTCGCGACCAAGCATCTTTTGGTGGAGCGCGCGCCGGGCGAGGGCCTGCGCGCCCGACCCGAGCCGGCGCGGTCGACCTACTAATCCCACTCCCTCCTCGCGATCATCGCTGTCGGGCCCGGCCGACCGGCGCAGGACATCTGCGCCATGCGCTTGCGCGCGCAGGACCCTTTTGACCGTATCATAGGCAATGCTCCGAGTTCGGCGCAACATTGTGCGACTTCATTCGGGTATCAGGCCCGGATTTAGAAAAAATCCATTAAGATCAAATGTTTATGATATGGCATAAATTTGTTCAAATCTGCTTGACTCGCTCGTCGCTGCGGCGCACCGTGAGGACAAATCGGGAGCGTGGGGCAAGTTGGAGGAACGGACGTGAACCAGCATGAGGCAACCGGGGTCGGCGGCACCGGCGAGGCCGCCATCCTCCACCCGCTCGAGCCGCTGACTGGCGACGAAATCGGCCACGCCACCCGCCTGGTGCGCGAGGACATGGGCAGCGGCGAGGGCGAGCTGCGCTTCGAGATGGTCGAGCTCAAGGAGCCGCCCAAGGCCGAGGTGCGCGCCTGGTCGCCCGGGCAGCCGATCTCGCGCGCGGCGCGCGTGCATGTCTACCGGCTCGGGCGCATCGGGGTGTGGCGCTACGACCTGTCGCTGACCGACAGCACTGTGATCGCCAAGACCGAGTTTCCGAGCGCCCGGCCGATGATCCAGCTCGAGGAGTTTCTCGAGATCGAAGCGATCGTGAAATCGGACCCGGGCTTCATCGAGGCGTGTAAGAAGCGCGGCATCGAGGACATGTCGCTCGTCTGCGTCGATCCATGGTCCGGCGGCAATTTCGGCCACCCGGACGAGGAGGGCCGGCACATCTCCCACGCCTTCTGCTGGGTGCGCAATCGGGAGAACGACAACCTCTATGCCCACCCGATCGAGGGGCTGAACCCGCTCATCGACATCAAGGAGCAGCGGGTTATCCGGATCGATGACCGTGGCGTCACGCCGGTGCCGACGGCCGAGAGCAACTATGACCGGCAGTTCCAGGAGCATTCGCGCGACGACCTGAAGCCGATCGACGTCACGCAGCCCGAGGGCGTCTCCTTCGCCATGGAGGGGCGGCGGATCACCTGGCACAACTGGTCGCTGGTGATCGGCTTCAACGCGCGCGAAGCGCTGACGCTCCACGACGTCACCTATGCCGGGCGGCCGATCTGCTATCGCGCGGCACTCGCGGAGATGGTGGTGCCCTATGGCAGCCCGAAACCGCAGCATGCGCGCAAGAACGTCTTCGACATCGGCGAGTACGGTCTCGGCAAGCTCGCGAATTCGCTCGAGCTCGGCTGCGACTGCCTCGGCGCGATCCATTATCTCGACTGCTGGATCTCCGACGTCAACGGCGAGCCCTACTGCATCAAGAACGGCATCTGCATCCATGAGGAAGACTACGGCATCCTCTGGAAGCACTGGGACTTCCGCACCGAGCGCACCGAGAACCGCCGGGCCCGCCGCCTGGTGATTTCGTCGATCTCGACGGTCGGGAACTACGAATACGGCACCTACTGGTACTTCTATCTCGACGGCACCATCGAGTTCGAGATGAAGGCGACCGGCATCATCAACACGGTGGGCTGCGAGCCGGGCCATCCGGGCAAGTACGGCACCGAGGTGAGCCCCGGCGTCGTCGGCCAGATCCACCAGCACATCTTCTGCGCGCGCCTCGACATGAGCGTGGACGGCGACCGCAACACGGTGGTCGAGTGCGACACGGTCGCGGAGCCCGAGGGGCCCAACAACCCCTACGGCAACGCGTTCTACGTCCACGAGAAGCCGCTGACCGCCGAATGCGGGCGCCCGCGCAACGCCGACGCCGAGCGGTACTGGAAGTTCTGCTCGACCGAGCGCCGGAACCACGTGGGCAAGCCGACCGCCTACAAGCTCGAGCCGGTGCACGGCATCGCGCCCTTCAACAGCCCCACCGGGCCGTCGGGCAAGCGGATGCCCTTCATCTACAACCATCTCTGGGTGACCAAGGCGCATCCCGAGGAGCGTTTCCCGGCCGGGCAGTTCATGAACCACTCGGACGGCTCGGAGGGCGTGCACGCCTGGGCGGCGCGCGCCCAGCCGATCGAGGGCGAGGACATCGTCGCCTGGCACGTGTTCGGCCTGCACCACCCGGTGCGGCTCGAGGACTATCCGGTGCAGCCGGTGGTCACCACGGGCTTCAAGCTGATGCCCAACGGCTTCTTCGACCGCAATCCGTGCCTCGATCTGCCGGTGGAGACCAACAAGGCCAGCTGCAACGCG
The DNA here is from genome assembly GCA_964406355.1 of uncultured Limibaculum sp. Taxonomy (GTDB): domain Bacteria; phylum Pseudomonadota; class Alphaproteobacteria; order Rhodobacterales; family Rhodobacteraceae; genus Thermohalobaculum. The sequence continues at coordinate 10,509 of CAYORO010000019.1, forward strand.
CTCGCCGCCGAGTGACGCCGCCGGGTGACGCCGCGGGGCAACGTCACCGCGTGACTCGGCGCCGAGCGAGCCGGCACCACACCGTGCCCAGACGCGAAAACACCAAACCAAGGAGTACAGCGATGCAGTTCAAGGGGATCACGACCCGTGGCGCCTCGCGCCGTCAGGTGCTGGGTGGGCTGGCGGCCGGCTTCTCGGCGGCCCTCGCAGGCGGGCCGCGTCTTGCGCGCGCCTCGGCGGGGGCGAGTTATGCCGACGAGCTCTGGGCCAAGACGGTCGAGGAGCTCTCGGGCGGGGACTTCCGCAAGGACCTCAATCTCCACTCCTGGGAGGGCTACACCGAGGAGCCGGTGCTCGACCCGTTCAGCCGCGAGATCGGCGCGACGGTGAACCCGCAGATGCTGATTTCCGACCCCGCGGCGGTGAACAACCTGCGCGGCGGCGGCACGTCGACCTGGGACGTGATCAACCTCAACAACGCCTGGCAGCGGAAGATGCTCTATCCCGAGGGGCTGATCCTGCCGCTCGACACGGCGAAGTTCCGCCCGCTCTACGACATGAACGTCGCCGGCTTCGAGTGGCCCTACACCTGGGCGATGGACGAGTCGGGCGAGGCGCTGCTCGGCATGATCCAGCGCTACGGGCCGTCGGCCATGGCGATCAACGCCGACATGATCGACCCCGCGACGGTCGAGAGCGGCGGCTACATGGAGATGATCGAGGGCGCGGCCGGCCAGTACGGCATCCTCGACTACGAGAACTGGGTGATCATGCACACCTGCATGGCCTCGGGCTTCTCCCCCTTCCGCAAGCACACCGAAGCGGAGATGGAGACCTTCCGCGAGATGATCTTCAAGGTCTTCGCCAACGCCAAGAAGGTGTCGGACGACGCCTCGGCGCTGGCGCGCGACATGATCACGGGCGAGATCGTCGGCACCCTGCCGGGCTCGGTCTACTCGGTCTCGGCCGCGCGCTTCGAGGGCGAGACGCAGATCCAGTGCGTCGTCCCCGAGGAGGGCATCGAGGAGACCAAGACCGCCGACAACCCGATGGGCCAGTCGGGCATCATCTGGATCGAGATCACCTCGCTCGTGGCCAACCCGGCGCCGACCCCGCTCGCCGAGGCGTTCCTGATCTACTGCCACACGCCCGAGGCGTCCTACCGCGTCGCCGCCCGCGCGCCCGGCACGCTCAACCCCGTGGTCCAGATGGGCGACCCGACGGTGCTCGAGAAGTTCCAGTCGGACGAGCTCGAGGCGATCCAGTGGGGCGACGGCGGGGCCGAGCTCGACCGTCTCGTCAACCGCTGCATCGACTTCGACATCAACCCCGACTACGACGCGATGCACGACATGTACACCGAGGCGAAGCGCTCGCGCGGGCTCTGAGCCATGGCCGCCCCGATCCTGGAGCTCAAGAGCATCGACAAGCTCTTCGGCGAGGTCGTCGCCGTGGAGCGGGTGAGCCTCGACATCGTGGAGGGCGAGTTCTTCACGATCGTCGGGCCGTCGGGCTCGGGGAAGACCACCCTGATCCGGCTCCTCGTCGGCATGGACAAACCGACGCGGGGCGACATCCTGCTGCGCGGCCGGCGGATCAACGATCTGCCGGCCAACAAGCGGCCCACCTGCATGGTGTTCCAGTCGCTCGCGCTCTTCCCGCATATGACGGTGGGGGAGAACGTGGAATACCCGCTCAAATGCCGGGGCGTGGCCAAGGAAGAGCGCCAGGGGCGGGCGCGCGAGTGCCTCGGCCTCGCCCATCTGCCGGTGAGCTACTACGACAAGCCGGTCACGAAATGCTCCGGCGGTGAGCGCCAGCGCGTGGCGATCGCGCGCGCGCTGGCCTTCGCTCCAGAGATCCTGTTCTTCGACGAGCCGCTCTCGGCGATCGACTATCGCCTCCGCAAGGCGCTCGAGAAGGAGCTGAAGGACATCCAGCGCGAGACGGGCAAGACGTTTGTCTACATCACCCACAGCCTCGAGGAGGCGATGGTGATGTCGGACCGCATCGGCGTGATGCGCGACGGGCGGCTCGTACAAGTGGGCACGCCGCGCGAGATCTACACCTCGCCCGAGAGCCGGTTCGTCTCGGAATTCATGGGCGAGGTGAACTCCCTGCCGGTGGTGCTGCGCGACGACGGCAAGCTCTATTGCGAACCGCTCGGCGTCGCCTTCGACCCGCCGCCCGGCCAGGGGGCGACGCGCGCGGGGCGCGGCACTCTGGTGGTGCGCCCCGAGGATATGCGCTTTGCCGACAGCGCCGAGGGGGCGATCCCGGGCGAGATCTTCAACGAATATCTCCTCGGCAGTCGCATCCAATACCAGGTGAAGGCGGGCCCGGTGACACTCCTCGTTGAGCGCCTGCGCGATGCCGAGTGGCCCGACCGACAGATCGCGCTCCGCTTCGACCCCGCCGACAGCATGCTCTTCCCCGAATGAGGCGCGGATGAGAGACATCGTCGAGACCCGTGCGGAGCACGGACGCGCGCTCGGCACGCCGGCGCTCCGCCTGCCGCGCCCCGGGGCCGGGGTCTGGTGCGCCCTGCCGCTCGTCCTGTTGCTGGGGCTCGGCTTTCTCGGGCCGATGGCGCTCGTGGTGCTCTACAGCTTCATGCCGCGGGGGACCTTCAGCCCTGTCGGCGAGCCGACGCTCGAGAACTACATCGACATCGTCGAGCAGAACTTCCACGTCTCCTTCGCCTGGTCGCTCTGGCTGGCGCTGCTGACCACCGCGATCCTGCTCGTTGTCTGCTACCCGCTTGCGGTGGCGATCAAGCGCGCCTCGCCCAAACGCGCGCTGGTGCTGACGGTGCTGATCGTCGCGCCGCTCTTCGTGGCCGAGAACATCCGCCTGCAGGGCTGGGGGCTTTTCCTCGACAAGGCGGGAGTGCTGGATGGCGGGCTCAACGCGCTCACCGGCTGGGGGCCGGGCAGCCTTGTCAACAACGTGCCGGTGATCGTCTTCGGCCTCGTCTACATCTACCTGCCTTTCATGCTGTTCCCGATGATCCTCGGCCTCTCCAACGTGCCGGACGATGCGCGCGAGGCCGCCTCCGATCTCGGCGCCTCGCGCTGGCGCCTGTTCCGCGACATCGAGCTGCCGCTCGCGATGCCGGGATTTCTCATCGGGGCGCTCCTCTGCTTCGTGATCTCGCTCGGCGCGTTCTCCGAGGCGAAGTTCCTCGGCAAGGGGGTGATCGTGACGATCGCGCAGGACATCGAGAGCGCCTTCACCTTCGGGCAGAACTGGCCCCGCGGTTCCGCGCTCTCGGTGCTGGTGATCCTGATCGCCGGCGCGGCGGTGTGGCTCGCCATGCGCCGGATCGACTTCGACGCGGTCTTCGGGAGGAAGGGATGAGCGCGGCGGCGGGGCGCGGCCCGGGGCGTTACCTTCTCGGGCTCTACCTCACGCTGATCGTCGCGATCATGTACGTGCCGATGCTCGTCGTCGGGCTCGCCTCGATCTCGCGCTCGCGCTTCTTCGTGTTCCCGATCCGGCGCACCGACACCAAGTGGTACGAGGACACCTTCGCCTCGCTCCAGATCCAGGAGGCGGTGCTGACCTCGGTGGCGATCGCGGTCGCGGTGGCGCTCCTCTCGGTCACCATGGCGGTCTTCGGCGCGCTCGCCTATGCGCGCTTCCCGTGGCGGGGCCGGGGGGTGTTCCAGCAGGCGCTGCTGATCCCGGTGTTCTTTCCGCAGGCGGTGCTCGGGCTCGCGCTCCAGCTCTGGTTCAACGCGCTCGGCATCCAGATGTCGTGGGGCGCGACGGTGTTCGCCCAGCTCGTCTGGATCGCGCCGATCGTGACGCTCATCATCGCGATCCAGGCCTATGGCTACGACGCCTCGGTCGAGGAGGCGGCGCGCGATCTCGGGGCGAGCCGCTGGCAGGTGTTCCGCGACATCACGCTGCCGCTGCTGGGGCCGGGGATCTTCTCGGGCTTCCTCTTCGCCGTGCTGCTCTCCTGGGGCAACTTCCCGCTCGCCTATTTCACGAGCGGTGCGGATGTGACGATCCCCGAATGGCTCTACGGCAAGATGATCGGGGGCTACACGCCGATGGTGCCGGCGGTCGGGTTCCTGAGCGTGCTCGCGGGTGGGCTGGCGCTGACCGTCGGGCTCATCATCCGCGAACGGCTCGGGCGGCGCGCCTGAGATCAGGCCGAGCGGTCCTCGCCGAGGCGCTGCCGCCGAGGCCCCAAGAGGCAGGCAAGCGCGAGGATCACGCCGGAGACGGCGGCGATCATGCCGGCAGCGCTCACGGCATGCTGGGCGCCGAGCCAGAGCGGCCCGTAGCCTGCGAGCACATACCCGCCCACCGCCGAGAGAACGGCGAAGACGACGCTCCAGAGGACCTGGCGCCCCAGCCGGTCGGTCATCAACCGGGCGGCCGCGGGCGGGCAGATGAACATCGCGATCACGATGATCGAGCCGACCGCATCGAAGGCCGCGACTGCCGCGACCGCCGCGACGATCACCAGTCCGATGCCGAGCGGCGCGGTGGGGATGCCGACCGACTGCGCAAACCCCTCGTCGAAGGTCGCGATCGTCAGCGGGCGCCAGAACACCCAGGTGAGCACGATCACCACGGCGCAGACCACCGCGACGCGGAAGAGCTCGGGCGGGAGCGCGGCCAGTGCCGCCGGGTCGGTGAGCGAGCCCCAGTCGCGCGCGGCAAACCAGACGAGGCTCTCGAGATTGCCCATCAGCGCGTGCTCGACATCGAGATGCACCCCGCTCGTGTCGCTCTGCTCGAGCAGCAGCACGCCGCCCGCGAAGAGCGTGGTGAAGGTCACCCCCATCGCCGCCCCGCTCTCGATCCGCCCGAGGCGCTTGATCGCCTCGATCAGCAGCACCGCGACCACGGCCGCGCCGCCCGCGCCGAGCAGCATCGGGACCGAGGCGACGCTGCCGACGAGCAGGAACGCCACCACGATCCCGGGCAGCACCACATGGCTGATCGCGTCGCCGATCAGCGCCTGGCGCCGCAGGATCAGGAAGTTGCCCGGCAGCGCGCAGGCGACGGCCGCGAGGCTGCCGATCAGGATCGGCGCGAGGGAGAGCTGGACGAACTCCGCCCCCATCAGGCGATCTCCCGCGGGCCGCCGATCATGCGGTCGAGTTCGGCGATCTCGTCGCGGGTGAGGACGGTCTCGATGGGCGTCAGCCCGTCATAGCGGCCGGTCAGCGCCGTGTCCTGATAGGCGCGGCGCGCCATCTCCCACCGCGCCTCGTCGCGCACCGCCTTGGCGGCGAGGGCCCGGCCCGCCTCGGTGGCCACGCCGTCCGGCCGGATCAGGTGCTGCCGCTGCAGGACGCGGAGCGTGTAGCCATCATGGATCGGCTCGGCGCGGGCGAGCGCGAGCAGCCCCTGGCGCAGATGCACGCGGGCCTCGAAGCGGCGGTGGCGGATCAGCGCCGCCACCACCCCGCGCCGCGGCGCAAGGAAGAGCGAGGCGGCGAAGAGCCCCGCGGCAACCAACACGATGATCGGGCCCGTCGGCAGTGCTGGCGCCGAGGCCGAGATCGCCGCGCCGAGATAGCCCGCGAGGCCGCCGAGCCCGCCCGCGATCCAGAGCATCGCTTCGGTCCGCTCGGTCCAGAATCGCGCCGTCACCGCCGGGATGATCAGGAGCGCGACGATCAGCACGAGGCCGACGATCTTGAGCCCGATCACCGTCACGGCCGTCACGAGCCCCATCATCGCGAGATCGACGCGACGGACATCGATCCCGCTCGCGGCCGCATACCCCTGGTCGAAGGCGACGATCGCCATAGGCCGCCTGAGCGCCCAGGTGGCGCCGACCGCCAGTGCGCCCGCGACCGCGACGGTCAGCGCCTCGGCATAGAGCATGCCGGCGGTCGAGCCGAGGAGGAAGCCCTCGAGACCCGCCTGCCGCCCGGCGCTCATTGTCTGCACCACCGTCAGCAGCACGACGCCGATGCCGAAGAAGACCGAGAGCACGGCGCCGATCGCGGCGTCCTCGGCAAGGCGCGTGCGCCGGGCGATCCACTCGACCGCGAGGAGGCCGAGCACGGCTGTCACGGCTGATCCCGCGAGGAGGCCCGGGAGGCTGCGTCCGTCGCCCCCGAGCGCGACCATCGCAATGAAGGCGAGCGCGATCCCCGGGAGCGTGGCATGCGCCACCGCGTCGGAAACAAGCGCGCGCTTGCGCAGGAACAGGAAGGTGCCCGACGCCCCGGCCGCGATCCCGAGCAGCGCTGCGCCCACCGTCACCAGCGCAGCGTTGTAGCCCGACTGGAGGAGGAGGGCCTCGATCAGCGGCTGCATCGCCCTCAGGCCGGCAGCTTCAGGCGGTCCACATGCGCGGTGGCGAGCCGCCCGCCATAGGTCTCCTGCAGCCGCTCGGCAGTGAAGGTGGTCGCGACCGGCCCCTCGGCGATCTTGCGCACATTGAGCAGCAGCACATGGTCGAAATAGTCCGCCACGGTCGCGAGATCGTGGTGCACGCAGATCACGCTCCGCCCCTCGGCCTTGAGCGATTTCAGAACCTCGATGATCGCCCGCTCGGTGGCGGCGTCGACGCCCGCGAAGGGCTCGTCGAGGAGGTAGAGATCCGCCCCCTGCGCGAGCGCCCGCGCGAGGAACACCCGCTGCTGCTGCCCGCCGGAGAGCCGCCCGATCTGGCGCTCGGCGAACTCGGCCATCCCGACGCGCTCGAGGCAGTCGAGCGCGATCCGGCGGTGGCGCTCGCGCAGCACGCCGAGCAGCCCGAGCTCCCGGTAGAGGCCCATCGTCACGACGTCGATCACCCGTGTGGGGAAGTCCCAGTCGACGCTCGCGCGCTGGGGCACATAGGCGACCCGCGCCCGCGCCTCCGCGAGCGGCCGCCCGAAGACCGTGACCGAGCCCGAGAGCCGCGGGATCACGCCGAGCGTTGCCTTCAGGAGTGTCGATTTGCCGGCGCCGTTCGGCCCGACGATCGCGGCGAGGCTTGGGCCCGGGAAGGTCGCGTCGATCGAGAAGACGGCGGGCTTCTCGCCATAGGAGACCGTGAGCCCCCGGATCGCGAGCACCGCATCCTCCGCGGCGCGGGGTTCCCGCGCCACGCCGTCGGTCGCCGCCAGTTCGAGGGCCGCTGCCGTCATCTCTCTCTCCTCAGCTGCCGAGCTGGCCGCTCATGCCGCGCTCCGGGGCCTCGCCGCCAAGCGCGCGGGAAATCACGGTCGTGTTGTGGTCGATCATGCCGAGATAGGTGCCTTCGTAGGTGCCGGGCTCGCCCATCGCGTCTGAGTAGAGCTCGCCCCCGATCACCACCTCATGGCCGTCGGCGGCCGCGCCCTCGATCAGCGCGCGAATGTTGCGATCCGAGACCGATGTCTCGACGAAGACGGCCCCGATCTCGCGCGTGACGAGCATGTCGACGAGTTGGCTGATCCGCGCGAGGCCGGCCTCGCTCTCGGTCGAGATGCCCTGGATGCCGACGACCTCGAAGCCGTGGGCCGCCCCGAAATAGTTGAACGCATCATGGGCGGTGAGGAGCACGCGGCTCTCCTCGGGCACCGAGGCCAGCGCCTCGTCGGTATAGCTCGTAAGCGCGCGCAGCTCCGCGAGATGGGCCTCGGCATTTGTGCGGAACGGATCCGCCTCCTCGGGCCGGGTCTCGATCAGCGCGTCGCGCACCGCGATCACCACGCGCGACCAGAGCTCCGGATCCATCCAGACATGGGGGTCGAACCGGCCCTCATAGTCGTCATGTGCGATCAGCAGGCTCTCGGGCAGGGTCTCGGCCACGGCCACGACATTGCCGCGGGCGGCGAGCTCGAGGAGGAACGCCTCCATCTGCGCTTCGAGATAGAGCCCGTGCCACAGCACAAGATCGGCACCGGTCAGTGCCACGATGTCGGTCCGGGTCTGGCGATAGGCATGCGGATCGACGCCCGGCCCCATCAGCGGGCGCACCTCAACGAGATCGCCACCCACCTCGCGGGCCGCATCGGCGATCATGCCGGTGGTGGTCACAACGGTGGTTGGCTCGTTCGCCCCAGCAGGCCAGCTGAGGCCCAGGGCTGCGGCAACGGGGAGCGTGAGGAAGAGGCGCTTGGCGATCTGCATATCGGGTCTCCTGAGCGGGAGATGGGCTCGGGCTCGCTGCAGTCAAGTATGCGACCCATTTGCATCTGTCAACGCAGATGAGAACCATTTGCAGAAAATCGGTCGCCTGCCCACGGAAGGGGCACTGGTGCTGCGCGCCCACCCGTGGGTAGAGTCCGCTCCATGACTGACGAGACCGACAGCCGCGCCGTGGATCTGGAGGACGCGCTCCGCAATGCCGGTGTGCGCATCACGCGCCAGCGCCAGGCGCTGCTCAAGGTGCTGACCGAATCGGACGATCACCCGGACGCAAACGAGATCCACCGCCGTACGCAGGAGATCGACGACACCGTCTCGCTGGCCACGGTCTACCGCACCCTCGCGGTGCTCGAGGACAAGGGCGTGGTGCAGCGCCACGCCTTCGAGGGCGCGCCGGCAAGGTTCGAGACGGCCGACGCCCCCCACCATGACCACATCATCGACATCGACAGCCGCGAGGTGATCGAGTTCACGAGCCCGGAGATCGAGCGGCTGCAGCGTGAGATCGCCCGCGCCCATGGCTATGAGGTGATCTCGCACCGGCTCGAGCTCTATTGCCGCAAGTGCGGCGACTGAGGCGCCCGACCGGCGGCCCCGCCCTGGCCTAGAGCGCTGTCCGACCTGATGGGGTCAGGTCGCGCGCTCTAGCGCTAGCATTGATCGCGTTTTCCAGACACCAGACTGAGTCAGTCTGGTCGGAAAACGCCCTAGAATTCGTGCTCCCGCACGAGGAAGGCCGAGGAGGCGGCATGATCGATGAAGGTTTCTTCGTCCTTAAGCAGCGCCGCACTCAGGGCCTGGCCGTCGGCCGATCCCATCGCCTCCATCAGATCATGCTCGGACTCGAACCAGACCTCCGCCACGCCGTCATAGTCGGGCTGCAGGCCGCGCGATTGCCGCATCCCCTCATTGAGGGGCGTGTCGAGGGTGTGGCCCTGGACGTAGCGTTTGGCCCGCATGGCGGCCGCGTTCTTCATGAAAAAGGGGCCGTGGCTGTTGAGCCAGTAGTCGAGGAACTGCTCGCGGGTGAGATCGGAGCGGCGACGCAGGCACATTACGAGCTTGATCATGCATGTCTCCTTCTGGTGCCTTGCCGGCGAGGTCGACGCTGCCGCGACCCGGTCGCATCGCGCCGGAGGGATCGCCCACTGTCAAGCGCCGCCCGACATGTGGCGAGCGCGACCCGAGCGGCACGGATTGGCGCAAATGGGCGCGGGGCTGCGGCGTGGTGAGAGTCGACTGATGGGCAGAACTGGATAAACTGTCGCTGCGGCCGGTGTATCCGATGCGGCCGCCAACGACGGCGCGGTCGGGGCGCAGAAAAAGCCGGGCATAGGGGTGTGGTGACGCTTGGGTCGTTTTCGAACGGCTCTGGCGAAGTATGTAGGGAGTTGCATCAATGTATGAGGCGTACTTCGGGCTCAAGGTCCCGGCATTCCGGGTCTTGCCCAATGCAAACACGTTCTTCTGGGATCTCGATCACGCCGCAGCTTTGGCGACGCTTGAGACCGGACTTGAGCGCCACTCTCCCATCACCTTGCTCACCGGTCCCGTTGGCGCGGGCAAGACCACGATCATCGAGTTCTTCATGGCCTCGAAGCCCTCCGAGCATTTCACGATCGGCATGATCGCCGATCTGCCGGAGCGCCGGTTCGAACTCTACCAGTTGATCCTGTACGAGTTCGGCGAGGAAGTCTTCGAGACCTCGGAAGTGTTTCTGCGCAAGGCGCTGATCGAGTTTCTGGTCGAGGAATTCGCCGAAGGCCGCCGCGTCATCCTGATCGTCGACGAGGCGCAGAACGCGCCCGATGCCGATCTGGAGCGCCTGCGCATCCTCACCAACCACAGCGTCGAGGGCAAACCTCTGCTGTCGCTCGTGCTCGTGGGGCAACCGCAACTGCGGGATCGCCTCAAGGAGCCGCAGAACCTCCAGATCGTGCAGCGGATCGCGGCGGACTATGATCTCGGCGCGCTCAGCTCGTCCTCGACAGGTGAGTACATCCAGCATCGGCTGTCACTGGCCGGCGGATCGCGGGATCTGTTCCAGACGGGAGCCCTTCGCGAGATCCACATGATCAGTCGCGGGATCCCGCGGGTCATCAACATCCTGTGCGATCTCTGCCTGGCGAAGGCGCATCAGCGCGGGCTGTCCTCGGTGGACGAGGCGATCGTTCGCGCGGTCCGGCTGGACTCCGAGAACAAGGGCGTGCTCGCGGCGATCACGGGACCGGACAGCGAGGCCGACTGGGACGACGGGGTCGCGGAAATGGCGCCACCGCGGCGCGTCGAGACCCCGCCCGTCGAGACCTGGGGAGCGGGGACACTGCCCGGCAACGGGCCGCTGCTGCAGGGCGCGCCGCTGGAGTGCGCCGACGATGCACGGCCGCGGGTCGATGCGCAGATGCCGGACCCGACCCTCTCCGGCGCCCTCATCGAGCCCGTCTATCCGACCCCCAGCCTGCGCACTGCCGAGGCTGCGATGCCGGCGCCCGCCCGTGATCCGCTCGAGGCGACCACGCCGCGGTTTCTCGCGCCCCGGCCCGAGCGAATTCCTGATGACACGGAAGTTCCGCGCGGCAAACCCGTCCGCGATAGGCGCTCCGCGATCGCCGACCCGGACTCTTCGGGCCCCTCGGAGCCTCCTCGGCCGGGCGCCGAGCCGCCCGAGCGGTCTCTCTGGCATCCGAGAGCGGTGCGGGGGTCGGTGTCGGCGCTCCGGCGCGGGGTGCAGTCCACTGGATCTCATCGCATGCTCGGCATCGCCGACGAAACCTTGAACGGAGTGCTGGCGACTGCGCTGGTGGCAGTGGCGTTCCTGGCGGAGCCATCGATCAACCTGTCGGGCGATCTGCCCGAGATAGCGTCTGCGCCTCAGGGGAGCGATGGGATGCCCCGCCCTGTGACGGGCGATCTTCACCTGCCCCCCACCGAAATCGTGCCGAACATGGGCTCCGCGAGCTATGCGTTGAGCATGGTGGTCCGCGAGGCGGCCCCGGGACAGCCGGGTCGGCCGGTGCCCAAGGTCCGGGATTGGCCGGCGCCGCCGACGGTGCCGCCGATCGTCCAGGCTGCGATGATTGCCGAGGTGCCGACGCAGGCCGAAGCCGTGGGGCACAGTGTGGCAGGCGCCGACGCGCCGGTCGAGGAGCCGGTCGTGGCGGGCCCTGTCACCGTGATGGCGCCGCTGACCCGCATGCATGAGGCGGCGATCGCGGATATCGGGATCCGGGCGGCGCGGGGGCTTGTCGGTCTGGGCGTCGGGACAGGGCTTGTCACGGGGCGGAGCCAGGATGGTCGGCCGTCGTCCCGGCTGGGGTCTGCAGTGGGGTCGGATGCCGGTCCGGTTGCGGGCTCCGACACTGCCGGCACCGTTCCGGCCGAGAAGATCGCGCCCGCCATCAGCAAGCAGTTCGTCCCGCGTCCGCCCGGCACCGGGACGAACTGATCCGGGCGGCATGAGCCGGAGGGGCGGCCGTCGACCGACGGCCGGTCCGGAGACCGATCGCGCAACCGCCCGGCGCCGTTACACGTCAGCGCGTCTCCGGCGCAGCAGGGCGAGACACGGCAGCACCGAGATCAGGAGCAGCCCGGATGCCGGCAGCGGGACGATCTCGGGCGGCATCGCGACGCTGAACAGCAGGCTGTCGCTACCAGCGGCCGGCAAATCGCCGTTGTTGCCGTCCAGGAGATCGCCTCCGCCCGCGCCGGTGATGGCGATGAGACCCATATCCGCCGGTCCGATGGCCTCCAGCGAGAAGGATGCCAGCACAATATCCGTCCCGGTGATTGGCTCAACCAATCCGGGAATTGGCAGTAGGCCCGCGGTGATGTTCGGAATGGTCGTGGTTCCCATATCCTCCACGGCATCCAAACCCGTGGCCGAGAAACCGAAGTCCGGATTAAACGTCGTCGTCAGATATTCGATGCTCGCAGTGGGAAAACTCAGATCGATCTGGAAACCGGTGATTTCTTCCGTGCCCTCGGTGGTGACAACCAGATCGAGCGTGAAACTGTCACCGATTGCGAGATCCGTCAGATCAGTGGCGCCCTGTACCTCAAGGCCGAAGACCACCGCCCCAGCCAGCGTCGGACACAACGCGACCCCACCGACACACCCAATGTACCAAAGACCCTTCATGATCACCTCGTTACCTCTCGTTGGAGCGCGCTGCGCCTCGTCATATGAGATCCACGTAGGACTGTCCCAGGACGGACCCACCGAAGCCTCCTGCGAAGAGTGCCAGATCGCTTGAATTGATCAGGCCGTCGCCATTGAAATCGGCGTCGGGGTTCGCGCTCGCCAGCTGTCCGAACGATGCGCCGAAGATCCGCAGATCTGAGGAATTGATCAGGAGGTCTCCGGTCAGGTCGAAATCGATAATGTTCCCGTAGCCGTCGGAGTTGCTGTCATACTGATCCGCGTTGGCGACGAAGATCGCGTTGTCCTCGCGGTTTGGGACCAGATCGCCATCGGTATCTTCGAGCACGGTGACCACCAGATCGAGCGTGTCGGTGAGGTCGCCGTCGGAGGCGACGATCGCCACCTCGTAGTCGTTGCCCGCATCCGCATCGGTGGGCGCCTCGAAATCGGGCGCAAGCGCGAAGGCCAGGACACCGGTGTCGGCATCGATGGTAAAGGCGCCCGCATCGGGGCCCTCGATCGAGAAGGCGATCGGATCGTCGTCCGGGTCGGTCGCGGAGGCGGTGTATGCGGGACCTGTCGCGGCCTCCACCACCTCGATGGTCGCGGCATCGTCGTCGAACACGGGGGCGGCGTTTTGATCCGAGGTGTCCCCTTCGGCGATGAGCTCGAAGGTGATGCTCTCTTCGCCGAGCAGCGCCCCGCTGCCGCCGGTGCCCTCAAAGAGCTCGACGGTCAGGGTGCGCTGGCCCGGCTCGAGCGTGCCTGGGTCGAAATCGCCGGCAGTGTCGCCGAAGAGGGCGTAAGGGGCGACGCTTTCGGTGCGCACCATCTCGCCGTCGAGATAGAACTGGGCGCTGCCGATCGCGCTCGCGGGAACGGCTTCGATGGCGATCTCCTCGAGGCCGAGGGCGCCGAGATCGAGCGTGCCGTCGTCTTCAAGCGCGGCGACCACGAAGTCGGTGTCGGGGTCGATGACCTGGAAGGTCGCGTCGAGACCGGTGTCCGATCCGTCGCCGCCGTCGCCGCCGTCACCACCATCCCCGTTGTCGGAGATGTCGGTGGGCGGCAGGTCGGGCAGCTCGGTGTTGCGCACGAGCAGGACCCAGTCCTTGTTCGCGTCGGTCGGCGCGCCGCCGATCTGGCGCACGCCGCCGCCCGAGATCTGGCCGTCGGCGATCAGGGCGCCGCCGGTGCGCGGGTTGAACCAGAACAGGTCGAAGGTCTCGCCGCCGAACCCCATCAGATCGAGGCGGATGTCGTCAGCCTGACCGTAATCGGCGTAGATCACGTAGTAATCGCCCGGCAGCGACGAAACGAAGTCGTTGCCATTGAGCGTGGCGTCGTCGTCCTCGGTCATCGCCCAGAACGGAATATAGGTGTTGTAGAAGTCGAGCGCGGCCGCGGTCCAGGTCCAGAGTGAGCTGAACCCGTTGTAGTCATCGATGTTCTGGTCGAAGGAGAAGCCCGAGTCCAGCTTCAGAAACCAACTGACACCGCTGCCACCGGCGGTGAGGTGGCCCCAGAGGCTTTCGCGCTGGGTCTGCTCGTTGGGCGCATCGGCGTTGCTCTGGAAGGGGAGGATGATCGAGACGTCGCTCGGGTCCTCGTCCCAGGCGAGCACCCAAGGATCGCCGGCGGCCGCCGAGGCGTCGCGGAACTCGATGGTGTTGTCGCGGATGTTTTCCGTCTCGGTCTGGAAGGACGTCCCGTCGAACGCAGTGATCCCGAGCAGCGGATCGTAGACCTGATCGATCTGGTCCGGGAAGGTGTGGATCACCGTGAGGTGGCCGTACGGGTCGATCGCGTCGACGAACTCGGCCATCTCCTCCCGCTCGGTCTGGGTGTTGGTGTTCTCCTCGCCGAGGTTCCACTGGATCGCCAGGTTGTGGCTGGTCCGCGCGATGATCTCGCGCATATAGACCAAGCGCTCGACATCGAGAACCGTCCCCGGATACTCAGTGCCGTTGTTCAGGAGTTGGTCGTTCTCCGTCTCCTGGAACAGCACGTTCTTGTAGATGCCCTTCTCGTCCATATGGTCGAAGAGGATCTCCCACTGCGCGAGCTTCGACACGTCATAGGTCGATAAATCGTCCGCCGTGAGGCCCTCGCCGATTGTCGCGAGGGTCTTGTTGGTGTCGACATCGTAGATGCTGGGGTTGACCCAGGGGCCGACATCCTTGCCGTCGCCGCCAATCGTGTTGGTCAGCAGATAGATGGTGTTGAGGCCCTGCTCCTCGAGATAGTTGACCACGCCGAGGATGTTTCTCGAAAGCTGCTGTTGGTTGGCCGTATCGCCCCAGACGTCTCCATCCCCATTGTAATCATCGCTATGGGCGCCGAAATCGTGGCGACCGCCATCGGTGTTGTCGAAGGCCTCGGTGGCGAGCAGGTTCTCGGGAACTCCCGGCCCGCCCTTGATGAAATAGTCACCGTCGCCCTGGAACTGGAGGAAATGGGTGCCCTCGTCCTGCAGGATCATGCCCTTGGCGCGGAAATCCTCGCCGGTCTTGTCGGTGGGCGTGACCGCAAAGCTGCCGTTCACATCGCTCTCGAGCGGGGCCGGGACGCCCACATTGGGGGTCGCGCTGGCCGCGATATCGGTGCCGGTGCGGAAGCTCGCCTCGTAGGTCCAGTCGCCCTCCGACGGCGGCGTGAAGTTGACCCGCCAGACATCTCCGCTGGTCGCGCCGGTCTCGGCGGCGTTGCCGTCGGCGGCGAAGAAGCCTGGGACAACCAAAGTCTCGCCGGTGTCCTGGTTGGTGAAGGTGACGTCGAGGCGATAGTCTCGGAAGGTCTCCGGCGCCTCGGTGAACGTCATCTCGCTCGTGAAGTCGATGACGACCTTGTGCCAGGTCATCAGCTCCCCGGAAACCATGCCCATCACCGGCACCCTTCGCAATTCGCCATCATGGCCGTTTCAAGACATGCACCGAGCGTGGTCGGCCCCTCGGCGCCATTTAAGTCACGTCGCCGAAAAGCCCCGCTCGCCCGCGTTCCTTCGCACTGCACAATCTTCCCACGTGTTAAAAGCGAAAGATTTGCGAGAGCTTGAAACTTTTTTGACAGATTCTTGACGTGCGGCCGCAATTCACGTCAGTTCTGGTGAAGATTGTCGACCAACATGGCGAAGTCATGCGCGGGACGTGCAGGTTGTTTCAGGATGAGACGCTTTTTGGGACGACGACGATCAACCGGTCGCCCCGTCCCACGACAATAGTCTGCCCTGAGAGATTCGACCGAAGGCGCTCGGGCTGCAAACAGCGTCACGGTCCGGCCATGGACACTGAGACGGCGCCCTTGCGCGGGATCGGCGCGGATGATCGGGCGCGTGCCCGGCGACACGGCGCCGGCCAGCGAACGCCTGCGGCCCCGGGGCCGCAGGCGGTGGCGTCAGGCGATGCTGTCGAACACCGTGATCTGGAAGCTCTCCTCGACCGAGGCGGTGCCGTCATCGGCCGCGACCGTCACGGTGAAGACGCTGTCGCCGCTGACATCGGCCGGGACGGTCCAGGAGAACTCCGCCGTGCCATCGGCATTGTCGGTGAAGCTGTCCGCGGTGACGGCGCCGCCGGATCCATCCTCGAAGCTGACGAGCGTGAACTCGATCTGGTCGGCCGCTGTGTCGGGATCGCTCGCCGTCAGGATGACGGACACCGGCGTGGTGTCGCCCTCGGTCGCTGACTGGTCAGCAACGGGGGCGATGGTCGGAGCCGTGTCGAGCCCGGTCACGGTCACGGTCAGCGCCCCGGTGTCTGTCGCTTGCCCGTCGGAGAGCGTGTAGTCGACGCTGTCGACCCCGGACGCCCCCGCGGCGAGGCTCTCGAAGGCGCCGTTGGGCACATAGTCGAAGCTGCCATCGGCGTTGACGGTGACCAGCGCTCCCGAGGGAAGCGTGATCTGAGTGCCGAGATTGGCCGCGGCGCCGCCGACCGCCGTGACCGTCAGCGCATCGCCGTCGGCATCGGTGTCGGTTCCGGGGCCGGTCAGGAGATTGCCGGAGACCGTTGTGAGCTCGTCGGTGATGGCCGTGTCGTCCACGGCGACCGGGGGCGTGTTGGCCGCCTCGAAGCCGAGATAGATCGGCGCAGTCACCGGGCCCGCGGGCAGATTGCCGTCGCTCGGATCGACCACGCTCGCGACGAAGCCGAGCGGGAGCTGGTCCTCGCCGGTGAAGGTGAAATTCGCCACGCCGGTGAAGTCGAAGAGGCTCGAGATGTCCTGATCGGCGCCGGTCAGCGTCACGTCGACCGTCTGGAACTCGACCGCATTGTTGGCCGGGAAGGTCGCTGCGGCCAGCGCATCGAGTTGGGCCTGGAGCGTCGGGGCATAAGCCTGCTGCCCGGCGCTGCCGGTGAAGAACTCGTTGGTCACCGGCTGGATGAAGCCCTTGGTGAGCACGATGCGCGCGGTCTCGCCGGCCGGCCCGTTGACGACGACGCTCGGGCCCTCGGCGTCATAGGTCCCGACGCTGCCGGCGCCGAGCCCGTTGACCGTCAGCGCGACCGACTGGCCGGCAGAGCCCTCAGAGGCGAGGCCCTGGGCGCCGGCCTGGTTGGCATTGCCCATCAGCTGGCCGGTCGCGGTCGTCCCGTCGGTGAAGGTCACCGTGAAGCTTGAGCCGATGAGCTCGGCCCCCGACACGCCCCCCACATCCCAGGACGGGGAGCTGCCGGCATCGAGCGGGGCCTTCGCGGCCCCCGCGACCGAGTTGGGGTCCATGTCGATCGAGAAGCCGAGCGTCTCGCCGGGCTCGAAACCGCCATCGGTCCCGCTGTCGAAGAACAGCTGAATGCCCTCGAAGCCCGCCGTCCCGCCGCTGCCGATATAGGCGGTGCCCGGTGCCTGGGCGGTCCCCTGATCGGGGGCGATCACGCCGGTGCCGCCCGAGCTGTCGATCGAGAGCGGCTTCGAGACGGTGTCGCCGGCCTCGCCGAACGGATCGAACACCGTGTCGGGGTAGAGCGCATTCGTGACGTCGAGCTCGACCTTGGCCACCGGTTTGTCGCCGGTGTTGGTCAGCACGAACGAGTTCTCGTTGAAGTTCGAGATCTGGATGTTGTTGCTGTCGAGGTTGATCGACAGTGTTGCGGCGCCGACCAGCGGTGGGGGTGTTATGCCGGTGAGGGTGAGGGTGAGGGTTGCGGTATCGGTGCCG
>CAYORO010000020.1:0-27647 GCA_964406355.1 uncultured Limibaculum sp.
ACATCACCAACATCCTGCCCTGGCGCCCGCCCGGCAACCGCACGCCCTCCGAGGCCGAAGCAGCGCTCTTCCTGCCCTTTGTCGAGCGTCATATCGCACTGGCCCGGCCGGACCTGATCCTTGCAATCGGCAACACCCCGGTGAAGGCGCTCTTGGCCACCACCACCGGGATCCGGCGCATGCGGGGCACCTGGCGCCGCCACGCCGCATCGGGCCTGCCACTGCTGCCGAGCTTCCACCCGGCCTATCTGCTGCGCCAGCCGGCCGAGAAGCGTCATGCCTGGGCCGATCTCCTCGCGCTCCGCCGTGCCCTCGACGGAGCCGCCATCCCGATCGACGCCCCGTGAGCGCATTGTCCCTCGACGACGGCCCACCCGAGAGCTGGCGGAGCGGCGACGACCCCTTGCCTCAGGGCCTCGAAACGCCGATCTCTCCGCCAAAGGAGACCGCCATGACCGACACCGCGCTGGCGCCCGCATCCGCGATCATCACCGGCGGGCGCGTCGACGAGAGCCGCCCATTCATCCCCGTGCGCATCGCCGTCCTGACGGTCTCGGACACCCGCAGCGCGGCGGACGACCGCTCGGGCGACCTGCTGGCCGGCCGGATCGAGGCCGCGGGCCACGCCCTCACCGCCCGTGCCATCTGCCGGGACGAGCGGGACGCCATCAGCGCCCAGCTCCGCGCCTGGATCGCCGACCCGGCGATCGACTCCGTGATCTCCACCGGCGGCACCGGGCTCACCGGGCGGGACGTCACCGTCGAAGCCCATCGTGCGGTCTATGAGAAGGAGATCGACGCCTTCTCGACGCTCTTCACCATGGTCTCGGTGGCCAAGATCGGCACCTCGGCAATCCAGTCGCGCGCCTGCGCGGGCGTGGCAGGGGGCACCTATCTCTTCGCGCTGCCCGGCAGCCCGTCGGCCTGTCGCGACGGCTGGGACGAGATCCTCGCCCCCCAGCTCGACCACCGCCACAGGCCATGCAACTTCGTCGAGATCATGCCGCGGCTCGAGGAGCATCGCCGCAGCTGACGGCCGCGCGCCTGCCCAGAACCCGCGCTTAACGCTTCGCCCCCTAGGCTGCCCGCCCGGCACAGGAGCGGGATCGGACGATGATGCGATGGGGGCGCGGCCGACGGCCGCCGGGGGCGGACGCCCAGATCCTTGACGAGGCCTTCCTCGGGCGGCTCGAGCGCCATGTCGGGCCAGCGGTGCTGCGCGAGCTTCTCGCCGACGGGCTGATCGAGCTGACCGACCGGCTCGAGCGCCTCGCCCAGGCGGTGGATGACGGGCACCGCGAGGAGGTCTTCCGGATCGGCCACGATATCGCGGGGCTCGCGGGGCATATCGGCCTGAGCGCCCTCTCGGCGCACGCGGTGGCGATGAACCGCGCGGCCCGGGCCGAGCCTGACCGGGCGGTGGCGACAGTCGCGGCGCCGGTGATCGCGGCCGGGCCGTCGGCGGTCGATGCGCTCAGGGCCCGGCTCGACGCGAGGTAAGCATGTTCACGCAATATTCAGGCGTCGCGTCGATGGTCGGTCCGAAGCGGCGATACGGGCGCCGCGGGCGGCTTGGCGAGAAGGAGACGGGCGCAATGGCGGGACGCGGGACGGAGGAGAGCACCGAGGTGCTGCGCAAGGGGCTGGAGACGGCCATCGCCGAGCGCCAGATCGTTCCCTGGTTCCAGCCTGTGATGGATCCGGCAGGCGTGACCATGCTCTCCGCCGAGGCGCTGCCGCGCTGGGAGCATCCGGCCAAGGGCGTGATCCCGGCCGGCGTCTTCATCGAGGTGGCGATCACCTCGGGGCTTCTGGAGCAGATCAGCCGCATCCTCCTCGACAGCGCCTGCGCCTGCTTCGCCGAGTGGCGCGAGCGCGGGATCGCCCCGCCAGAAGTGTCGGTGAACCTCACGGGCGCCGAGCTGCGCTCGCCGAGCGCGGCGGAGCAGATCCGCTGGGCGCTCGAGCGCCACGACATGCGTCCGGAGCAGCTGGTGATCGAGATCGCCGAGCGCGTGCTCTCCGAGCCGGGCTGGGAGGAAAACCTCGCCGCGGCGAAACAATTGCGCGCGCTCGGCATCCCCTTCTGCCTCGACGATTTCGGCGCCGATGCCTGCGATCCCGAGACGATCGCGCGGCTCGACTTCGCCACGACCAAGGTCGATCGCTCGATCGTCGGCGCACTCGACACCAATCCGGCGATGGTCGACCGGCTCACCACCCTGGTCGGGCAGGCCCAGGCCGCGGAGATGCAGATCATCGCCAAGGGCGTCGAGACGCGGCCGCAGATCGACATCCTGGTGGCCCAGGGCTGCGACGGGCAACAGGGCTACGCAATCGCGCGGCCGATGGCGCCCGACGCCTTCGCCGAGTGGCTGGACCTCAACAGCTGGCCGGCCGACATCGCCCGCGCCGGCTGACCCTCGATCCCTTCCGCGATCCTCAGGCGCACCCCGGTCTACCGGGCCAAACGGGAGCATCGTCCATCATGTCATCTTCGCTGCCGGTGCAGACCTTCGTGCAGGAGGCCACCGAAGTGCTCGAGGCGCTCGAGTCCCGGTTGCTCGAACTCGAGTCCGATCCGGGCAATGCCGAGCTCGTCGACGCGGTCTTCCGAGCGCTCCACACCCTGAAGGGCTCGGGCGAGATGTTCGGCTTTTCGGCGCTCGCCCGCTTCACCCACGGCTTCGAGAACGCCTACGAGGCCGTCCGGTCTGGCCGGGCGCGGGTCAGCCAGGCCCTCATCGACCTCTCGCTGCGCTCCCGCGACCACATCCAGCGCCTGATCGATGTCGGAACCGATGAGGCCGAGAATGCGCGCGCGGCGGAGGCGCCGGAGGGCCTGGCGCTCCTTGCCGAGATCGCGACCATCGTCGATGCCGATCCGAGCGGCGAGGAGGGAGCCGAGCCTGCGGCACCCACGTCCGGCGCCTCGTCGGAAGCGATCCCGCGGCGCTACCGGGTGCGCTTCGCCCCGGGAGCCGAGGCGCTCCGCAGCGGCATGCGCCCGGATCTGATGATCGCCGAACTTGCGATGTTGGGCGAGGTCGAGATCCACTGCGATGCGGGCGCTGTCCCGACACTCGAGGAGATCGACCCGACGCAGCTCTACCTCGTCTGGGAGGCGACACTCGTCACCGCCTCGCCGCCCGACGCGATCGACGACATCTTCCTGTTCGCAGATGAGGGAACAGTCGTTGTCACGCCAGAGGATCCTGACCAGTTGGGAGCTGCTTCGGATCCACCCGCGACCGTGACTCACGCAGAGCCCGAGACCACGCCGGAGCCCGCGGCAGAGCCGATGCAGGGAGCCACGGGCGGCACCGCGCCTGGGTCTCGCGCACGCGACGTTGCGGTCCGGGTTCAATCACACCGTCTCGACGCCCTGATGGATCAGCTTGGGGAACTCGTGATAGCCCAAGCCCGGCTCAACCGGATCGCCAAGGACTTGGGAGAGGCCACGCTGATCTCAACCGCCGAGGAGATCGAGCGGCTTATCACGGGGCTCCGGGACGCGACCTTGTCGATCCGGATGCTGCCAATCGGCACGGTCTTCGGCAAGTTCCGAAGGGTCGTCCGGGATCTCTCCACCGAACTCGGCAAGGATGTGCGCCTTGTCGCCATCGGCGAGGAGACCGAACTCGACAAGAACGTCATCGACAGCCTCTCGGAGCCACTTGTGCACATCATCCGGAACTCGGTCGATCACGGCGTGGAGCCGCGCGAGACCCGGCTGGCCGACGGCAAGGACCCGGTCGCCACCGTGACGATGGCGGCGCGACAGTCGGGTGGGGAGGTCCATGTCACCGTCTCCGACGATGGCGGCGG
The DNA here is from genome assembly GCA_964406355.1 of uncultured Limibaculum sp. GTDB lineage: Bacteria > Pseudomonadota > Alphaproteobacteria > Rhodobacterales > Rhodobacteraceae > Thermohalobaculum. Next base: position 3,829 of record CAYORO010000020.1, read on the forward strand.
GCTCAAAACCGACCGGATCCGCGCGCGGGCGTTCGAGCGCGGGCTGATCGGCGCAGATGACGAACTTTCGGAGAAACAAATCCACCAGCTGATTTTCGCGCCCGGGTTTTCCACCGCGGACAGCGTGTCCTCGGTCTCCGGTCGAGGCGTCGGGATGGATGCGGTGCGAACCGTCATTGCGGATCTGGGCGGGTCCGTCGAAGTCACCTCGGCAGCGGGGCACGGCACCCACATCACGCTACGACTGCCGCTTACGCTGGCGATCATCGAGGGTCTCCTGGTGCGCGTGGCCGGTGGCGCATTCGTGCTCCCGCTTTCCAGCGTGGAGGAGTGCGTGGATCTCTCGAGCACGGAAGCCAACCGCGAAAGCGGACGCCGCATCCTGACAATCCGGGACGAGATCGTGCCCTTCCTGCATCTGCGCGCGGTCTTCGGATTTGACGGTGAGGCCCCCGACGGCACCGCGCAACGGATCGTGATCGTGCGCACCGAGGGGCGGCGCGTCGGCCTCGTGGTCGACGAGATCGTCGGCCAGCATCAGACCGTCATCAAGTCGCTGTCTCCCTTTCATCGGGAGATCGGCGGCCTCGCCGGAGGCACGATACTCGGTGACGGGTCGGTTGCCCTGATCCTGGATCCGGTTGCCCTTGTCACCAGTGCCAACCAAGCCGCCGAGGCCGCCTGATGAATCGCACCCCCGATCGTTCTGCCACCGCGCTCCCGGACCGGATCACCCTCGTGAGCTTCCGATTGACGGGCGAACTCTTCGCCTTGCCGGTGGAACGTGTGCAGGAAATCCTCGATCCCTTGCCCGTGACCCGGGTCCCGCGCACCGACCCCTTCGCACCCAATCTCGTCAATGTTCGCGGATCCGTGGTGCCGGTGGTGGATCTCCATCACCGCCTGGGGCTGCCGAGCGCCGAGGAGACGGCCGAATGCCGGCTTGTTGTCCTCGATCTCGAGATCGGCGACACGCCGACCAAGATCGCCTTCGTCGCCGATGCGGTCGAGCAGGTGATCGAAATCGATACAACAACGATCGAACCCGTTCCCGAAATCGGCCTTCGCTTTGCGGCGCGCTTCTTGGCAGGCATCGCCAAGCGCGCGCACGACCTTGTCATACTGTTGCGGCCCGACACGGTCTTCGAGCCCACGGCTGCCCCGACCTGTTGAGAACCTCCAATGAATCTCACGCTGACATCGAAGATTGCCGCGGGCTTTGCCGGCCTGCTCCTGATTGCCGTGGGCATTGCTGGATACGCTGCCTTCGCACTCCATGAAGCAAGCCAGAGGAGCGCGCGGCTGATCGACCGCGACGCGTACCGCGTCACGCTCGGCAACGCGATCGAGACCACAGTCTTCGCGATATCGCTCAACCTGAAATCGGCCATATTGTCGCGCGATGAAACAGAAATGCGGAGTTTGCAGACTGAGATCACCAGTCTCGCGGAGCATCTGACTGCGCTCATCGATAATCTGGACGGCCTGAGGGGCGAGTCAGATGGTCCGCTGATCGATCGTTTCCGCACCGATATCGACCGTTATATGTCCGTCAGTCAGGAAATACTTGAGCTGACACTCACCAACACGGATGAGCGTGCCCGCAACGGTCTCTTGACCAAAGGGCAAGAAACCTACGGAGCGATCCGGCCGGCACTCGATGCAATCGATAGCGCTGCAGCTCGCATCGTGGGGTTTTCAGGATCGACGCGCGCGGAGGCTGCCAGGCTGGAATACACGCTTGCGCAGTCGCGGATCATGATCAATGCCGCGTTGCTCGAGCCAACCGAGGACGGGAAGGCTGGGTACCTCGCCAAGTTTGAAGCGCTCGCGGTTCAGCTCCAAGAAGACGTCGAGATCTTGAGCTCGAAAGTCGGAGCTGATCAGATTGCTGCTGAATTGTCTGAACTCGGCGCTGCGCTCACGGCATTTCTCGAGACGGGGCGCGAGACAATCGCCGTCAGCCTCGACAACGGCAATGGGCGCGCACAGGCCCTTGCCAAAGGCGCCGGGGCCGAAGCGCTTGCTGCCGTTCGGGCAAGCATGTCCGAGATGCTGGCTCTCAATTCGCGCCGCATGCAGGACGAGAAGCAGCTGGCATTCAGCAACTTTGAGACCGGGAGTGCGATCCTGATCGGCCTCTGCATCGCTGGTGTCGTCGTTGGCGTCGGCACGGCCCTGGCAATCACGCGCAGCGTGACTCGCGATCTCTCCGATGTGCTCGGTGCCGCGGTCACGGTCTCTGAAGGCAGGATCGACGTCTCGATCGATGATCAGGGAAAGGGCCAGATCTCGGAATTGAAGCGCGCGACCCACAAGATGGTGGAGGTGCTGCGCGAGAAGGTCGAGATTGCGGGACGCATCTCCAACGGTGATCTGACGGGCGAAGCGCGCGTGGCCTCGCAGGAGGATCGCCTAGGCCTCGCCTTGCAGGCGATGATTGGTAAGCTCCGCGAAGTGCTCGCTGGCGCCTCTGCGAGCGCGACTGCCGTGGCCTCCGGCTCTGCAGAGTTGAGCGCGACCGCGGACCAGATCTCCGACGGGGCGAACCAGCAGGCGGCGGCCGCTCAGCAAGCGTCTGCAGCAATCGAGCAGATGACGGCCACCATTCGCCATTCAGCCGACAACGCCGCGCAGACGGAGAAGATCGCAGCGCAATCGGCGACCGAGGCGCGCCGCTCGGGCGAGGCGGTCGGACGCGCGGTTCAGGCGATGGACTCAATTGCCCAAAAAATCACCATCGTCCAGGAGATCGCGCGGCAGACTGACCTGTTGGCTCTCAACGCCGCTGTCGAGGCAGCGCGCGCGGGCGAGCACGGGCGCGGCTTCGCGGTCGTCGCCTCGGAGGTGCGCAAGCTTGCCGAGCGGAGCCAACATGCCGCACTCGAGATCGGCCAACTCTCGAGTGAGACGGTCTCTGTCGCCACCGAAGCCGGCAAAATGCTCGACACGTTGGTCCCCAACATTCAGCGGACCAGCGATCTCGTCCAAGAGATCTCCGCGGCCTCGCGCGAACAAAATACCGGCGCGCAACAGATCAATCAGGCGATCGGAGACCTCGACCGGACCATTCAACGGAACGCGTCGGCGGCGCAGGAAGCCGCCGCGACCTCGGATGCGCTCGCAGTACAGGCAGCTTCACTGAACAACATGATCAGTTACTTCAGGCTCCCGGACGCCGAGGAGCCGCGGCCCGGTGCGAGTGTTGCCTCATCGCCGCCCGGGGTGTTGGACGAAGATCACGAAACGCCGGAGGAGGTTGAAAGCAGCCGTGGCGACATCGCCGGGTTCGACCTCGACCTCGAAGCCGAGGACGTGACCGACGATCAGTTCGAGAAGTATCAGGGGTGAGGGCGCGATCATGCTGAGCGATCATCTGGAGAAACAGCCCGGCTCACTCGAGGCCCCGGGCACGGCCGGTTCCGATACCTACGTGACCTTTGAGCTCGGGTCGCAAACCTTCGGGATCAGCGTCGCCGGCGTTCGCGAGATCCTCGATCTCGACGAGATCCACCGCGTGCCCAACGCGCCCGAGCATTGCGAGGGGGTGATTGACGCGCGCGGGGCCAGCGTTCCGGTCATCAATCTCGGCAAGCGTCTCGGCCTTCCGCACGAGGGGCAGGGCCCCGAAACCCGGATCATCGTCGTCGAAATCGCCGGATCGGAAGACGACGGCCCCATCGGCGTGATCGCAGATCGTGTCCTCAATGTAAGCCGGATCGCGCTGGCCGATATCGAGGCGCCCCCCGCAGGAGCTGACCGCCAAGTGATCGGTTCGGGGTTCTTCGGGATCACCCGTGTCGACGGTCGTTTCACAATTCTCCTCGAGATCGCGGCCGTGCTCAACGCCACGACCGAGCCGTGCTGAGGAATCTTGCCAATGCTGCGCGCACAATCGGGCGCCTCTCCAGAACGAAAAGGCGAACGCATTACGCCAGCCGATCTCGCTCTCTTTCGGCGGATCGCAGCCGAGGCGGGAGGCCTCGCAATCGGCGAGGAGAAGGTCGACTTCCTGGTGGCGCGCCTCGGTGGTCAATTGTTGCGGTTAGGCCTGTCCGACTTCTCGGATTACGCGCGTCATCTCGCTCGGTCGACAGATCCTCGTGAGCGGCAGACCTTTGTCGAGGCGCTAACAACTCACACCACGAGCTTCTTTCGCGAACGCTCGCAGTATGACTGGTTAGAGACGGAAGGCTTCGATCTCCTCGCAGAGATGGGTGCGGGGCGAGACCGCGGGCTGACGATCTGGAGCGCCGCCTGCTCGAGCGGACAGGAACTCTATGCAGCGGTGATGCTCGCCTTTCCGCATGTGGAGGCAGGAAAGATACGGGATGTGGCCGGGATCGGAACCGACCTCAGTCGACCGATTCTACGGCGCGCCGAACTTGGCTTGTACAGCGGCCAAGAGATCGACGGCATCCCGCTCGATCTCCGCCGACGCTACTTGCTCAGTGCTCGATCGGGCGACGAAAGATATAGAATTGCACCGGAGTTGAGGTCTCGATGCCGCTGGATACCCGCCAATCTAACAGTGCCCGCGGATATCGCCGGGGTTCGCGCCGACATGATCTTCGTGCGCAACGTCCTCATTTACTTCGCGCCCGACACCCGTGCCCAGGTGCTGAAGGCTGTGATCGCCTGCTTGTGCCCAGGTGGGTTTCTCCTTACGGGGCATTCAGAGACAGTTGAGGTCAAAAAATTTGGCCTGACAACAATCAAGCCCTCAATATACCAAAAGGTATAGGGATGATAAAACCTCAAAAAACGCGCGTACTCATCGTTGATGACAGTGCAGTTGTTCGCCAGACAATGGCCAGCCTCATCAATTCTGCGACTGATCTCGAGGTGATTGGAACCGCAGCCGATCCGTTTCAGGCAGCAGATCTTATCAGGCGCGTGGTGCCCGATGTCATAACCCTCGATGTCGAGATGCCGCGAATGGACGGGATCACCTTCCTGCGCCGCCTGATGACGCAGCACCCGCTGCCGGTCATCGTCTGTTCATCGCTTGTCGGCGCGGGCACGCGCACGCTGCTCGATGCCATGGAAGCCGGCGCGGTGGACGTGATCCAGAAGCCTGCGATCGGAACCAAGCGGTTCTTCGAGGAGTCCACCATCCGCATTCAGGACGCGGTTCGCGCGGCGGCACGCGCCCGTCTTCGGCCTTCACACGCATCGAGCGGCCGGCGACGGAGCGCCACGCCACAGCGATCTGCAAACGTGGCGGCAATGTCGAAGACGACGCAAAAGGTTGTCGCGATCGGCGCCTCAACAGGGGGCACCGAGGCACTCCGGACCGTCCTCGAAGCGCTTCCGCCCTATGCCCCAGGCATCGTGATCGTGCAGCATATGCCGGCCGGTTTCACCCGCGCCTTTGCAGAGCGGCTCGACCAGACCACCGCGATCAGCGTGCGCGAGGCGGAGAACGGCGCCAGCGTGCTGCGCGGACAGGCATTGATCGCCCCTGGGAACCGACACATGGAACTCAGCCGGTCCGGCGCCAACTACCGTGTCGCATTGTCGGACGGGCCGCTTGTGTCGCGTCACCGCCCCTCGGTCGATGTGCTTTTCCAGTCCGTCGCCCGTGTGGCCGGCGCGAACGCGACGGGGATCATCATGACCGGGATGGGCAATGACGGCACCTCAGGACTCTTGGAGATGCGCAATGCAGGCGCCCATACGATCGGACAGGACGAGGCCAGCTGCATCGTCTATGGCATGCCGAAAGAGGCCTTGAAGGCTGGGGCAGTCACCGAACAGGCGTCACTGGAGACAATCTCAGACCTGATCGTGCTCCACGGGCAAGAGGCGGTCTGACAGGAGTTTGCGCGCAGGCAAGCGGCTCACTCGCCGCACGCCTGCGCGATCGCCATCCGGTGCACCCGCCGCTCGTCATCCATCGTGTAGAGCGCCAACATCCAACCGAGATCCGCGCCGCGAAGCACCTCAGGCTCCACCGACCGGTCAACCATCGCAGCGTGTGCATGGGCTTCCGTGGCCATCACATCGCTGGCCGCCGACAAATCCGCAGCCGCCCGAAGCCCCTGCCGCCCGACCTCGGAAACGGCGCGCGCGGTCTGTCCCGCGTCGCCACCGTCCACCTCCGCCGTCTCCACCGCTTCGAGGATCGCGCGAAATGCAGCGCCGGCGTCCGATGCCGCGCGCTCGAGCAGAGTGGACAGATCAACCAGCTGGAGCGCGATCACGGTTTCAGCCGCCGCACGCTCGCCGTCCGCCAGGACGGGACAGCGACCCCGAGCCTCGCCGATATGCGACATTCGCTGGTCAAAGGCGTCGTGATGCTGGGCGCATCCGATCAGCCGCGCAATCGGCAGCCGATGCTGTTGCGCTATCCCGCGATCTATCCGTGGCAGGCTCCGCGTTGCGTCCGCCATCGTCTCGAAGGCCCCGCGCACCCGCGCCGTCAGAGCGTCGAACGGCTCGGCCCACTGGCGGGCGCCACGGTTGTCCTCGGTCGATCCCAGCATGCCATTCCCCATAGAGGCCTCCGCGTGCTCGCTGCCTCGCGCGTCGGACCTCCGACGCACATCTGCGGCGCCGGGTCAGTTAGCCGCCCCTTTACAAAGATATTGTTATCTCGCCCTCGAACGCCGCCGACCGGCGAGAGAGGAGCCGAGAATGTCCGAAGCCGAGCCGATTGCCGACCCGGGCGCCGCCGTGACCGCTGAGTTCGCCGCGGCGCTCCCGCTGTCCGAGGCGCGGGACACCGCGCAGCGCCTGCTCGAGGCGGTCGCGACCGCACGGACGGAGAAGCGGGCGCTTCACATCGAGATCGATGGGGAGGCCGCTCATCCCGCGGCGCTTCAGCTCCTCGTCGCCGCCGAGCGTTCGGCCGCCGAGGCCGGCGTTTCCCTCCAACTCGGCGAGCGTGCCGCCACGGCCCGCGCCGCTCTCACCACACCCGCTTCCGGAGCCGCCCAATGAGCAAGACGATTCTCGCCGTCGACGACAGCCGCAGCATCCGCGATATGGTCCGCTTCGCCCTCGAGCCGCTCGGCTACGAGATCCTCGAGGCCGAGGACGGCGTCGAGGGGCTCGAACGGCTCGGCGGTGCCAAGGTCGATCTCGTGATCACGGATCTCAATATGCCCAACATGGACGGCATCGAGTTCATGCGGGCCGTGCGCCAGGAGGAGCGCTACACCGGCCTGCCGATGGTGATGCTCACCACCGAGGGGCAGGCCGAAAAGATGCGCGAGGGCAAGCGCGCCGGGGCCTCGGGCTGGATCGTCAAGCCGTTCAACGAGCTTCAGCTCGAGCTCACGGTGAAGAAGTTCCTGGGCTGACCTCCACTCACCCCGCGGCGAGGATGGCCAGGAACCGGTCGACCTCTGCTTCGGTGGTGTCATGCGAGCAGACCAGCCGCACCGAAACCGCCCGATCGTCCGCGCCGTCGAGCGGCTGCGCCTTCGGCCACGTATAGTACTTTGCGCCGGCCTCGCCGAGGCGGCGATGCTGGCCACCGCTGATTTCGGCGAAGACGATGTTGGCGCCCACCTGGTTGGTCACCCGGGCGCCGTCGGCCTGCTCGAGGCCCGCCGCCAACCGATCGGCCATCGCATTGGCGCGCCCCGCGAGGCGGAGCCAGAGGCCATCGGTGAGGTAGGCGTCCATCTGCGCTGCCGCGAACCGCATCTTGGAGTAGAGATGCCCGCCACGCTTGCGCCTGAGCTCGAACTCCTCGGCCTTCGCCGGGTCGAAGAGGATCACCGCTTCGGCCGCCATCGCGCCGTTCTTGGTCGCCCCGAGGCAGAGGATGTCGACGCCCGCGCGCCAGCTCATCTCGGCCGGGCTCGCATTGCTCCGCACCAGCGCATTGGCAAAGCGCGTCCCGTCCATCTGCACGCCCATGCCATGCGCCCGCGCAATCGCTGCGAGCGCCGTCACCTCTTCGGCCGAGTAGACGGCGCCGCGCTCCGTCGCCTGGGTGATCGAGATCGCGCCGTTGCGCGTGTGATGCACCCCCGGCCGAGCCGCATCGACGGCCTTGGCCTCGAGCGTCTCGAGCCGGATTTTGGCGTGGTCGCCGTCGATCAGCGACAGCTTCGCGCCCCCCGTGTAGAACTCCGGCGCCCCGCATTCGTCGCGCTCCACATGTGCCTCGTCATGGGCATAGATCACCGACCAAGATGGGCAGAGGGTGGCGAGCGCCAGCGCATTGGCCGCGGTCCCGGTGCCGACGAGAAAGACCCGCGCCTCGGGAGCCTCGAACACGTCACGTACCCGGGCCTCAACCGCGGCGGTCCAGGGATCGGCCCCGTAGGGCATCGCCGCGCCCTCACCCGCCCGGCCGACAGCGGCCAGGATCTCGGGCGCGACGCCCGCCGCGTTGTCGGAGGTGAAGATCATCTCGGTTGCCTCTCGCCTGTGGGTCCAGCGCCATTCGGCCGCGGACGGCTCAACAGTAGCCGCGCAGGCGGAGCGCCGCCAAGGGCCCGGCCAACACTCCGCGACCCCGATCCCTCACGGCAAGGTCCTCGGGCATTGCCGGCCCGAAGAGAGCGGCCTCCGCCACCAGCTGCGCGAGATCATCCCCCTCGACGCCCTTGATCCAGACCTCACGCCCCGCCGCCGGGATCTCGTCCATGAACAGTTTCGGCGAGATCCGCGGCGCCAGGACGATCGTCCCCGGGCGCACATCCGACCAGATCTTGGCCTCGAGCCGCCTCTGCAACTCATGATTTCGCAGCGGAATATAATAGTAAACAACATCGAAATCGCCGTACATACTATATTCGAGGGCATCGGCCCGCTCGATTTGGATGTCTCCCGCCCCCTCGGAGAAGAAAAACTGGCTGCGCTCGACATAGGTCTCTTCAAGCTCGATCCCATGAATGATCGGAAAGAATTGCCGGGCGATGAAGAGTTTAGCGCCGGCACCGCATCCCACATCGAGAAAGCGTGCATTGTCGAGACGATTTAGAGTGGCCAAGAGCCGCCAGGCAAAATGCAGAAGGCTGATAAATTGATCAGGCTTCAGTGGAATAAACGCATGTGAATCGCCGGCATTCTCCAGGGCGCGATCGGGTCCGCTTGCAACACGCTCTAGCGCTGAAAAGGCGGCGTTGAAGATCCCGATCGTGACCGGTTCGTCGATGGTCGCACCTCGCACCCTGGTCTGCGCCGTCCGAGCACGCTGCAGAAGTGCATTGATCCGCGTGGAGACCACGCGCTCCGCCGAGATCGCGAGCCGGGTTCGCTTGATCAGCTTCTTGTGATCCGTCTCCGCATCGGGCTCCCGACGGAGCGCGCGCAGCTGCCGCCGGATCTCGCTGAAACGGGATACGAGCCGACCGAGCAGACGCGACAGTTGCTCCGTGTCGAGAGGACTGGCCTGCGGCCGGATCTCCTCGGACAACGCATTCGCGAGGGGATCGAGATCGTCAAGGAGCGTCTCGAGCCTGTCGGCGGGGCGCAATCTGGTGGCCATCGGGCGCCTCGCAGGGCAGAAGATCGGGACCCCGACACTCGCCGAGGTGCGACCGGTCCCACAAGCCGGAATCACGCCGGGCGGCGATCCGCCCTAGGGATCGTCGGCGAGGATGCGGTCCTCCTGCTCCTCCTCGGCGACCTCCCATTCCGGCACCGTGCGCCCGCGCACCGAGATGCCCGCCCGGTGGACGCTCTCCGGATCGCCCGAGACCAGCGGGTGCCACTCGGCAAGCCCCCGCCCCTCATGGAGCCGGCGATAGGCACAGCTTCGCGGCAGCCAGCTTGCAACCGTCGGCAGATTGTCCGGCGAGAGCCGCACGCAATCCTCGACGAGGTGATGGCGCAGCGCGTAGTTGCCGCATCGGCAGGTCTCCGGGTCGAGCAGCCGGCAGGCGATGTCCGTGTAGTGAACCTGCCCGGTGTCGGCGTCCTCGAGCTTCAGCACGCAGCATTTGGCGCAGCCGTCGCAGAGCGCCTCCCATTCCGGCCCGGTCATTCGCCCGAGCGGCACCCGCTCCCAGAACCGCGGCCTGAGCTTTGCCATCAGTCGGGCCGCGGCCAGAGACGGCAGGCGATCCGGCCGAGCTGCGTGTCCGGCGCGTGACGAGCGACGAGGACGGCGATCGGAATGGCCGTGAGCGTGACGAGCACCAGCACCTCGGTCGCCCCGAAGCCGAGCGCCACAAGCACCGCGACCAGCGCCGCCGAGAGCACCATGAACGAGGCGTCGACGACATTGGAGCAGGCGATGAACTGCGCCCGTCGCGCGTCCGGGCTCTCGGCCTGAAGGATCGTGTTGAGCGGCGTCACATAGACGCCCGCAAAGGCCGCGAGCAGGATGAAATCGAGGAGGATCCGCCACCCCCCGAAATCGGAGAAGAACTCGCCCCGCGTGATGAGAGGCGCACCGGGCTCCGGCAGCGCAGGCGTCGCGAGATAGAGCTCGACCGCCATGATTGCGAGCCCGATCGCGCCGATCGGCGGCAGCGCATAGCCGACGCGCCCGTGGCTCAGCCGCTCGACCGAGAAGGCGCCGATCGCCACCCCCACCGAGAAGCCCGCCAGCAGCACCGTGAGAACCCCTTCGTCGACCCCGAGCGCCTCCTTGGCATAGGCCGGCAGCAGCGAGAGGAAGGTCGCGCCGAGGAACCAGAACCATGAGATGAAGAGGATCGGGCGGAAGGCCGAGGGCGTTGCGCGGGCGCGCTGGATCAGCTGCCAGATCGCCCGGGGAAACAGCCAGTCGACCGGCCGGCGCGTGGTGTCGATCGGCCCGGCCGAGGGCGTGCAGAGGCTCGCGACGAAGCCGATGATCGCCACCGTGACGACGAGCACCGAGACGATCGTCACCCCGCGCTCGGTGAGGATCAGCTCGTTGCCGAGGATCGTGCCGAAGATGATCGCGAGGAACGTCGAGCCCTGCACCAGGCCATTGCCGCCGACAAGCTCCGACCGGTGCAGATACTGCGGCAGCACCGAGTACTTGATCGGCGCGAACACCGCCGATTGCGCCCCCATGAGGAACAGCACGAAATAGAGGAACCAGATATTCTGGGTGTGGTAGCCGATGACCGCGAGGCCCATCACCACGATCTCCCAGCCCTTCACCCAGCGCATCATCACCGCCTTGTCGACGCGGTCGGCGATCTGGCCGGCGGTCGGCGTCACCACCGCGAAGGGCAGGATGAAGAGCGCCGAGGCGATCACGCCCAAGAGCTCGAGCGGCAGGCCCACCTGGTCGGCCAGGCGATAGGTCACGAGGGCGACGAAGGCCTTTTGGTAGACCTGATCGTTGAAGGCCCCGAGGAACTGCACGAGGAAGAGCGGCAGGAAGCGTCGCCGTCCAAGGAGCGCAAACTGGTTGGGCGCCGGCGGGTCGGCGGGCGGCGCGGGCGTGAGGCTGGCCTCGGACCCGCGGTCCTCGACAGGCTGGTCGTGCATGGCCCCTCCTTTCGACTGCGAGCGCAACCTATCACGCGGCCGCTGCCTGGTGTCGCTCCAGATCGTCGCCGCTCCGTCGCGTCAAAGGCCGCTCACTGACCCCGGCGCAGGCGTTCGAGCAGGGCGGCGTTGACATAGCCGTCGGGCACGAGGCCGCGCGCGCTCTGATAGGCGCGGACAGCCGCGCGTGTCTTGGGCCCGAAGATGCCGTCGACCCCGCCGGTGTCGAAGCCCGCGGCGGTGAGGCGCTCCTGCACCTCGACCTGGTCGTCGCGGGAGAGGGCAGGGTCGCCGCGCGGCCAGTCGAGGCCCTGCGAGACCCCTGGCCGCCCGTCGATCTCGCCCGCGAGCAGCGCGACCGCGAGGGCATAGGAGGTGGCGTTGTTGTAGCGCTTGATCACCGCGAAGTTCGGCAGGGCGAGCCAGGCCGGCCCCGCGGCCCCTGCCGGCAGGAGCAGCGTGGCCTCGACCTCGGGCACACGTTCTCCCGCCACCGGCATCACCCCGGCGGCGCGCCAGGCCGAGACCGGTCGGCGGGTCGTGCCGTCGGCCAGCGCATAGTCGAAGCCGGCCGGCAGGGTCACGCGGGCGACAGCAGGCGCGCCGGGGTCCCAGCCGAAGCTGGAGAGATAGTTGGCCGTCGAGCCGAGGGCGTCGGTCGGGTCCTCGCCCCAGATGTCGCGCCGGCCATCACCGGTCAGGTCGACCGCATAGCTGAGATACGAGGTGGGAATGAACTGTGTGTGCCCCATCGCGCCGGCCCAGGAGCCGCGCATCGCGGCGAGCGAGACGTCGCCCGCGGCGAGGATGCGGAGTGCGGCGATCAGCTGCTCCTCGCCAAAGGCCCGGCGGCGTCCGTCATGGGCGAGCGTGGCCAGCGCCTGGACCACGGGGATGTCGCCGCGCACGGCGCCATAGGCGCTCTCGAGGCCCCAGATCGCGAGGACGATGCCGCGATCGACGGCGTAGGTCTGCTCGATCCGGTCGAGGAGCGGGCCGCGGGCCGCAAGCTCGCGCCGACCGTTGGCGATGCGGGTCTCGGAGACAGCACCGTCGAGATAGACCCAGATCGGGCGGACGAATTCGGGCTGGAACCGGTCGCGCTCGATCACGGTCGGGTTGGGCCGGAGGCCGGCCAGCGCCCGGTCGACCAGGTCTGCGGGGATGCCCTCGGCGAGCGCGCGCGCTCGGAACCCGGCGCGCCACGCCTCGAACGAGACCGGCGCCGCGGGCGTGGAGGGCTCAGCCACGAGGACGGCCGGCCGTGCCGGCGGCACGGGAGCGGTCTCGGTCGCGCCGGGGATCGCCTGGCCCGGCGCACATCCCCCGAGCGCCACGGCGAACGCCACAAACGCGATCCGCGGTGCCCCGGCCGCTCGATATGTCATGGATTGCCTCCCCTTGATGGCGCAGCACCGCCCGGCTCTGCTCAAAGGCGCCGGATCGCCGTGAGCGGCCCGCCATCCGCCGCCGCGATGCGCCGGCGCGCCTCGGCCAGCGGCTCGACCGCGACGGCCATGTGGTGGGCGTTGGCATGGAGGAGGCGCGTCGCCGAGACCATCACGCCGACATGCCCCTCCCAGAAGATCAGATCGCCGCGGGCCGTGCGCTCGCCACGCGCGAGCGGGCGGCCGAGTGCTGCCTCCTGCTGGTCGCTGTCGCGCGGACAGTCACGCCCCGCGGCCTGCAGCCCGACCTGCACGAGGCCCGAACAGTCGATCCCGCAGGAGGAGCGCCCGCCCCAGAGATAGGGCACGCCGAGGAGCCGCTCGGCCTCGGCCACCCAGTCCGCCGCCGCTTCGAGCGGCGCGAGATGGGCGGCCGGCACGAAGCCCCCGGGCGCGACGGCGACGAATTCGCCGGCCTCTCCGACAACACTGACGCGCGCCGCATAGGGGAGCGCGAGCCCCGGGCGCGCCTTGACCTCGGGCTCGGGGTAGAGATGCGTGCCGAGCACAGCCACCCGGTGGGTCGGCCGGGCAAGGCCGAGCGCCGCCGGATCGTCGAGACAGGCGGCCGGCACATAGCCCACATAGCCGTCGAGCGACGACTGCCCCCAGGCCCAAAGCGCCTCGCTCTCATAGACGTCGAACTGCTCGCCGAAGAGGAGCTGGCTCGTCATCCGCGCGCCCCCGTCGGGCGTGGCGGTCATCGGAGCGGCCGAGACCGTCAGCATCCGGGCTCGCGGCTCGACGAAGCGCGCGGCCTCGACCGAGCCGCGCAGGGCCGCGGCAGCGAGATCCGGCCGGGCCGGGGTGATGCGCGGATCGGGCGTCACGCGGGGTACCGCGCTTCGAGCATGGCGAGGCAGGCCCGCGCCGCCTGGCACTCGCCCCCCTTGGGCCGCCCCGGGCGATCGGTCTTGTTCCAGGCATAGAGATCGATATGGGCCCAGGCGGTCTGCCCGGCGAAGCGCTTGAGGAACAGCGCCGCGGTGATCGCACCGGCCATCCCACCCGAAGGCGCGTTGTCGAGATCGGCGATCTTCGGCTCGATCAGGCGCTCGTAGCCCGGCCAGAGCGGCAGCCGCCAGAGCGGGTCGGCAACCCGGGCGCCCGCCTTGAGCAGCGTCGACGCCAGCGCCTCGTCATCGGTGAAGAGGACGGGCAGCTCCGGCCCGAGCGCGACGCGGGCCGCGCCCGTGAGCGTCGCGAAGTCGAGGATCAGGTCGGGCGCATCCTCGGCCGCGAGGGTCAGCGCATCGGCGAGCACCAGGCGCCCCTCGGCATCGGTGTTGTTGACCTCGACCGTCAGGCCCTTGCGCGAGCGGAGCACGTCGCCGGGACGGAAGCTCGCGCCCGAGACGGCGTTTTCCACCGCGGGGATCAGCACCCGGAGCCGCAGCCGCATCCCGAGCGCCAGGATCATATGGGCGAGCCCGAGCGCGGCCGCGGCGCCGCCCATATCCTTCTTCATCAGCGCCATGCCGGAGGAGGTCTTGAGATCGAGCCCGCCGGTGTCGAAGCACACACCCTTGCCGACCAGCGTGACGCGGGGCGCGTCCTCGGGGCCGGCGGCGATGTCGATCAGGCGCGGAGCCGAGGCCGAGGCCCGCCCGACGGCGTGGATCAGCGGCAGGCCGGACTCGAGCAGCGCCTCGCCCGTGGTGACCGCGATCTCCGCCCCGTGGCGCTCGGCGATCCGGCGCGCGGCATGCTCCAGCGCCTCGGGCCCCATATCATTGGCGGGCGTGTTGACGAGGTCGCGCGCGATATAGACACCCTCGGCGATGATCCCGAGGCGCGCGCCGTCGACCCCCTCGGGCGCCAGGAGATGGGCCTCCGAAGCGTCAGCCTCTCCCTTCTTGTAGCGCTCGAAGCGGTAGCGGGCGAGCAGCCAGCCGAGTGCCACGGCCTCGGCGGCCTCGGCATCGAGCGGCGTCTCCAGCCGATAGGTCCCCGCCGGCGCCGAGCTCGCGAACCCGCCGATCGGGAACAGCTCGCGCGCCCTGGCCGCTTCGTCGCCCCAGCCGACGAGGACGCAGGCGAGATCGCCCTGCTCGCCCGGAAGCGGCAGCGACTGGCCGAGCCGGCCGGTGAAGCCATTGGTGCGCGCCCAGCTCGCATAGGGCTCGCCGATCGCCTCAAGCGCCGCCACGAGCCCTGGCCGCTCGACCAGACGAATCGGTATCGCTGCCTGCTCCATCGCAGCCGGATCCGGTAGACCCATACCGGAGGTGTCGCTCATTGCGCTCTCCCGCTCACGCCTCGCCTGCGCCACCCTAGCCGCCGCCGAGGTGCACGCAAGGCCCGGCCGCCCCTGGCAAAGACACGGCCGCCAAGCATCCGCCCTGTCATGGCCACATTCCCGCCAACTTTTCCCGCGTGCGCCTTCAAAACCGCTTCACAGACCTCCAACTCAACTGTAAGGAGAATGCTTCATTGGGGTTCTCGGATCGGTGGAGAAGAGCCGGCGTCAGGTGTGTGGTGCCGGTCCGCTGCGAAGAGGAGTATGTGCAGCATGGAGCATGTCGCCTCCGGGACGGCATCGACCGCGGATCGGCGCGGCGAGATTGGCGCAGGCGCCGCGGAGCACCGTGTGGCGCTGGCCCATCTGGCCAATGCGCTGGCGGCAGCGCTACCGCCCGCCGCGCGGCCCTCGGTGGCGGAGACTGTCGAGCTTCTGGGGCGCCGCCAGATCGAGGTCGCCCTGGTCTGGCAGACCGGCACCGGCGCGCCGCGCATCCTCAACGCCCTCACAGGCAATCCGGGCATGCTTCCCGATGAGCCGCCCGCAAAATCGGCCACCACGATCCGCCTGGTGCTCGGCAAGCCCGGGGGCCCCGAGGCGGGCGGGCGTTTCGCGTTCTACGATCGGGGCGACTGGGACGCGGTGTTGGCCGAGGCGGGCCGCGCGCGGAGCGGGCTCGACGAGGCGGCACGCGCTGAACTCCGCGACCGCCTGGAGCGCGAGATCGAGGAGATGCGCACCCGCAGCTTCATGCGCCTCGGCGACCAGTTTCACCGGCTCTCGGGGCGGGGGCACCGGATCGACGAGCTGACCGCGGCGAGCGCTGCACGCTATATCGGCCTCGGGGAGCCCATCGACGGCATCGATCAGGTGCCCGAGCGCGCGCGCTACGCCGACATCACGCGCGAGGCCGAGTTCTTCCTGCCGCGCGGCGCCTTCTCGCTGCCGCTGGTCCTGATCGCCACGCCTGGGATCGACGACGGCTTCCGCATCCGCGAGGAGCGCACCGCGGCGGCGGTGGCGGCGGCCGATCTCTCGCTGGTCGCGATCTCCGCGGACCGCCCGCTCGGGCGCGACGACCGGGCGATGCTCGACTGGGTGCTCGAGCTCTCGAAGGGCCGGGCGGTGGTGTTCCTCGATCGCGGGCGCGAGCCGGTGTCGGGCGTCGACCGCCGGGTGCTGGCCCAGGCCGTCTCCCGCCAGATCGAGCAGCTGAGGCCGGGAGCCCGGGTGCCCGTCGTGCTCGGCTGCTCGGACGAGGCGGACCGGGCGCTGGCCGCGCTCGCCGGCGCCGGCGGCATGTCCGATCCGACAGCCGCGCTCGAGGCATCCAATCTCGCGGGTCTCACGGCCGCGCTCGAGGAGGCGCTGTTCTGGGGGCCGGCGCTCTCGGTCCATGACGAGGCAGCCGGCGTGCTCGAGGCGCTGGCCGAGGGCGAGCTTGCCCGGATCTCGGGCGAGGTGATGACCCATCGCGCCCGGGCCGAGGCCCCTGAGCTCACCGAGGCGGAATTGACGGCGCGGGCGGGCGCGCTCGACACCGCAGTCAGCGCGGCGCTGTCTGCACTCGATGTGGCGCTCGCCGATCTCTGGGGACAGATCCGGACCGACGCCATCGCGATCCTCAAGATGCAGGCCGCGGCCGTGGTGGAGAACCGCCGCGCCAGCGCCGAGGCGGGGGCCGAGGCGCTCCCGATGGGTGCGGCACCCCTGGCCGCAGCGCTCAAAGCCGCCCTTTCACAGCGGATCAATTCCCATTACGAACGGCTCGTCGAGGCGATCTCAGAGCCGCGGCAGGCGATCGCCGATATCCGCCGCACCGGTCTCGGGCTTGTCGCCGAGGCCCTTCCGCTCGCCCGCGCGATGCCGCCCGATCTCTCCCCCGCGCTCCGCCAGATCGAGGCAGCCGGTGCGAATGAGCCCGATGTCGCGAGCCTCGCCTCCGCCGGGTCGGAGGCCACTGCGCAGGACGCCCAGCGCTACATCGCGGCGCCCTATCACGTGGTGGTCGAGCGGGTGATCGAGGACGCGGCGCTGGCGCTGCGCAAGGCCGCCACCGACACGATCGAGAGCGATGCGGCGATCGCCCGGCAGGGCCTCGGCCCCGAGGAGGAGGGCGCCGACCCGCGCGAGGCGCTGGCCGAGCTCGAGGCGATCGCGGAGGGCATCGAGGAGCTGCGCGACCGCATCCGCGCCTTCCGCGCCGCCTCGCGGCCGGACTGAGGCGCGGCCGAGCCCCGGCGCCCAGCCCCGCCCAGCCCAGCCCCGCCCGGGGCCCAACCCGGCGCGATCAGGCGCCGGGGCCGCAGTCGAGACAGCGCGCCGGGAAGGCCGGGCCCATCTCGAGCGCCCGGTTGAGATCGCGGAGCGCGGTGCGCAGGCCCTCCTCGATCACCGGATGATAGAACGGGCGGGCGAGCATCTCCGAGACCGTCAGGCGCGACTGCACCGACCAGGCAAGGAGATGGGCCAGGTGCTCGGCCCGCGGGCCCACCATCTCGGCGCCGAGGAAGAGCCCGGTATTGAGCTCGCCATAGACCCGCAGCAGGCCCTTATTGACGCCCATCACGCGGGCGCGGCCCTGGTCCGACCAGTCGATCGCCCCGATGGCGAACTGCGCGCCGCGCGCGATCAGCTCCCGGTGGCTCTCGCCCACCATCATGATCTGCGGGTCGGAGAACATCACGGTGATCGGCGCGCTCTTGGCGAAGCGGCGGAGCTCCGGCCAGTGCGCGGCGTTGTAGCCCGCCGCCATGCCCTCGTCCGCCGCCTCGTGCAGGAGCGGCAGGCGGTTGTTGGCATCGCCCGCGATGAAGACATGGGTGTCGCCGCAGCGCCCGGTGTGAAGGTCGTAGACCGGGATGCCGCGCTCGTCGCGGGGCACCGAGGTCATCTCGAGGCCGAGATCGTCGACATTCGGGCGACGGCCGGTCGCGACGAGGGCATAGTCGTAGCGCTCGGTCCGGGTCTGCCCGTCGACCACATGGTCGAGCTCGATGCCGTCTGCGGTCTGGGCGCGCCGGGTGACCTCGCCATGGGGGTGAAAGTCGAGCTCGTCGGTGAAGATCCCGCGCGCGGCCGCCAGCACCTCGGGGTCAGAGAGCGGGCCGACCAGATTGTCGCGCCCGAAGAGACTGACCCGCACCCCGAGCCGGGCCAGCGCCTGGCCGAGCTCGAGCCCGATCACGCCTGCGCCGAAGACCGCGACCGCGCCCGGCAGATCGTCCCATTCGAAGACATCGTCATTGATGATCAGCCGGTCGCCGAACTCGAGGAAGGGCGGCGGCACGTTCGGGCGCGAGCCAGTGGCGATCACCACGCGGTCGGCGATCACCGTGCGCCCGTCGGAGAGGACGAGCTCGTGGTCCGAGCGGAACCGCGCCATCGCCTTGACCCGGTGCCGCTCGGGCCAGCCCTCGACCGCCTCCACGACAAATCCGACGAAGCGATCCCGCTCGTCGCGCACCCGCGCCATCACTGCGCGCCCGTCGATCTCGGGTGGCGCATAGCGCACGCCGAAGGGCTCGGTGTGGCGGCCTTGATGCGCAGCCTCGGCGGCGGCGATCAGCAGCTTGGACGGCATGCAGCCCACGCGCGCGCAGGTGGTGCCGTAGGGCCCGCCCTCGATGAGCAGCACGCTGTCGGTCACCGTGGAGGCCTCGCGATAGGCCCGCATGCCCGCGCTGCCCGCACCGATGATCGCGACCTCGACCTTGAGCTGGTCCATGGGGGCTCCCTTTCTCGTCCTGTGTCGCCGGATGTCGGGACACTAGCCAATACCGTTGGGGGAGGGAGCATTGATATCGCTGATCGACCGCGGCGGGGCCTCAGGGGATCGGCGATGGCCGGCGCGCCACGGTTGGCGCGCCGGATTGGCGGCGGACCGGCTCAGTTGGTGATGACCGGGAAGGCCATGATCCGCGGGTCGGTCTCGTCGAGCACCTCGAGCAGCTCCACCATCACGTCGTCATGGCGGTTCTGCGTCGCGACCGTGTTGGTGAAGCTGATCTCGTCGATCGCCCCCGAGCCTTTCAGGTGGTAGACCATCGTCCGGATGCCGGCCGGTTCGATCGAACCGCCAGCCCGCGCCGCCAGATACTCGGGATGCGAGTCGATATAGAAGGTGCGGTGCGCGTGGTCACCGATCACCGGCACGTCGAGCACGAGATCGGGCTCGTAGAGGTCGTCGAACTGATCCGGGTCGGTCATCGAGCCCACGCCCTCGAGGATGATGGCCTCGTTGTAGAGCTTGATCTTGTTGTGCTGCTCCTCGCCGTCGAAGAACACGACCGATCCCACCTGCGTCGGCTCGTCGAACTGGAAGATGATCATGCCGCCATTGGCGTGGTCGTCGGGCCGCGAGGGCCGGTTGTGCTCGGGAATGATGACGACGTTGCCCTTGCCGACCGATTCGAGATCGGGGTCCTCGGCCCAGCCCTCCTGGGTGTCGAACAGCATCGGCCAGTTGTAGCCCCTGTGGCGGCCCGCGGTGATGATCGAGTCCGGCACCGTCCCCGAGAAGCTGTAGGCCCGGAAGTTGCTGAGATCCGGCGGGTTGCCGCCGTTGTTGACGAGGCCGAGCGCCTCCATCGTCCACTCGCCCGAGGTCCGCGGCGTCTCGTAGACCGAGACGGCGAAGCCGGTGCCCGCCTTGAAGACGACGATCTGGACCGGCGTCTCGGAGGTCCAGGTGCCCTCGGTCTCGCCGATGCCGCCCGCGTCGAAGACCGCGTTCGTGCCCGACGATTCATCGACCGCGATCTGCTCGACATCGCCGAGGCCGAGATCGCCGAGGAAGTCGAGCGCGTCGTCGTCCGCTTTCTTATGGTCGAGCTTGAAGCCGTTCGAGTTGTTGAACACGGCGCAGAAGTCGCCCACCGCGCAGGGCGTGTAGTCGAGCGACGGCGTGTTCTTGCCGTTCGGGTCGGCGAGCGTGTGCACCCGCATGCCCTGCGCCGCATAGGGGTCGTAGCCCATCTTCGCCGTCACGGCGTGGCCGCCGGCCATCGCGACGGGATTGTCGATGCCGTCATTCGGCGTGATGTCGATCACATGGTCGAAATCCGCCACGAAGTACTCGGTGCTCTCGGCGGGCTCGCTCAGGAACACCTCGGCATAGGCTTCGACATCCGCCTCGGTCTGCGCGACCGCGCCCATGCCCGAGCAATCGACGAAGGCGACCTCGAAGACGCGGCGGTTGGCCTTGGTGTCGGTGGCCGCGTTGGCCGCATGGCACTCGGCCCGCGGGCCGTACGAGCTCCCCCCTTCCGGATCGACGAGGCCCGAGGCGATCTCGTGGCGATAGACGTCGTAGCGGGTCTCGAAGGGGTTGCCCTGCCAGTCGACCGCGGGGAGCGAGCCGCCATGGGCGAGCTCCCAGTAGGCCTCGAGCTCGGCCCGGCTCACCGCGTCGCTCATGAAGCCGCAGCTGCCGTCGGCCAGGCACTCGTCGCGCGGCAGGCTCTGGGTCTCCGAGGAGAGGTCCGCCACCTCGCCGGTGCAGGAGAAGGGCTCGCCCGAGATGTGGTTGGTGTCGATCGACACCCGGTCCGAGCTCTCATAGCCGGCCGAGTTGGGGTCGAAGATCCCGAAGCGCGTGTTGAGCGCCTCATGCACGTTGATGCTGTCGTCGTGGACCGTGATGACGTTGCCGTCCGGCGCCGTCACCGCGGTGACCGTGGTGCTGTCGCCCTCGAAATCGACCGTCGTCGGCCCGCACTCGGTCATATGCGTGTCGATCGCGAGCAGGCATTCCAGCTGGTCGACGCCCGTATAGGCCGCACAGGTGTCCTGGTCGTCGTCCGGGATGTTGCTGATGATGCCGTATTCGCCGGCCTGCCAGTTGCCGTCGCGGTTCTTGGTCAGCTGCATCTGCGAGCCGGGATCGAAGGTGCCGGGATCCACGCCCGCCGGCAGGCAGACCGAGAGGAGCGGCTGCGCGCAGGACTGGTCGTGGACCAGCGTGGCGGCCGCCCAGGTCTGGACGGTGTAGGCCTCGTAATCCGCAGCCGGCGGCTGGAAGAAGTTGATGATGCCGAGCGCGCTCCATGGCACGTCGCGCGGCTCGCTCATCAGCAGGACATGGGTGGCGAGCTCGGGATCGTCGGTGACGATATCGGCGAAGTCATCGTAGCTGAGCGCGCTGGTCGTGGTCTTCGGCGCCTCGCTGAGGAACAGCATCCAGTCGAGCGAGAAGATCTCGCCCCCGGCCGTCTCGACGCTGGTCCCCTTGTCGAGGAGCGACGTCGCGACCACGTCCTTCGCCCGCTGGATCGCATCGGGCTCGCCATTGAGCTCGTTGGCCGCAGCAAGCGCCACGTCGTCGACATAGTTCTGCATGTTGGAATGCGCGATGAAACTGCGCGAGCTGTCGACCACGAGGCCGAGCATCCCGATCAGCAGCACCGCCATCAGCAGCATGAAGATTGTCATTGCACCGCGGTCATCGTCCGAGAATCGCCGCGCCGCCGCACCAGACCCGTCTCGCCAGTTCACCATTTCCTCACTCCCCACCATACGCTCACGTCACTCCGCACGTCCCGGGCCGGCCCCACACACCGCGCCCTCTCAGTCAGATCGGTCAGGACTCCATGTCCTCGCCGATCACGCTCGCCGTGGTCTCGCGCAGCTGGAGGAGACCGAGAAGGCTCAGGAACTCCACCGGCATGTCGCGCTCGCGGATCGTGACCGCGACCTCCGGCACAAAAGGACCGCCGGCCACCCCGAGCCGGCGGTAGACATAGGAGATCCGCACATCGCGCACGCTGAGCGAGCGGTAGAGCCGCCGTAGCTCGGCAACGAGGCCGGCGAACGCCGCCGGGTCGCAGCGCGGATCGAGATTGGCGCCGTCGCAGACCCAGACCGTGCCCGGATCGACACAGGCATCGCCGGTGGGCTGGAAGCAGGCATCACCCGCAGCGCCATTGGCTGGATCGAGCTGGTTCTTGTCCCACACATCGAGATGCACGGGCGCCTGGGCCGCGGCCAGCCGCGCGCCGAGCTGGGCGCTCTTCTGCGACGCCGAGGTGAAATGGAACGCGATCGCCAGCTCGCAGATCGTCAGCACGAACAGCATCACCGGCAGGAAGACCACCACGAAATCGGTCGTGGCATGGCCGCCCTCGTCTCTCAGAAATCGCAGCATCAATCCGGCCCCCCGCAGATCCCCGCATCGCGCTGGGCCGCCGGACAGGCGCGCTGGCCCGGCGCCACCTCGCCGACATAGCGGGCCCGATCGATGGCACGCATGGTCAGCGCGGTTTGGATCTTGTCGCCCTCGATCCAGCCATCGATGAACGAGAGCATCTGCAGATCGACGCCGATGCTCGCCTGGGTCTCGATCATGATGATCGGCGTCCGGAAGGTCTCGGTGCCCGGGACGATGATCGCCTCCGCCGAGAAGGTCACCGTTTCCAGCGGCACGCCCGTCCGATCCGCAATGATCGCACGCGCCTGGTCGTGAAACGCGGTGTAGATCTCGGGCGTGGGCGTCTCCGTGTCCGGATCGCCGACCGCATCAAGGGGCGCCCGCGAGAGCACCCGCGTCGCGTCGCCGAGGGCGCTGTCGAGCGCCTCCCGCGTCATCAGACCGTTGCCGTATTCTGCGGCCATCACCGCGAGACCAATCGAGATCGGCAGCGCAACAACGAATTCGAGCGCCGCCGTGCCTCGTTCGCACGCGAGAAACGCAGAGGCAGACCACCCCGCCATGACACCTACTCCCAAACCACTCGGCACCAACGACTGGCGCGCGGCGATCTCGGGAAGCCGATTCGAGCGCTCTCCGTACCGCCGGGCCGTTTACATTTGCTCAACATCGGTGGCGGTTTCGGGTCGGGATTGGGACACGATCCGGGCGACTTCGCGATGACGTCGCCCGGATCTTGGCGACGGCCCCGGGATGGGGCCTGTTGGTGGCGGGGCCACGCCGCGGCGTGAGCGCGGATCTCGGGGGATGTTCTAGAGAGGGCCGGCCGCGCCGGTCAGACCCACTCGGCGTTCATGATGTCGATCAGGTTGGCGGCGCGCCGCGTGAGGCCCGGTGCGAGCCCGGTGTCGGCAACCGGGCCAGGCGCGCCCTGGGCACTTTGTCGGCGGTTGCGGGCGCCGGACATCATGTCGAGATCGAGACCGCCGCGAGCCGTGTGGGTCTTGCGCAGCATCTTGGCTTTCGGCGTGGGTTTGAGCGTCATGGTCATCGTCGTCACCTCTGTTCGTGTTTCTCAGAGACCATTGTCGGCCTGTGACACGGAGGTGGTCGGGGCGTTCGTTTCGATCAACGAATGGGGGGGTCCCAACTTCTGGGAACGGCCGGCAGTCGCGGCACGGCCCGGCCGACGCCGAGCCCCGCCCGATGCTCCCTCAGGATCCCGATGAACTGCACGTCGCAGACGCAGCACAGCGGCACGCGCCGGGATGCTCGTGCGCATTCGTCCATCTCCCGCTCCGGTGACGCACCAACCTCCGAGCGGCGTCAGGTCAGGGCCAGGATCATCCGGATCTCGCGGAGAAGG
The DNA here is from genome assembly GCA_964406355.1 of uncultured Limibaculum sp. GTDB lineage: Bacteria > Pseudomonadota > Alphaproteobacteria > Rhodobacterales > Rhodobacteraceae > Thermohalobaculum. The sequence continues at coordinate 27,426 of CAYORO010000020.1, forward strand.
TCAGTCGGTGAGTTCCGCGTCCTGCAGCAGTTTGCGCCCCGTCGGATTTCATGAGCAGTGGGATTGGCGGCAATAGATCACGCGGACCCGATACACTGCCGAAAGAGTCACGATGGTGTCGCGGCATTGGTTCACAAACATCGACCATGTGCCGAATTGGATGGTGAGCGGTCGTGTCTCGGTTCTGGTGGAATTTCCCGAACGGCGTTCTCCGAGCATGGC
>CAYORO010000021.1:0-26408 GCA_964406355.1 uncultured Limibaculum sp.
CGCACGTCTCCCCAGGCGACCGCACAGTATGATACTTGCTGTTCCCCTTCAACTGGGTCGTGCACACCAATTTTGCCGCGGCTTGACATCCCCCGGCCGGCGGCGGAGACCGCTGTCTGTTGCCGATCCGCCCCGGCTGAGACCAGATCCACCGGAGAGGCGAGGCCGGCATTGACAGGTGGAGTGTTTTTGCAGGTGCGAGCTGGCCGTGTTCTCTCTGGCGTTCTGGCGCTCGGCGTCCTCGCGAGCCCCGGGCCGGGCAGCGCGGACGAGCCCGTGCGGATCCTGGCCATGGAGGACCCGTTCGCCTCGGTCATCGCGGAGAACCTGCCCGCCGTCGAGGAGATCGTGGGTGGCGCGGTGTCGATCGAGCTGACGGGTTACACCGAGCTTCGCCGACGCATCCTCTTCAACGCCTTCGGGGGCGAGTCGCAGTTCGACCTGATCTCGATCGACATGGGCTGGGGCCGCGAGGTCCTCGAGGCCGGCCTCGTGCAGCCGCTCGACGCGCTGCTGGAGGCAAGGGGGGTAGAGCTGTCCTCCTACCTGCCCTCGGCCCGCGCCGGCGCGATCATCGAGGGGCAGTTGATCGGCCTGCCGGTCCAACCCCACGCCGAAGTGCTGTTCTACGACCTGCGGCTCTTTACCGAGCTCGGCCTCGCCGCGCCCGAGACGACGGACGAGGTGCTGGCGCTCGCCGCACGTCTCAACGGCAGCGATCACGGCCGGCGCGCCGGGATCTGCTGGAACGCCCAGCGCGGGGCGGCGCTCGGCCAGACGATGCTCCACTTCCTTGCGGCCTTCGGCGGGCGGCCGATCGACGATGCGGGGCGGGCCGCGCTCAACACGCCCGAGATGCGCGCCGCGATCGACTACGCGCTGGCGCTGGTGGCCCTGTCGCCGTCCGGCATCCTCTCCATGGCCTGGGACGAGCGGATCGAGGCCTTCGCCGCCGGGCGCTGCGCGATGGTCTATGGCTGGACCGGCCGGACGCTGGTGATGCAGCGCCTCGGCCTCGAGATCGGCGGTGGCGCGATCGGGGTGACGGCCGCGCCCAACGCGCCGGGCAAGCCGTCGGTCAGCCCCCTCGGGGTCTGGCTGCTCGCCCTGCCGGCAAACCTCGCCGAAGAGCGCCGCGACCGGGCGCTGCACGCGCTGCTGAAGCTCACATCGGTCGAGGCCAACCGCCTCCTGATCGAGCGCGGCGTCGGCGCGCTCGTGCACACACCGCTGATGCAGGACGCGGATCTCGGGCGGACCAACCCGGCCTTCCGGCTCCTCGGCAAGATGGAGACCGACGGCGCGCTCGCGACCTGGATGCGCCCCAACATCACCGAGTTCCAGGCGCTCACCGAGATCCTGGGCACCGAGGTTCACGCCGTACTCACCGGGCAGCAGGATGCCGCCTCCGCCGCCGCAGCCTCGCAGGCCGCCTTCGCCGAGTTGCTGGAGCGGTGACGGGCCGGCGTGCGTCGCTGCTCAGCCGGGTTGCGAAGCTCAGCATCGCGACCCGGCTCGTCCTGCTCTTCGGGGCGGTCGCGCTCGGGATGACCGCGATGTCGGTCTATCTGAACCAGCGCACGGCGCAGAAGGTCGAACAGCTCGAGCGTCTCAATGACGAACTCGAACTCAAGCGTCGTCTGATCGAGCTCGAGACGGCGATCCGGGCGCTCGCGGTCCTGCTCGACGCCCGCCAGAACCTCGTGCTGAACCAGGACTTCTCGGGCCTCCGCGCCCTCAAGCAGCAGATCGCCGACGCCGAGATGCGGATCGATGCGGGTCTCGACGCCCTGCCGCCCGGCGACGACATCCAGACGCTGCGGGCGGCCGTCGAGGCGCTCGGCCTGATTCATGACCGGTATCTCGAATACACGATAGAGGCGTCCTTCGTGCCGGCGGCCCGGCTGCAAAACGCCTTCGTGCATCAGCAGCGCCAGGTGATTTCCTGGCTCCGGGCTTTCGGCCCCGGCGGCACGCTGGACCTCACCGCGGCGGTGGCCGAGCTCGGCGACATTTCCAAGGAGGTCCGGGTCACCATCGGCCTCGTCGTGCCCATCACGATCGCGCTGGCCTGCCTGGCCTTCCTCGTGCTGCTCAAATCTGTCTGGCGGCCGCTGCGTCGGCTGACCCGGACGATCGAGCGGCTCGACGCGCCCAATGAGACCCTGACGATCTCCCAGGACGGCCCGCCCGAGTTCGAGGCGATCGGGCGAGCGCTGACGGCGCTGCGCGACCGCTTGCAGGCCCAGCGCGCCGCCGAGGCCGACGCGGTGCGCAGCGCCGCCAAGCTCCAGCAGTTCACCGAAGCCACCACCGACATCCTCTGGGAGATGGGTCCGGACCTCCGCTATGCCCGCTTCCAGGGCCCCCCGGAGCGCGTCGCCGCGATCAGCGCTCGCCAAGTCGGGCGGACCCGCTGGGAGGCCGCAGGGGCCGATCCCAACACCGAGCCGCGCTGGGGCCGGCACCGCGACGACATGTTGGCGCGCCGGCCTTATCGCAACTTCGAGTACTTTCAGGGTGCGAAGGATGCCAGCGGCGGCTGGTGGCGCAGCAGCGGCATCCCGGTCTTCGACGAGGCGGGCCGCTTCGAGGGCTATCGCGGCGCGGCGATCGATATCACCGAGCAGAAGCGATATGAGGAGCAGCTCAGGCGCTCGCAGAGCATGGAGATGCTCGGCCGTCTGACCAGCGGCGTGGCGCACGACTTCAACAACCTGCTCGCCGTGCTCTCCAGCAATCTCGAGATGATCGGCCGCCATGCGGGCCTGCCGCCGGGCCCGTTCCAGGACATGCTGGCGCGCTGCGAGCGGGCGACACTCCGGGGCCGGCGCCTCACGCGGCGGCTGCTCTCGCTCGGCCACCGCGCCGATGTGCATCCCGAGCACGTCGACGTGCCGGCGTTCCTCGACGAGTTCAGCGATCTCGTCCGCCGCACGATCCCGGACGGGATCGCCCTCGAGGTCGAGCTCGAGGACGACCTGCCGCAGATCTTCGTCGATCCGGGCCTGCTGCAGGACGCGCTCCTCAACCTCGTGATCAACGCGCGCGATGCGATGCCCGCGGGCGGCGCGCTGCGGATCACGGCCACCTGTTCGCGCGAAAGCCTCGCCCCCGGAGACGGAGCGGTGCTGCCCATCTGCCCCGCGGGCGTCGTCCTCTCGGTCGCCGACACCGGCTGCGGCATCGAGCCGGAGCTGCGCCAGCGGCTCTTCGAGCCTTTCTTCACCACCAAGGGAGAGGGCAAGGGCACCGGGCTCGGCCTCAGCATGGTCCAGGACTTCGCCACCCGCTCCGGCGGCACCGTGGATCTCGAAAGCACCCTCGGCCAGGGCACGACCGTCTCGCTGACGCTCCCGCGCGCGACCGTCGCGCCTGCCGGGGAGGTGCCGGGCACGGAGCAGGGCGGCACCCCCGCCGTCGCCACCATCGCGATGATCGAGACCGAGCCGGACCTGCGCGAGACGCTGAAATCGATGCTCGAGACGCTCGGGCATCGCGTCCTCTGCTTCGGCTCGGCCGAGACCGCGCGCGAGGCGCTGCACGGCCCCGGGGTCGCGCCCGATGCGCTGATCCTGCGCCCGCTCCGACACACCTCGACGAGCTGGGACAAGCTCGCGGACGAGTTCCGGGCGCGACATCCCTCGATCGCCGTCCTGCTCCTCCTCGCCACGTCGCTGGACGATGCGGCAAACGAGCGGGCCAGTATGCTTGACGCTACGGTTGTGCCGATGCCGGTGGTCACGGATAAGGTGGAGGCGGCGGTCGATGCGGCGCTGCGTCAGGCCCGCGCGAGACGCCCTGGGGAGGAGGAGCAGCGGACATGAATGTTCTGGTCCTCGACGACGACAGCGATCTGGCCGCGTCGCTCGCCGACGCGCTGCGTCTTGCGGGTCATGCGGTGGTCATCGCCGGGACCGTGACCGCGGCCAAGGCCGCCCTCGAGGCGCGCGCCGATCTCGATGTCGCGGTGCTCGATGTGAATGTCGATGCCGAGAACTCGATCGGCCTGGTGCGCGAGCTCAAGCGCACGCGGCCGGCCATCCGGGTGGTGAGCATGACCGGAGGCGGCCATGTTCGGGCCGATGTGGGCATGCCGCTCGCCACCGCGCATGGCGCCGACGCGGCCCTCCTGAAGCCCTTCACGCTCGACGAGTTCATCGCCGCGGTCGCGCCGGACTGAGCCGCGGGCTCACCCGGCCGGTTCTTCGAGCAGCAGCTCGGTCAGGATATCGATAAGCTGGGTGCGCTGAGCGGCCGGCAAGCCCGCGACCGAGGCGACCAGCATGCGCAGCGGATCGTCCTTTAGCATCGCGTGGCCGGCGTCCGTGACGTCAAACCTTACCACACGCCCGTCTTTCGGGTCGGGCTGGCGGCTGAGCAGCCCCTTCTCGGTCAACGCCTTCAGCGTGAGCGTGACGGTGCCCGTCGTCGTGTGATGGTATGTGGCGAAGGCGCGGTTCGTCCGGGCGCTCGCCGGTGCCGTGGAGAGATAGCGGAGCGCCGACCATTGGGCAGGCTTCAGCGGCGAGCTGTTGGCGCGCGCCTCGACCCGGCGCGCAAGCTCGAGCAGCAGCTCGGCAATCGCCCGAGCCGGTGCGGCCGATGCCGCATCGGTCATGCCCCAGCCTCGCCGCCGTCAGACACCATGCCCTCAGACCCCACCCGTTTCGGAATCTTGTTTTCAGTCGAAGTTAGTTTCAGCGATACCCTCGCAAGCGCGAAGACGCAACGGCGCTGACACGGAACGTTGCGACAAATCCCGTCTCAGGTGCTCTTGGGCGGAGCCTCGACAGCGATCGTTCCCGGCATGAGGCCGCGATCCATCGCCGCCACCTCCGCGCGGACCCAGTCGATGAAGGCCGCGACATCGGGCACGGTCTCGGCGCCGGGCCGGCACACGACATAGTATGCGACGTTCATCCGGATCGCCGGGCCGAAGGGCGAGACGATCCGGCCCTCGAGCACGTCTCCATGGGCGAGAAAGCGGCGGCCGAGCACCACGCCCGCCCCGTTGACCGCGGCGTCGATGGCGTGGCCTGCCGAGCTCGGATCGAACTGCATCCCGCGCGTTGCCCCGGCCGGATCGAGGCCGACGATCCGGAACCAGTCGGCCCAGCCGGGCGTCGGGCCGGCCGGCCGCGTGGCCGTGTGGTGCAGGAGCGGTGCCCGCGCGAGATCGGCCGGTTTCCGCAGATCAAGCCGGGCGATCAGGTCCGGGCTCGCCAGCGGCAGCAGATACTCGTCGCAGAGCTTCTCGGCATAGACATCCGGCCCCTCCCACTCGTTGAAGCGGATGAAGACCTCCTGGCCCTCCGGCGCGCGCAGGGCGTCGCTCGACTGGATCGAGACGTTGAGATCGGGGGTGCGCTCGGAGAACCGGTGGAGCCGCGGCAACAGCCATTTGCTGATCAGCGGCGCGCTCGCGGACACCTGCAACGGCTCGATCGCGGTCTCGGCCACGCTGTCGACGGCATCGCGGATCTGGAGAAATGCCGCGGTGAGCTTCGGCTGAAGCTGCCGGCCGGCCTCGGTCAGCGTGACCGACCGTGTGGCCCGAAGGAAAAGCTTGGTGCCGAGGTCCTCCTCGAGCCGACGCACCTGCTGGCTGACGGCGCCCGGGGTGACCGACAGTTCGGCCGCCGCCGCCTTGAAGGACGAGAGGCGGGCGGCGGCTTCGAAGGCGCGCAGGGCGCCAAGGGCTGGCATGCGGCGGAACATGCCGGGATAGAATAGCTCAGCTACCCCTTAGGGCGAGGATTCATGGCTTGTATCCAGTGGCCCTCACTCTTATTCCTTTTACTCGAAGCAACCGAGGTGAGGTTTCCGATGTCCAGCTTCGCTGAGCTCGTCGAGCACGCCGACCACAAGCCCCATGTCCGCCACTACCACACCGCCGGAAGCCGTTCGGTCGTCGTCGCCGACCTGCACTACGCCAAGCGGACATCGGTCACCTACAACGTCGAGGAGATGGTCCTCGCCATCGGCGTCAAGACCGCGCCGCTCAAGCTCTCGATCTCGGGCGCGGCGCGGGAGCCCTATGCCTACTCCCGCGGCGAATTCGACCTCACCCCGGCGAACTGCTGCTACAGCTCCGAGCGGCTGGGCGGCGGATCGACCATCGCGATCTCGCTGCCGCGGGACCTCGTCCGCGAGACCCTGTCCGAGTTCGCGCCGGACTTCGACGGCGACTTCCGGGCGCTGCACGATCGGCCGCACAGCTCGGACCTCGTGCTGCCGATCTGCCAGCGCCTGCTCGTGGAGCTCGAGGGCGACAGTCCGATGGGGCCGCTCTACGCGGACACGCTCGTGCAGTCGCTGATCCTCGAGCTCTTCCGGCTCTCCACCGAGACGCGGGCCGAGGCCAAACCCGCCACGCAGGAGCTGGCGGAGACAAAGCTCCGAATGATCGACGAGTATATCGACGAGAACGCCATGGCCACGGTCGAGCTCCGCGACCTTGCCCGGCTGGTCGGCATGCCGATCGCCAAGTTCTCGCGGGCCTTCAAGGAGACCGCGGGCCACACGCCCTATCAATACGTGCTGCGCCGGCGCCTCGGCAAAGCCCAGGACATGATCCGCTGCACCAGCGAGCCGCTGGCCGAGATCGCCTATCAGTGCGGCTTCGCCTCGCAATCGCACATGACCGATGTCTTCCGCAGCAAGCTCGGCACCACGCCCGGGCAGATGCGCCGACACTGACCAAACCGCGCGCCCCGCGGGGCGCAAATCCTGAAAACCTGATCCCAGAACCCGGAAGAGTGACCGCGGGGCATATCCCATATTCCCGCTCACTGAGTGGACGACGTCGCGCTCCCGATCCCCTCGGCCCGAAGGGTGCCGAACCTGCTCAAGGAGGAAAACATGAGCACCGAGAAGCTTGAAGTGCTGAACCCGCAGAACAGCCAGCTGATCTTCATCGACTACCAGCCGCAGATGTTCTTCGGCGTGCAGTCGATGGACCGCCAGGTTCTGAAGAACAACGTGGTCGCGCTCGCCAAGTCGGCGAAGCTGTTCGACATCCCGACAATCATCAGCACGGTCGAAACCGAGAGCTTCTCGGGCCACACCATTCCCGAGCTGCTCGAGGTGTTCCCCGAGCACCCGCTGCTCGAGCGCACCTCGATGAACTCGTGGGACGACCAGAAGGTCCGCGACGCGCTCGCCGAGAACGGCCGCAAGAAGCTCGTGCTCTGCGGCCTCTGGACCGAGGTCTGCGTCACCCATTTCGCGCTGAGCGCCATGCTCGAGGGCGGCTACGAGATCTACACGGTGGCCGATGCCATCGGCGGCACCACCGACGATTCGCACAAATACGCCATGGACCGGATGATCCAGGCCGGCGTCGTGCCGGTGACCTGGCAGCAGGTGATGCTCGAGTGGCAGCGCGACTGGGCGAAGCGCGACACCTATGACGCGCTGATGAAGATCGTGAAGGAGCATTCGGGCGCCTACGGCATGGGCGTCGATTACGCCTACACCATGGTCCACAAGGCACCCGAGCGCGTGACCCACGGGCCTGTGGTGGCCCCGGTCGCCGCCCCCGTCGCCGCCGAGTGACCTGAGCCCCCTGCCCTGGCCGTGCGCAGGCCGGCCCGGGCAGCCTTCTCACAGGAGACCTGACATGACCCCGCTGCTCGATCGTCGGCAGGTTCTGGCCGGCACGACCGCCTTGTTCGCCGCGCCCGCGGCCTCCGCACAGACCGGCCCCGCCCCGGGCGCCTCCGCCGATCTCGTGCTGCTGAACGGCCGGATCACCACCATGGACCCCGCCCGCCCCGAGGCGAGCGCGCTGGCGATCCGCGACGGGGTCTTCACGGCCGTGGGGAGCGATGCCGAGATGCGCGCCCTGGTCGGGCCCTTCACCCAGGTGATCGATGCGCGCGGCCAGCGCGTGATCCCGGGCCTCAACGACAGCCACACCCACGCGATCCGCGGCGCGGTCAACTACAATCTCGAGGTCCGCTGGGACGGGATCGACAGCCTCGAGGAGGGGCTGCATCTCCTGCGCCAGCAGGCCGACCGCACGCCCGAGGGCCAGTTCATCCGCGTCGCCGGCGGCTTCTCGGAGTTCCAGTTCAAGGAAAAGCGCCTGCCGACGACCGCCGAGCTCGATGCGGTCGCGCCGAACCACCCGGTGCTGATCCACCACCTCTACAAGCTGACGCTGCTCAACACCCGCGCGTTGGAGTATTTCGGCTATGACCGGCCCAATCGCCCGACCTATCCGGGCGGGGTCGTCGAGCTCGACACCGGCGGCAACGCCACCGGGCGCCTGCTCGCCGCGCCGTCCGGCCTCATCATGTACAAGACGCTCTCGGGCGCGCCGAAGCTCTCGATCCGCGACCAGATCAACAGCTCGCTCCAATACTTCGACGTGCTGAACGGGCTCGGCGTCACCAGCGTCTCGGATGCCGGCGGCGGCGGCATGGAGTTCCCCGATGCCGACCCCTACAAGGTGATCCGCTGGCTGCACCGCGAAGGGCTGCTGACCACCCGCATCGGCTACCACTCCTTTCCGCAGGTGAAAGGCCAGGAGCTCTCGGACTACCAGCGCTGGACCGCCGACACCCGCGCCGGCGCGGGCGACGACATGCTGAAATTCGTCGGCGCCGGCGAGAACCTGGCCTGGGCATCCTACGACTACGAGATCTTCGCCGATGCCCGGCCCGACATCGACAACGGGGCCGAGGACTATCAGCGCAAGGTGATGACCGTGCTCGGCGAAGCCGGCTGGCCGTTCCGCCAGCACATCACCTATGACGAGACGGGCGACCGGCTGCTCCCGGTCTATGAGGACGTGGCCCGCGGCGCCGGCCTCACGCCCGGCTGGTTCGTCGACCATGTGGAGACCTTCAGCCAGCAGAACCTCGAGCGCATCGCAGCGCTCGGCGGCGGCATCGCGCTGCAGAACCGCCTGCAGTTCCAGGCCGAGGATTTCGTCGCAAACTACGGGGCCGAGGCGCTCAAGCAGACGCCCAACTTCCGCGCCATCCTCGATCTCGGCGTGCCGGTCGGCGGCGGCACCGACGCGACGCGCGTGACCTCGTTCAACCCCTGGTACTCGATCCAGTGGATGGCGACAGGCCTCTCGCGCGGCGGCCTCCGGATGTATGACGACGCCAACCTGCTCACCCGCGAGGAGGCGCTCCGGCTCTGGACCACGGGCTCGGCCTGGTTCACCGGCGATGCGGACCGCAAGGGCGCGATCGCACCGGGCCAGCTCGGCGACTTCGCGGTGCTCGACCGGGACTATTTCACCGTCACCGATGCCGAGATCGCCCGGCTCAAGGCCGATCTCACCGTCGTCGGCGGCGAGGTGGTCTATGGCGCCGGCGCCTTCGCCACCGCCGATCTTCGGCACCTGCCCCCGGTCAGCCCCGACTGGTCGCCGGTGATCCTGCAGGCCGGCTGAGCCACTTCCAGCGGGGTGCGGCCCGGCCGCGCCCCGATCCCCCAACCAGACGGAGGGCCCGATGGCCGATCTCATCCTCCAAAACGGGCGGATCACCACCTTCGACCCGGCCAAGCCCGAGGTCCAGGCGATCGCCATCACCGACGGCCGGATCACTGCGACCGGCTCGAGCGCCGAGATCATGGCCGACGCAGGCAGCGCCCGGGTGATCGATCTCCAGGGCCGCCGTGTGATCCCCGGGCTAAACGACAGCCACACCCACATCATCCGCCAGGGCAACAACTTCGCCATGGAGCTGCGCTGGGACCATGTGCCCTCGCTCGCCGACGGGCTGGCGATGCTCAAGGCGCAGGCCGAGCGCACGCCCGCCGGCCAGTGGATCCGGGTGGTGGGCGGCTGGTCGGCCGACCAGTTCGCCGAGCGCCGGCTGCCGACGCTCGAGGAGATCAATGCCGTCACTGCCGATGTGCCGGTCTATGTACTCCACCTCTATGACCGCGCCTGGCTCAACAAGGCGGCGCTCCGCGCGCTCGGGATCGACAGCCATTTCTACGAGCCCTTCGTCTCGGGCCGGCTCGAGCGCGACGACAACGGCAACCCGACCGGTCTCGCGCTCGCGCGGCCGAACGCGCAGCCCTTGTATGCGCTGCTCGACATGGCGCCCAAGCTCGACTTCGAGAGCCAGATCCTCTCGACGAAACACTATTTTCGCGCGCTGAACGGGCTCGGCCTCACCTCGGCGCTCGACTGCGCCGGCGGGTTCCTCAACTACCCGGACGACTACGGCGTGATCACCGAGCTCAACCGCCGCGGCGAGCAGACCGTGCGCATCGGCTACCAGCTCTTCGCCCAACGCCCGCTCTTCGAGCTCGACGACTTCAAGCGCTGGCACGACATCGTGCGGCCCGACCAGGGCAACGCCTTCCTCAAATGCGTGGGCGCGGGCGAGATGCTGGTCGCCTCGGCCTATGATTTCGAGGATTTCTCCTATCCGCGCCCGGAACTGCCGAAGCGGATGGAGGGCGATCTGCGCCCGGTGCTCGAATTCCTGCTCGAGAACCGCTGGCCGATCCGCTTCCACTGCACCTATGAGGAAAGCGCGCACCGGCTCCTCACGGTCCTCGAGGAGGTCGGCCGCGACAAGGGCCTCGAAGAGCTCAACTGGATCTTCGATCATGGCGAGACGGCCTCCGAGCGCACCATGGAGTGGGTCGCGCGGCTCGGCGGCGGGATCTCGTATCAGAACCGCATCGCCTTCCAGGCGACCGCCTATCGCGACCGCTACGGCGAGCAGGCGCTCCGCGAGGTGATGCCGGTGCGCAAGATGATGGCCTCGGGCGTGCCCCTGGCCGCCGGCACCGATGCGACGCGGGTGTCCTCCTACAACCCTTGGCTCGCGATCCATTGGGCGGTCTCCGGCAAGGGCCGCGGCGGCGATGTGATCTGGGCGCCCGAGAACCGCCTTACCCGCGAGGAGGCGCTCCGGCATTGGACCGTGGCCGGCGCCTGGTTCAGCCGGGAGCAGGGCCAGAAGGGGCAGATCACACCGGGCCAGTTCGCCGACATGGCGGTGCTCGACCGGGACTATTTCACCGTCGCCGAGGACGCGGTCGCCGACATCACCGCAGATCTGACAGTCTGCGGCGGGGAAGTCGTGCACGCCAAGGGGGCCTTCGCCGCCGATGCGCCCGCGCCCCTGCCCGAGTTGGCAGACTGGTCGCCTGTCCCGGTCTTCGGCGCACCCGGGGCGCCGGCAGTGCGGCCGGTGGGAGGCTGAGATGGACTGGAAACCCTACGCGATCTCGCTCGCCGTCGGCCTGCTGGTGGGCGTGCTCTACGGGCTCCTGCACACCCGCTCGCCGGCGCCGCCGATCATCGCGCTGCTCGGCCTCCTCGGCATGTTGCTCGGCGAGACGGCGGTCTCCTGGATCCGGGAGCGGCAGAGCGCCGCGACCGCCGCGGCCGACTGCCTCCATGCCAAAAGGTTCACCCAGGGCGAGGCGGAGACCGCCGCCCAGAACACGGAGACGCGGATATGACACGGCTGCTGTGCCTCCTGCTCGGCCTTGCGATCGCCGGGCCCGCTGTGGCCGAGCCGCTGGTCTTCGAGGGGCGGATCGAGGCCTCGGAGCGGGCCGTCCTCTCGAGCCGCCTCAACGGGGTGGTCTCGGAGGTGCTGTTCGACCGTGGCGATCTCGTGTCGGCCGGCCAGCCGCTCATCCGGCTCGATCCCGTCGATGCCGAGCTGGCGCTCGCGGTCGCCGAAGCGCGGCTCACCGAGGCCCGCGCACGGCTCGACGAGGCCACCCGCAACGCTGAGCGCCAGGAGGCGCTCCATGCCCGCGGGATCGCGCCCGAGGCCACGATCGACCCGGTGCGCTCGGCGAAGGCGATGGCCGAGGCCGCCGTGGCGCTCGCCGAGGCCGAGCGCGCCCGCGCCGCCCTCGATCTCGACCGCACGACCATCCGCGCCCCGATCGCGGGCTTTGTCTCGCGCCCCGATGTGGCGGTCGGCACCTTCCTCGAGGCCGAGGCCGGGCCACCGCTCGCCACCGTCCTCGCGATCGACCCGGCGATCGTCGCCTATCAGGCGCCCTATGCGGACCGGCTCGCATCGCTCGAGCAGACCGGGGCCGCCACGGTGCAGGAGCTGCTCAGCCGCGTGCGCGTGACGCTCCGCCTGCCCGGCGACCGCATCTACCCGCTCACGGCCACCCCCTACGCGGCGAGCGCCGAGATCGACCCCGAGACCGGCGCGGTCACCGTCTGGGCGAGCTTCGACAACCCCGACGCGCTTCTGCGCCCGGGCATGGGCGTGACGGTGATCTCGGAGTTCGTCGCACCATGACCGCCGCGACCGACACCGCCCGCCCGGCCCCGTCGGCGCTCGCGCCGCTCGGACACCGCGCCTTCGCCATCCTCTGGGTGGCGACGGTGGTGTCGAATGTGGGCACCTGGATGAACGATGTGGGGGCCGGCTGGCTGATGACCGAGCTTGCACCCTCGCCCACCATGGTGGCGGCGGTGCAGGCGGCGACGACGCTGCCGGTGTTTCTGTTCGCGCTGCCGGCCGGGGCGCTCGCCGATATCGTCGACCGGCGCCGCCTGCTTCTGGTGGTCAATCTCGTGATGGCCCTGACCGCGGCGGCGATGACGGTCATCGTCGCGACCGGCGCGATGACGGCCGGGCTGCTGCTCCTCTTCACCTTCCTGCTCGGCGCAGGTGCTGCCTTCGTCGCGCCGGCCTGGCAGGCGATCGTCCCGGGTCTCGTGCCCCGCGCAGAGCTGCCCGCCGCGGTCTCGCTCAACGGCATCGGCATCAATGTGAGCCGCGCGATCGGACCGGCGCTGGCCGGTGTGCTGATCGCGGTGCTGGGGATCTGGGCGCCGTTCCTGCTCAACGCCGTCAGCTTTATCGGCATCCTCGCCGCGCTCTGGTTCTGGCCTGGCGAGCCCGCGCGCGAGAGCCGCCTGCCGGCCGAGGCGCTGGCACCCGCGATGGTGGCGGGCCTGCGCTATGCCGCCGAGAGCCGGGCGCTCCAGCGCACGATGCTGCGGACGGTCGCCTTCGTGCTCTTCGCGGCGTGCTACTGGGCCATGCTGCCGCTGATCGCGCGCGACGTGCTGGGCGGGGGCGCCGGGCTCTACGGCATCCTGCTCGGCGCGGTGGGCGCGGGCGCGGTCTCGGGCGCCTTCGTCCTGCCGGCGGCGCGGCGACGGCTCGGGCCGGATCGCATGGTGGCCGGGGCGACGGGCATGACCGCGCTCACGCTGCTGCTCTTCGCGCTCGGCGCAAGCCAGCTGGTGGCCATCGTCGCGGCGGCGCTCGGCGGACTGGCCTGGATCGCGGTGCTCTCGAGCCTCCAGGTCTCGGCGCAGACCGCGCTGCCGAACTGGGTCCGCGCCCGCGGCCTGTCGCTCTATCTGATGGTGTTCTCGGGGACCATGGCGCTCGGCAGCCTGTTCTGGGGCCAGGTCGCCGCCACGGCCGGGATCTCGGGCGCACTCACCATTGCAGCGGTTGGTGCGTTGGCGGGAGTGGCGCTCACCTGGCGCGCGCGGCTCTCGACCGGTGACGCCCCGGATCTGACCCCCGCTCTGCACTGGCCCCAGCCGCCCTGGACCCTGCCCGAGGACGCCGCCGATCGCCGCGTGATGATCCAGATCGTCTACCGCGTGACACCCGACCAGCAGGAGGCCTTCGGTGCGCTCATGGCCGATCTCGCGGCGGCGCGTCGGCGCAATGGCGGCTATGGCTGGTCGCTGATGCAGGACGCGGCCGATGCCGAGCGCTTTGTCGAGACCTGGCACGAGGCCTCCTGGATCCAGCATCTGCGCCACCACGACCGGGTGACCGGCGAGGAGAAGGCGGTGCAGGACCGGGTCCTCGCGGTGCTCGCTCACGAGACGCAGCCGGAGGTGCAGCACTTCGTCGCCACCGCCCGGCCGGGGCACCAGAAGCCCTCGGCTGACCGCGTCAGCGCCGGCCACGACTGAGCCAGCGGCAGGGCGGCCCGACCTGGCCCGGAGCCTCCCAACCTGGCTCGGGGCGTCCGCGCCCAGGCTGAAATGGCAACACCGGCTTCGCCGGCCGATCGCGGCCGCCCTCCTGATTTGGTTGTAAAACGCTAGGTACGCCCATGAATTCGCATGGGCCTTTGCACCGCTTTGCCGACCGGATGCCGAAAAGAAAAACCCGGAAAGAATAGCATCAAAGCTGGAATATCGCGCCTCGGCACTCCGGTATTATCGTCCCATCACAGCACCGAGGGGCCGCACCGCGAGCCGCAGAGACGAGGATGGAGCCGATGTTGCCGACACCCACCGCCACCGTGCACGCCCTGGAGGACGACGGCGACGCGATGAGCTCCAGAGCCACGGTAGACGCGATCCGCCAGGGCCCGTCACGCCCCTCGAGCCTGGAGGCCAGAACCTCGGGTATCACCGCCTTCCGCGCAGGCTTTGGGCGCGTCGCCGGCGGCGGACTGCTCAGTCGACGGTTCTTTCTGCGCGCGGCCCTCGGCGGGGCGACGCTTGGCGCCGCCGGCAGCGCAGCGGGCGGGGCCCGGGCCGAAGCGCTCGAGGTGCCGGAGTGGAGCGAGGTCCCGGGGCGGAGCATGAGCGGCTACGGCCAGCCCTCGGTTCATGAGGCCGCGGTGCGTCGGAGCGTGCTCGACCTCTTCCCCGAGGGCTATGGCGACGGCTCCGGCGTCTCCTTCACCCCGCTCGAGCACCTCGAAGGCACGATCACGCCCAACGGGCTCTTCTTTGAGCGCCACCACAGCGGCATCCCCGAGATCGACCCGATGCGCCACCGCCTGGTCATTCACGGTCGCGTGCGCCAGCCGATGGCCTTCACGGTCGACGACCTGCTGCGCATGCCGCTGACCCGCCAGGTCGCGTTCATCGAATGCGCGGGCAACAGCCTGTTCAACAGCCTGGCCGAGCCGCAGCAGCGCACGGCGGGCGAGATCCACGGGCTGGTGTCGAGCGCCGAGTGGACCGGTGTCCGGCTCGAATATCTCCTCGAGCTCGCAGGCATCGACCCCGACGCGGCCTGGCTCCACGCCGAGGGCGCCGACGCCGCAAAACAGAGCCGCTCGATCCCGGTCGCCAAGGCCATGGGCGGGGACGCCCTGCTCGCGCTCTATCAGAACGGCGAGCGGCTGCGCCCCGAGCAGGGCTATCCGATCCGCCTGGTGCTGCCGGGCTGGCAGGGCTCGATGCAGACCAAATGGCTCCGTCGCATCAAGGTGGTCGACGGCCCGGTCCACACCAAGGACGAGACCTCGCAATACACCCTCCTGCAGAAGGACGGGCAGGCGCGCCAGTTCACCTATGAGATGGGCGTGAAGTCGGTCATCACCGCGCCCTCGCCCGGAGTGGGGCCGCACGGGGCCGGGTTCACCCAGATCACCGGGCTCGCCTGGTCGGGCGCGGGGCGGATCACCCGGGTCGAGATCTCTGCCGATGGCGGGTGGAGCTGGGCCGAGGCGCATCTCGACGGCGCGCCGGCTCGCCACGCGCTCTCGCGCTTTCGCATGGCCTGGGACTGGGATGGCGGCCCGGCGATACTGATGAGCCGGGCCACCGACGAGACCGGCGCCGTCCAGCCGGGCCGGGAGGCGTGGTACGCGCCCTATGCGCCCGACCAGATCTTCCACAACAACGCGATACAGGCCTGGGCCATCGACCCGGCCGGGGAGGTTCGCAATGTCTATGTCTGAGCGCATCGCCGTCGGTCTCTTCGTCAGCATCGCGGCCGCCGCGGCGGCGCAGGAGTTCGGCCAGCCGCTGACCGAGGCCGAGATCGCCACCTGGGATCTCTCGGTGCTGCCCGACGGGACCGGCCTGCCGACGGGACAGGGCTCGGTTTCCCAGGGCCGGGAAGTCTATGCGATCAACTGTGCCGCCTGCCATGGCGAGACCGGGCGCGACGGCGCGGCCGGCATGCTCGTCGGCGGCATCGGGAGCCTTGCAAGCGGGGCGCCGGTCAAGACGGTTGGCAGCTACTGGCCCTATGCCACGACGCTCTTCGACTATGTGCGCCGGGCGATGCCCTATCACGCCCCTGGCAGCCTGGCCGATGCCGAGGTCTATGCCGTCACGGCCTATGTGCTCCATCTCAACGGGATCCTGCCGGCCGAGGCGGTGCTCGACGCGCCCCGGCTCGCGGCGGTGGAGATGCCGAACCGCGATGGCTTCATCTCGTACTGGCCCGCCCCGCCCGAGTGACGGTGGAGCGGCGTGCGGAAATCTACCTAACGACTGGTTGAATCTGCACCCGAAGCCCCCATCTTCGCAGCATCGAACCTAACACTTGTTAGGCTTCGCCGCGAAGCGCAGCGGAGAAGGAGACCCACCATGACCACCCCCGTCAGCATGATCATCGGCGGATCCTCGGGCATGGGCCGCGAGACCGCGCGCCAGCTGGTCGAGGAGGGCCGGACCGTCATCCTCGTCGCCCGCGACGAGGCGCGGCTCGCCACCGTCGCCGCCGAGCTCGAGGCGCTCATGCCGGGCGCGAGCGCGCCCCGCGTCGAGACCATCGCAGCCGATCTCTACGACCGCGCGGCCGTCGACCGCCTGATCGCCCGGATCGACCAAGAACCGCGCCATATCGACCAGCTCGCCAACGCCGCCGGCACCTTCGCGCCGAAGCCGTTCCTCGAGCATGACGGCGCCGACTACGACAAGTATCTTGAGCTCAACCGCGCCAGCTTCTTCGTCACCCAGGCGGTGGCGCGCAACATGGAGCGCAATGGCGGCGGCTCGATCGTGAGTATCGGCTCGATGTGGGCCAAGCAGGCGATCAAGGCGACGCCGTCCTCGGCCTATTCCATGGCGAAGGCGGGGCTGCACTCGCTGACCCAGCACCTGGCGATGGAGCTCGGCGACAAGGGCATCCGGGTCAACGCCGTGTCGCCCGCGGTGGTGGTGACGCCGATCTACGGCAACTTCATCGCGCCGGACCAGATCGAGAAGACGCTGACCGAGGGCTTCGACGCCTTCCACCCGGTCGGCCGCGTCGGTCGCCCCGCCGATGTGGCGAGCCACGTGACGTTCCTGCTGTCGGACAGGGCGGGGTGGACGACGGGCGCCATCCACGATGTCGATGGCGGCGTGATGGCCGGGCGCAACTGAGCCGGCCCTGGGCGCTCCGGAGCCGGAAACGGCTCCGGACTGCCCGCCGCTAGCGCGCCTCGCGCGCGAGGACCCGGAGCCGCGAGAACAGCTCGTCGCGGTCCAGATAGCAGCCCTGCAGCCGCCGCACCCCGCCGTTGGGATCGAACTCCTCACGGCCATGCAGGATCCGGCGATTGTCGAAGATCACCAGATCACCAGCCTCGAAGGGATACCGGCAGACGAAGCGCGGATCCCGTACCAGCGCCATGAAGAGCCGCACGGCGCGATAGCCGCGGGGGATCTCGGCCTCGGGCATGTCGGGCTCGGCCCGCAGCGCGTTGGCGATCCGGATCTCGCGGATCGTGCCATCGGAGGCGGCCTCCACGATCGGTCGGCTCATCCGATAGTCGAACTTCCGGTGGCGGTTGGTGAACACCCAGGGCAGCCCGGTGAGCGCGTCGAAGGCATCGCCGTCGGTGTCACGGATCGCCTCGGCCACGCGGAACCCGTCGACCATGGTGCTCCAGCCGTCGGGGCAGGTGTTCTCGCGGCAATGGAGGAGCTGGAGCCCGGGCTGGACCTCGCGCGTCGGCAGGTCCGTGTGGCCCGTGAGCGCGGCGGCGGTGTAGGCGGCGCTGTCCGGGTCGGGCTTCGACTCGACGTCGAAGAGGAACCCGAAGCTCGAACTGCGCACCACCCCGATCCGCTCGGCGACGCGACCGACCGTCCCGGCCTCCGAGCCGAGCCCGCGGAGCCGCGTGAGCCCGAAGCGGTGGGTCGCCGTGATCCAGGCCGTCAGCGCCGCGTCGTCGGCAAGGACCGAGGGGCCATCGAAGCTCACCGGCTCCGGCATCGCCGCCGCGTCCCAGCTCTGCTGCGCCGGGATGGACGCCGCAGGCCGCCAGCGCCCCTCGGCGATGTCGCGCAGCCAGCCGGGGTGGTGTGCGGTGATCGCCCCGTCCGGCACCCAGCGGATGACGACGGCGCCCGACGGCGCCATCGAAGCCGCGGCAGGGGCGAGATCCTCGGGCAGATCCGCTGGATCAAGCGAGCGCTCCCGCGTCACGGGGTCGATCGCGACGCCGACCGCGTTCTCGCGCAGATACATCGCGTGGAACCGCGCCGCCGCCCCGTCGGTCCAGCGCACGGCCACCCAGGCGCCCTCGGCCGCCACGGATGCAACCTCGGGGCCGTCCCCGCGCGGGGCGAAATCGGGCGCGAGCGGTAGCGCCGCGCCGGTCAGGACATCGTCGGGCATCTCGGTCAGGTCCTGTAGTCGGGCTGGGTGCGCTCGAGCATCCGGATGAGCCCCGGCCACTCGGTCTTGCCGTTGTAGTTGTAGTGCTCCGAGGCGCCCATCTGGTCGCGGTAGCGGGCGACCTTCTGCAGGTCCATCATGTGGAGCTCCCGGCCCATCGACAGCGTCTTGATCTGCGCCGAGCAGGTCTGCTTGAGGAAGTAGGCGCGGAAGAAGGCCGCCGCCGCCGTCTCGCCCACCGCATAGTAGCCATGGTTGCGGCTGATCATGATCTGCTTGTCGGCCAGCGTCTCGACGAAGTGCCGCGCAAAGGCCTCGTCCTCCTCGAACTCGTACTCGATGTAGCTCGTGATGTGGCCGAGATAGACGGCGGGCTGGTTGAGCGGCAGCAGCCCGTCCTCGATCGAGCCGACCGCCATCACCTCCTCGTCATGGCCGTGGACGAAGAAGTTCACCTCCGGCCGCGCGCCGAAGATCCAGGCGCAGAGGTTCTGCGCCCCGTCATTGAGCCAGGGCGCGTCGGCGGCCACGGGCCGGCCCGCGCCATCGATCGCAACGAAATCCGAGGCACGCGCCTCCTCCCAGAACATGCCGTAGGGATGGGTCAGATAGCGCGGCTCGGCGCCCGGCAGGCGCGCTCCGATCGCGCCGTTCACGAGGTCCGACATGCCGTAATGCGCGGTCACCCGGTAGAGCGCGGCGAGCTCCACCCGCACGCGCCACTCCTCGGCCGGGATCGTCAAGGGCCGTGCGGCCTCGGCCATCGCGGCGGGATCGGCTCCGTCCATGCTGTCCTCCCTCTCTCCTCTCGGGCGGCGGTCGGCTCCGAGGATGCGGCCGGGGGCGATGGCAGGCCGTGCCGAAATATGCGACTTTCACGCCGAAACGCGCAATCGGGAGGGCGAGCGATGCGCCGTGCCGCGGGCCCCGTCGAGGTGGCCATCTTTCTCGGGCCGGGCTTCCCGCTGCTCTCGCTCGCGCTCACCATCGAGTTCCTGCGCGTCGCCAACCGGGAATGCGGCCGCTCGGCCTTCGCCCGCAGCATCGTCACGGCAAACGGCGCGCCGGTGATCTCCTCGAGCGGGGTCGAGACGGCCGCCGCCGCGGCGCCCGAGCGCATGGCCCATGTCAAGGCGGCCGTGGTGCTCACCTCCTACGAGCCCGAGCGCGCCTGTCTGCCCGGCGTGCTCGGCTGGCTGAGGCGCCTCGACCGGGCGGGCGCGCTGATTGCCTGCGCCGACACGGGCGGGCTGCTGCTCGCCCGCGCGGGCGTGCTCCGGGGGCGCCGGATCGCCGTCCACCACGAGGCGACGCCGGCCTATCGCGAGGCGCTCGGCGGTGCGGTCCTGATCGACCGGCTGCATGCGCGGGACGGGCCGCTGCTCTCCTCGGGCGGTGGTGTCGCGACGGCGGATCTGGTGCTCGACCTGATCGCCGCCTTCGAGGGACGGGCGCTGGCCAACCGCGTCGCCTTCGTGATGAACCACGATCCCACGCCCGAGCGCGCACCGGCAGGCGACGAGGCGGCGCTCGCCCGGGTCGACCGGCGGATCGGGCGAATGGTGGAGATCATGCAAGCGCGGCTCGACCGGCCGGTCCCCGTCGCCGAGGTCTGCCGGGCCGCGGGGGTCGAGCCCTCGACCGCGCGCCGGCTCTTCCTCAGGTTCTTCGGCGAGACGCCGGGGCGCTACTATGCGCGGCTGCGGCTGGAGCGCGCCCGGCGGCTGCTCGGCCACGGGGCGCTCTCGGTCGGCGAGATCGCGGCGATCACGGGCTTTGCCGATCTCTCGAGCTTCGCCCGCGCCTATCGCCGACAGTTCGGCCGGGCCCCGTCGGCGGATCGCCACCCGCAGCCCGGCGCGTGAGCGGCACGTGAACGGCGCGAGCCTTAGCGCTGCGCCTGCTGGGCGAGGGCCTGGATCTCCTCGGGCGTGACGAGGCCGTTGCCATTGGCATCGATGCGCTGGAACGCCATCTGTTGCCGGCCGAAGCGCTTGACCATCGCAGCCTGGCCGATACCGTCGCGCGCATTGAGATCGATCAGCGTCCGGAACTCAGCAGACGAGAGCGCGCCGTCGCCGTTGGCATCGGCCTGCATGTAGTTGGCGGCGGCCTGTTCGCGCTTGGCCTCGGAAGCGAGGCTCGGCCCGGTCGACAGCGCGGCATAGGTGGCGAGGGCTGCAGCGGCGAGGGCGTATTTTGCGATCGGTGTCATGTTGCGGGTTCTCCTGTGGATCACTTGTGGTCGGTCTGGGGAACGATCGGCGCGGCGGCGTAGACAACGCGCGGATAGGCGACGGCGCCGCAGTAGACATAGACGCCGCGCCGGATACAGCCCGGCGGCAGCGCATAGAGGGGGACGGGCGCGACCACGGCCGGCGCCACGGCCACCGGCGCGACAACGGGCGCCACGGGTACGACCGGCCGCACCACCACGGGGGCCGCCCGAGGCACGACCACGGGCGGCACGGCTGCCACGGCGACCGCGGTCGTCCGGCGGACAGTGCGCCGCGCGATCCGGCGCGAGGTTCGGATCGCCGGTCCGGCCTCGGCCGCAGCGATCCCGACCGTCACCGCGGCCGACCCGTCGGCCTGTGGGGTCACGCGCGGCTCGAGATCGGCCAGAATCGCGATGGCGGCGGCCAATGGAAGGACCGCGAGTTTCGGCAAAGCTCTCATAGTCATACCCTTTCCGTGACGGTCATCGAGGCCGATTTGCGCCGCCGGTGGCGCTCCGACCTCGTTGTCGTCGACGATCACTGGAAGCACACCCGGCTGACCGATATAAAGTCGAAGACACTGGGGTTTTCGAGAGCGGGTCTGTATCGTTTTGTTTCATGTATGTTGCAGAACAAAGATCTTTGGATATTTCACTTTATCCACCTGATCTTGCAACCACCGCAAGCGACCCGAGGCATCCGGCACCGCCCGCCTGCACGCGACCGGTTCGTGCGAATTCCCACGCCCCTGACGGATTGGCGCTCGCCTCCGGGGGTGTGACCGGGGCAAAGTCTCGGGGCGAGGGAGGAGCCCAGCGATGGACGGCGCGCGCTCGAAAGGCCTGGTGGGGTTTGTCTGGCGCCATTCGCGGCGGGAGCAGTGCGGCCTGCTGTTCCTGACCGTGATCTCCTTCCCGCTGGTCTATGCCTCGCTCGAGATCCCCAAGATCATCGTCAACGATGCGATCTCCGGCGGGCCGTTCCCAAAGGTCGTCGCCGGAGTCGAGCTTGGCCAGGTGAGCTATCTCCTCGCCCTCAGCGCCGCCTTTCTGGCCCTGGTGATCGCCCATAACGGGCTCAAATGGGTGATCAATGTGGGGCTCGGGATGAGCGGCGAGCGCCTCCTGCGCCGGCTCCGCCTCGAGCTGACCGAGCGGGTGAGCCGCCTGCCGATGGGGCGCCTGCGCTCGACGCGCCCGGGCGAGACGATCCAGTCGATCATGGCCGAGATCGAGCCGCTCGGCGGGTTCTTCGGCGAGGTGATCGTCACGCCGGTGTTCCAGGGCGGGCTCCTGGCGGTCTATGTCGGCTTCATCTTTGCGCAGGACCCGTGGCTCGGCCTCGCCTCGATCGCCTTCTATCCGGTGCAGACGGTGCTGGTGCCGATGCTGCAGCGCCGGATCATCAGGCTGAACCGCAAGCGGGCGAACAATGCCCGCGCGGTGGCCGACCGGATCGGCGAGACCATCGAGCTCGCGCCCGACATCCGCACCCACGGCACCGCGCGCTGGCACCTGGCGCGCGTGGCCCGGCTGCTGGAGACCAACACGCGGATCCGCCAGGACATCTTCAGGCGGAAATACACGATCAAGTTTCTCAACAACTTCCTGGCCCAGCTGACGCCGTTTCTCTTCTACGCGATCGGGGGGTATCTGGTGATCCAGGGCTCGCTCGATCTCGGCGCGCTGGTGGCGGTGCTGGCGGCCTATAAGGACCTCGCCGGCCCGTGGAAGGCGCTGCTCGCCTATGCCCAGCGGCTCTCGGACTTCTCGAGCCGGTTCCGCTTCGTCCAGGAGGGGTTTGAGGACACGGCGCCGGCCGGAGCGCCCGAGGAGGCGGGAGCGCCGCTCGAGGGGGCGCTGGTCGTCGAGACGGTGCCGCCCGACCCGGCGCTCGACCGACCCGGCATCCATCGGATCACGCTCCACCCGGGCGAGACGCTGGTCGTATCGGGCGGCAGCCCGGCCAACCGGACCGCGCTGCTCCGCCTCGCAGCGGGTGTCGATCCGGCGGAGGCAGGCACGGTCGCGGTCGGCGGGCAGGCGCTCGCGGGCGCGAGCCCCGGGGCGATCGGCGCCACGCTCGGCCTCGTGCCCGAGGCGCCGGGCCTTGTGCGCGGCACGCTTCGCGAGAACCTGATCTACGGGCTGCTGCGGCGCCCTCCCGGGCCGGACAGCGCCGATGAACAACCCTGGATCGACTGGGAGGCAGCGGGGCTCGACGGCCCGACCGCGCTGGATCAGCGGGTCATCGCGCTCGCCGAGCGCTTCGGCCTCGCCGGTTTCCTGCAGACGGTGGCGCTCGACCGCACGCTCTCGGCGGAGGAGAGCGGCCGCTGGAGCACGACGCTGATGGCGCTCCGCGAGGAGCTCGCCGCCGACCCCGCGCGGCTCGCGGACCTCGTCGAGCCCTGGCAGGCAGAGGCCTACAACACCAATGGCTCGCTGCTGGCCAACCTCCTCTTCGCGCTGCCGGTCGCGCCGGTCTCGCGGCCGTCGCAACGTCTGGCCAGCCCCGACCTGCGCAAGATCCTGAAGAAGACCGGGGGCGACCGTCTGCTCCTCACCATCGGTGTCCGGATCGCCGAGGCGCTCGCCGAGATCGCGCGCGCGACCGACCCTTGCTCAGGGCTGCTCGATCGCGTGAGCGGGTTCTCACGCCAGGACATCCTCGATGCGGCCGCGATCCGCGAGCGGGCCGGAAACACCGAGCCGGCGCGGCTGCCGCGCGAGGCCCGCGCCCGGCTGACATCACTCGCGGCGAACTTCGTCGAAACCCGGGACCAGCTAGACGTGATCGAGCCCGCGACGCGAGCCCGCGTGCTTGAGATTCGCAAGGCTGTGGCACCGCTCCTGCGCGTGCGGAGCGATGTCGTGCCGCTCGACACCGACCGCTACCACCCCGCGCGCACCGTGGCCGACAACATCCTGCACGGCCAGCGCCGCCACGACCGCCGCTCGCGCTGGCCGCTGATCGACGAGCGCATCGAGGGCGCCATCGCCGCCCGCGCCATGACGCACGACCTGCTCCGGATCGCGCTCGACGCGGAGCTCGGCGCGGCGCCGGTCCCGGTGATCGTGCAGCGGCGCATCGGGCTCATCCGCGCGCTCGCCAAGCGCCCGCGGCTCCTGCTGGTTGCGAGCGCGCCGGACCTCTTCCCGGGCGGCGAGGCGGCGCTGGTCGCGGCCATTCGCGCGGATCAGCCGGGGATTGGTATCCTCCTCGCGACAGAGACCGCGGATCCGGCGATACCCAAGCTGGACGGCGAGGCGGTGATCGGCACCGACGGCCCGGTGGTCGCGCACCGATCTGGCGGCAGAACGGAGAGGGGAGACGATGGCGACTAGTGAAAGCGCTGCCGGCGTCGCGCCGAGAGCCCGGAGCGCCCGCGGATGAGCCTCGGATCGACGCTCGAGGTCCTCCGCCGCATGCCGCTCTTCCAGGCGCTCGACGAGCGCCGCCTCAAGGTGATCGCAATGACCGGCCAGGTGCTCAGCTTCCTGCCGGGCGAGCGGATCGCGGAAAAGGGCGAGGATGGCGACGCGGCCTATGTGATCCTCGCGGGCGAGGTCCGGGTGCTGATGCCGCGCGAGGGCGGCGAGACGCTGATCACGAGCCTCGGGCCGGGTGAGATCGTCGGCGAGCTCGCGGTGCTGACCGGCAACCCGCGGGCGACCGCGCTGGCCGCCGAGGGGGACCTCAAACTGCTGCGCCTCGAGCGGGACGCGGTGCTCGCGCTTCTCCGCGAATATCCGGATGTCGCGCTCGGCGTCATCCGGGTGATCGCCGCGCGGCTCGAGGCGATGAACGCGCGGGCCGTCTAGAGCGCTGTCCGACCTGATAGGACGAGGTCGCGCGCCCTCAGGTCTTCATTGGTCGCACTTTCCGGTCACCAGACCGGGTCAGTCTGGTCGGAAGACGCTCCAGCTCCGCGCCCGCGTCGCGTCAGGCCCGGGCCGGGGCGCTGCGCGATCGCGAGAGATTTCGGTCGAGAGTCGCGAGCCACCGCCGGCCCGATGGCGTGCGCTCGAGGCAGGCAACCGCCGGGCCGATCGCCGGTGCGATCCGGGCCTCGAAGAACGCCGCAAACCCCGTGACGAGATCCGCAGGCGATGTGTGACCGAGCTCGGCCGCCTGCCCGGTCTCGGCGAGTTCGTGGAAGAGCGCCGGCGCTTTGGCGATGTAGCGGGGGTCGGCGAGCTGGCCGATCAGGTCGGCAGCCCGCACGAGCGAGCCCTCGCTGCCATCGGGGGCGTCGAGCGCTTGGGGCGCGGTGGTGAAGCGGGTATGGGCGATCGCCCGCGCGATCCGCTCGGCATCCACGAGCGCAACGCCCGCCAGGGTCTCGCGCGCGTGGGTCATGCTTCGCTCGACATGATAGGGTCCGAGCATCGCGTCGGTCGCCTCGCGCGGCAGCTCGCAAGTGCCGCCCGCGGCATCCTTCACCACACGGGCGCCATCGTCGCCCCGGCACGCGCCCCGCGCATAGCCCACATCATGCATGAGCAGCGCGAGCAGGAAATGCAGCCAGTCCGACGGCGCCGGCCCCAATGCTCCGCCGCGCAGGATGTCGAGCCCGGCGAGCGTCACCATCATCGTGTGCTCGCTCGTGTGGTAGAGCGCATCGGAGGCCGACTGCAGCGCCAACACCCGGCGCGCCACAGCCTCGATCAGGGCCGTGCCCTCCTGGTCCCCGAGACCGCCGGTCTCGCGCTCGAACGCCGCGGCGATGTGGCCGACGAACGCCTCCGTCACCGCCCGCTCCGGGCAGAACCCGCCTCCGCCGTCCTCGGGGCAGGACGCCATGTCCTTGCGTTTCATACGCCGCGCTCTAGTCCCGCGACGCCCGTCAGTCCAGTGCACTGCCGGATCAGATCACCGACATCAGCCCGCCGATCAGCACCATCAGCAGCACGGCTCCGGCCGGCCAATGATCGTCCCGCGCGCGATCCTGCCAGTTGTAGTCGCGAAAAGGGTTGTTCTGGGCCATCGAATGTCTCCTCAAACCACGCAGACGATAGGGACATGGGGATGATGACGGCCGATTGCTGTGGCGTTCCCCACACGAATGCTCGGGTGACGCGCGAGGGAATGCCCCAAGGACAGCGTGCCGGCGCCGGACCCAGCCCGGAACGCGTCGGGTGTGGGCCGAGCAGGATGCACGGCCATGCGCGCGTCCAGAACGGCGACCGGACCGGGCCGCGCAATTGTCATCAATTTTTCGCGACTGCCGGGCAATCTAATGATACGCAGAGCGAGGCGTTGATCGCATCGGGGGGCGCGATCTCGTTTGCCCAGGGGGCCATGTCCGTCGGCGCCCGAGCGGGGTCGTCGGCGATGAGTTCACCGTCTGAGCGTCACGCTGCGGTCAGCGTTTCGACCGTCAAAACCATCCGGTTCACGAACTGAGGGAGTATCCCATGATCCGCACCCCTGCCGCCCTCTTGGCGGCATTGCTGATTTCGATGACGGCCGCGCTGCCGACATTCGCGCAGGACACCGAAAAGCCGAACATCCTCGTCATCTGGGGCGACGATATCGGCCAGACCAACATCTCGGCCTACACCTTCGGCCTGGTCGGCTACCGCACGCCGAATATCGACCGCATCGCGCGTGAAGGCATGATGTTCACCGACTACTACGGCGAGCAGAGCTGCACCGCCGGGCGGTCGTCCTTCATCATGGGTCAGTCGGTCTTCCGCACCGGCCTCTCGAAAGTGGGTCTGCCGGGCGCCGATCTCGGCATGCAGACCGAGGATCCGACGATCGCCGGCCTCCTCAAGGCGGAGGGCTACGTCACCGGCCAGTTCGGCAAGAACCATCTCGGCGACAAGGACGAGCATCTGCCGACCAATCACGGCTTCGACCAGTTCTTCGGCAACCTCTACCA
>CAYORO010000022.1:0-25514 GCA_964406355.1 uncultured Limibaculum sp.
CACGATCAACATGTCCGAGTTCCAGGAGGCCCACACGGTCTCGACGCTCAAGGGCTCGCCCCCAGGATATGTCGGCTATGGCGAGGGCGGCATCCTCACCGAGGCCGTCCGGCGCAAGCCCTATTCGGTGGTGCTGCTCGACGAAGTCGAAAAGGCGCACCCTGATGTGCACGAGATCTTCTTCCAGGTCTTCGACAAGGGCCAGATGGAGGACGGCGAAGGCCGGATGATCGACTTCAAGAACACGCTCATCCTGCTCACCTCCAATGTCGGGTCGGACCTGATCATGGATATGTGCGCCGATCCCGACCTGATCCCGGAGGCCGACGCAATCGCCAAGGCACTGCGCGAGCCGCTGCTGAAGGTGTTCCCCGCCGCGCTGCTCGGCCGTCTCGTCACGATCCCCTACTATCCGCTGACACCCACGATGCTGAAGCTGATCGCCCGGCTCCAGCTCGGCCGGATCGAGAAGCGCGTGCGGCAGAACCACGGTGTGCCCTTCGAGTATTCGGACGCGGTGCTCGACACGATCGTCTCGCGCTGCCAGGAGCTCGAGAGCGGCGGGCGCATGATCGACGCGATCCTCACCAACACGATGCTGCCAGCCATCTCCAACGAATTCCTCAAGCGGCTGATGATGGGCGAGAAGGCGGGCCGCGTGTCGGTCGACATCGCCGAGGGCGAGTTCAGCTACGCCTTCGACTGAGCCCGCCCCGGGCGGAGCCGAGCCGATGGGCCCCGCCGCCGGCCGAGATGCTTGAACTCGCGAGCGATCTGCGGGACCAAGGAGTTACCGCAGGGTGTTCTTACGTCAGCCAAGCGGTGCTAGGCTGCGACCGGCCGCCGGGCGGGCATCGCGCGGTCGGCCGAGGATGGCGTTCTGGCGGACCGCCGGCGAAGGGAGGTGCGAATGGGCAGCGAGACCACCGATCGCGCCACCACCAATGGCGACCGGCTCCGTGCGCTCGTTGACAGCGACGGCTTCTCCAACGCGATCTTTGCCGTCATCATCCTCAATGTCCTCTGCCTGATCCTCTCACAATCCGAGACGCTGTTCGGCGAGTTCGGCGAGATCTTCGTGATGCTGCACCGCATCGCGCTCGGGATCTTCGTCGCCGAGATGCTCCTGAAGCTCGCGGCCTATCGCGACAAGTTCTTCAACTCGGCCTGGAACGTGTTCGATCTGGTGGTCGTGCTGGTGGCGCTGGTGCCCGAGGTCGGCAATCTGTCGATGCTCCGGCTGGTGCGGATCGCCCGCGCCCTGCGGCTGGTCTCGGCCTATCGCCAGCTCAATAGCCCCAATGCCGAATTCGAGGAGCTGGAGCGGCTCGACCCCTATTCGCTGCGGGCCCGGATCCGCGCCGTGCTCGAGACCGAGGAGGCGCGCAACTTCATCCTCTCGGTGATCGTGCTCAACGGCATCATGCTCGGCATCACCACGAGCCAGGACCTCTCGCCCGCCAGCGAGCACATCGTCAGCATTGTCGACCGGGTGATCATCGGCATCTTCATCGTGGAGATGGCGCTCAAGCTCTACGCCTATCGCATGCGGTTCTTCGCCCATGCGTGGAACATCTTCGACCTGATCGTCGTGCTGGTCTCGCTCCTTCCGCAGACCGACACGCTCTCGGTGTTGCGGGGCATGCGCGTGATCCGGGCGCTGCGGGTGATGTCGGCGATCCCGCAGATGCGCGAGGTGGTGAAGGCGCTGGTCGACGCCCTGCCCGGCATGGGCGCGGTCGTCCTGCTGCTCGCGGTGATCTACTACATCTTCGGGATCATGGCGACGCTCTGGTTCGGGGAGGCGTTCCCGCAGTGGTTCGGAACGCTCGGCAAGTCGCTCTACTCGCTCTTCCAGATCATGACGCTCGAGAGCTGGTCGATGGGGATCGTGCGCCCGGTGATGGAGGTGTTCCCCTGGGCATGGGCGTTCTTCGTGCCCTTCATCACCGCGACGGCCTTCGCCGTGCTCAACCTCTTCATCGGTCTCCTGGTCAACACCATGCAGACGGCGGTCGAGGAACAGAAGGAGGAGGAGGCCCAACAGATGCGCGAACTCGTGCGTGCCGAGAATGCGGCCGTGGCCGAGCAGATCGCCGTGCTCCATGAGGACATGGCGCGCCTCACGCAGCAAATCCAGGCGATGCGCGACCAGATCGAGCGGATGCCGCCCCCGGCCGAGTAAGCATCGATCGGGCGCGACCCGCGCGCCGCAACAGCCGTCACGAGAGTTCTGCCCCTCAGTCAAGGCTCTTGCGTGATGATGGCATTGCTGCGACAAATCCTCAGAGCTGAAATGCGGATTACACTCACCCGACCGGCTATTTTTCCCGGGCGATTGATGGACGGAGGCGTCACATGGCCGACACGACGAGCGCGGTCGAAGCTGATGGACCCGGCGCCGCGCCCTCGTTCGGTTCGTTGACCGTGCCGGACGACACCGCCGGTGTCGGCGCTCCTCGTTCGAAGTTCAGGATCGCGATCTTTGGCGATTTTTCCGGTCGCGCCAGCCGCGGTGCGCTGGAGAGCGGGGCGGCCCTCGCGGCGCGCAAACCGATGAAGCTCGATATCGACACGCTGGACGACGTGATCGCCCGGTTCCGCACGCGCCTCGTGCTGCCGATCGGCCCGGATGGCGCGGCCGTGGAGGTCGAGCTCGGGAGCATCGACGACCTGCATCCGGACGAGCTTTACGACAATGTCGAGCTGTTCGACGAGCTGCAGACGCTGCGGCGTTCGCTCAAATCCGGGCGGGGGGAGAGCGCGCTGGGCGATCTACTGGCCTGGGGCGAGGAGTTCGGCAAGCTCAAGGGTGCAGAGCGCGGCCGGGCCAAGGGCGCCGAGCTGCCGACGGATATGGGCCTCTCCGATTTCTCGCGCCTCATCGGTGGCGAGGTCGGCTCGCAAGAGCCCACCGAGGCCGACGAGCTGATCCAGCGCATCGTCGGCCCCTATGTGGTCAAGGCGCCGGACCCGGAGATCGAGACCATGGTCGCGGCGGTGGACGAGGCGCTCTCGGGCGCCATGCGCTCGCTGCTCCACCACCCGGACTTCCAGGCGGTCGAGGCGTCGTGGCGGTCGCTCGATCTGCTTGCCCGGCGGATCGAGACCGGCGGCGGACTCGAGCTCGTCGTCTATGACGTGGCGGCCGAGGAACTCGCGGCCGATCTCGCGGCCAGCGACGAACTCTCGGAGTGCGGGCTCTTCGAGATGCTCGCGGAAAAGCCAGGGCTGGACGCGGCACAGGGGCGTCTCGGCGTCCTGATCGGGCTCTACCGCTTTGAGGAGACGCCCGCCCATGCCGAGTTGCTGGGGCGGATGGCCAAGATCGCGGCCTATATCGACGCGCCCTTCATCGCCTCGATCTCGCCGAAGTTCCTCGACACCAAGACCGACGATCTGTCCCTGACGATCAAATCGGCCTGGCAGGCGCTCCGGGCGTTGCCCGAGGCGGAGTATCTCGGCCTCGCGAGCCCGCGGTTCCTGCTCCGCCAGCCCTATGGCAAGCGCACCGATCCGATTGACCCCTTCGATTTCGAGGAGTTCTCCGAGCGGGAGGGGCTCAAGGGGATGCTCTGGACCAACCCGGCGGTGCTCGCGGCCGCCCTGATCGGCACCAGCTGGGTGCAGGGCGCGGGCAAGGTAAAGCTCGGCTCGGTGATGACGCTCGACGACATCCCCTTCTACATCGTGACCGACCAGCACGGCGATCAGGTCGCTCTGCCCTGCACCGAACGGCTGATCACCGAGAAGGCCTCCGCGCTCACGGCCGAGCGCGGCTACATGCCTGTGCTGTCGATCCAGGGACGGCCCGAGGTGCGGCTCGGCTCCTTCCGCTCGGTGGCCGGCACCGAGATCGCCGGTCCCTGGGGCGGATCCGGCATCGGCGGGCCCGAGGCGATGCGTGCGCGTTCCCGGTCGGACTTCGCGCTGAGGGCGGGGCCGGCAGCGGCCGCCGGCGCTGGCGCGGCGTCGGCTGCGGCCGCGGCTGCCGCGGGCGATGGCGGGCTTGACGATCTGCTGGCCGGGCTCGACGACGATGTCGCGGCGGATGACGAGGACGTCGGCAGCTTCGATGCGGAGGAGGACGACACCCTCGACGACCTGCTCGCGGGCCTCGACGACGATGGGGACGAAGACGACGCGGATGACGAGGTGGATCTCGGCGTGAGCGACGACGGCGACACGGAGCTCGACGACCTGCTCTCCGGGCTCGAGGACGATAGCGACGCCGATGAAGACGACGATGCCAGCGGTGACGGCGATGACGGCGACGACGATGAGGAAGATGATATTGATTCCGAACTCGAGGCGTTGCTGAAGGATTTATGATGGACACGACGCAGTCTCCCGAAGGAAACGGCCGGGGTTTCTTCCGACACACGATCACCCTGATATTTAATAATCAGCGTTTTTGGCTGGCTCAGGGGATCGAGCACCTGGAGGCCATGCTGCGCGACGGAGATTTTCCAAAACCGGTTGGCCTCATTCACGTGACTGCTCCGGGTCAAATGAAGCACATTCGCAAGCACATGCCACCGAACCCGTCGAATGCTGGCATGATGCAAATCAACCCGCGGATTGTCTTCCGCATGCGAGACAACGAAGAAATCGTCGACATTTACCCCGACTTTTAAGCCTCAATTTCCGAGGCCTCATGGAGCACTATTATGACCGAAGTCGTCAACCTTGAAGGGCGGTTCGTACGGATGTACGGACCCCTTGAAGACATCGAAATGCAGTTCCTGCGCGCCGAGATTACTGAACGACTGAGTGAGATCACCCAAGTCGAGGTGGAGTTTCTCTCCGCGCGCAAAGACGTCAAGCTAGAGAAGATACTCGGGCAACCGATCAGCATCGAGGTTCAATACGCCGACGAGTCAGACGAGAGATATTTCGTCGGCCATTGTATAGAAGTACAGTATGAAGGTGATCTGGCCGGCTTTATGCTGTTTTCGGCGGTGCTGCGACCTTGGCCATGGCTCCTGACGCGGTCTTCGGATTGTAAGATCTTCCAAGAGAAGACCGCGATGGAAATCATCAAGGAAGTCTTCGGGGACTACGGCTTCGACTTCAAGGACGAGACCCAAGCCACCTTTCCGAAACGCACCTACTGCGTGCAGTACCGCGAAACAGATTGGGACTTTGTCTATCGGCTTATGATCGAAGAAGGCATATACTTCTATTTCGATTATGAGAAGGGCAAAGCGACGCTTGTCATGGTGGATGACATTGGCAAGCATAAGATGATCGACGGTGAAAGCACCATCGAGTTCCGTCGCGAGTCGGCGGTCGGCGTCAAGGACCACGAACTGATCACAGAATGGCGTGAGTACGAGACGCTGCAATCGGGGAAAGTGACGCTCGATGACTACTTCTTCGAGAAGCCGTCATCGGATCTCGTCACATCGGTGAACCTGCCCAAGGGTGAGCATCCGCACAAGGACTACGAGATCTACGACTATCATGGCCGGTTTGAGGATGTGGATCGCGGCCAGACTCTCGCGCGCTCATGGATGGAATCGCTTGCGGCCATGCATCGCCGCAGCTTCGGAAAGACAAATATCCGGCGCTTTGCCTGCGGTTACAAATTCAAGCTCGACAAACACCACATCGAAACCTTCAACAACAAAGAATACCTCTTGCTCTCCACCACGACACAGATCCAGATCGAGCCTGATTTCGGCAACATCGAGGAGAGCAACGAAACGCCGCTCGGTGAAAAACTCAAGCTCGACGAAAAGAACCCAACTCTCTACCGGGTGATCTTCGACGCCCAACCGGCGACCGAGGCGTTTCGCGCGCGCCATGAGTGCCGACGCCCGCTGATCCCGGGCCTGCAGACCGCTCGCGTCGTCGGCCCCAAAGGTGACGAGATCTATACGGAAAAGTACGGTCGCGTGAAGGTGCGCTTCTTCTGGGATCGTGCCGAGAACAAGGACGAAGACGCGTCATGCTGGATCAGAACCGCGGTTCCGTGGTCGGGCAAGCAGTGGGGCATGGTCTGGGTGCCGCGGATCGGCCAGGAAGTCGTGGTCCAGTTCGAAGAGGGCGACCCCGACCGGCCAATCATCGTGGGCATGATGTTCAACGAAGAGACCAAGCACCCTTATTCGTTGCCGGACAACATGACCCAGATGGGCTGGACCTCACGATCATCGGCGAAGGGCGGATCCGACACCTTCCACGAGTTGGTGTTCGAGGACAAGAAGGCACAGGAGTTCATCCGGTTTCAATCCGAGCGCGATTACAAGCAGATCATCAAGAACAACGCCGAGATCACAGTGGGTATCGAGCATTCCGATCCCGGCGACATGACGATGACGGTGAAGAATTCGCTGACCGAGACGGTGCAGGAGGGTGACCATACTTTCGCAGTCGAGACCGGCAACGAGACCTATTCGGTCGAGGCTAACCGCGACATGACCGTCAATGGCGACCATTCCGAGACGGTGGCAGGCAGCCAGACGATCAACGTGACCGGCGCAATCAGCATCACCTCGAGTGACAGCATCACGTTGACCGTGGGCGGCTCGTCTATCACCATCGATTCCAGCTCGATCAGCTTCAACAGCACGACGATCGAGGGCACAGCGAACGGCCAGCTCTCGATGTCGGGCAGTGGGCAGGCTTCGCTCTCCTCGGACGGCAATGTCGAGGTCGGCGGCGCGATGACAAGCGTCAACGGTGATGCGATGGTCAAGATCCAGGGCGCCATCACCAAAATCAACTGAGCGGGGGAGATATGCGATGGTGGATGCGTCGCGGTTCGAGGGGCTCAAGAAGCTGCCCGAAAAGCCAGCCGCCCAGGTTCTTCGCGAGGTCGAGGTCGAGCTGAAGACGCCGCTCAAATGCCCGGAGACGGCCTCGATTTCCGAGGTGCTCACCGAGCTCGCGGGCGAGCCAGACAAGATCGTGCCGGCCGAAATCGACATGATGCGCCTGCTCGCCCAGGCGATGCCTCGGCGCGAGGCGGTGTGGTGGTCGTGTCTCGCGGCGCGCGACATCGTCGGCCACACCAAGAAGGACGTGCCTAAATGCCTGGAGACCGCGGAGGCCTGGGTGTTCCGTCCGGGCGACGACACGCGGCGGGCGGCCTTCGAGGCGATGAAGGTGGCGAAGCCGTTCGACGACACCTCGCTCTGCGCGATGGTGGCAGTCTATGCGAGCGGTTCTTTCGGCCCGGACGAGCTTGAGGAGGCCGTCGTGCCCCCGGGCGTGTTCGGCAACATCGTGCTCGGCATGCTGCTCACCTCGCTCGGCGCGGCGCCGGCCGACGAGTTTGACCGCGGCCAGGTCTTGATCGATCGTGGGCTCGACATCGCGCGCGGCGGGAACGGGCGCGTCGACAAGGCTTCGCAAGCCGGAGCGCCGGAGGCCGGCGGCGGCGGTGGCGGCGCTGCAGACGCCGATGGTGCGGCCTCGCCGGCATCACCGGGCGCGGTTGCGCATGGCTGAGCTGCGAAGCCTCCGCTTGAACCGCCGCCGCGCCTCGGGCAATGATAACGCGGCTTATGGGTCTCGGTCTCGACCCGCCAAACCTGGAGGGGTGGCATGACTTCACCGGCATCCGTGATCGGCGACACACATGTGTGTCCGATGTCCGATGGACCAAAGCCGCATGTGGGGGGCGTTGTCGCGCCTCCGGGCGTCCCGACCGTTCTTGCGTTGAACCGGCCGCTGACACCGATGGCCAACACCTGCCCCTGCGTCGGCCCGCCCGATATGAGCGTCAAAGGCTCGGGAACCGTTCTCACCGCCAATCGCGGCTGGGTGCGCATCGGGATCGACACCAAGTCCCATGGCGGCGTGATCACCGGGCCCGGGGCGACGACGATCATCGTCGGCGGCTGACGGAGGGCGCCTTGGGACTGACGCTGCGGCCGACCTCGACCGGGATGACGCCCGACGGCGTGAACCCGGTGAGCTTGAGCAATGGCGTACTGACGGTCGGGCGCGGCGAGGAGAACGACCTCGTTCTCCCCGACCCCGAGCGTGTGATCTCCAAGCGCCATTGCGTGGTTGAGCAACGGGGAAACGATTACTTCCTGACGGATCTCAGCACCAACGGCACCTTCCTCAACCATGCGTCGGACCGGATCGGAACTCAGCCGATGCCGCTCAATCCCGGCGATGTGATCGTTCTTGGGTCCTACGAGCTCCGTGTGGAGATCGAGCAGAGCCCGGATCACGATCTGTCGCCGCGCGATCCGCTTGACGACCTGCCACCGCCGCTCGAGCAGACCTCGATCTCGGCCGCGATCGCCGGCGGCACGGCCCGGCACGGCGCCAACGAAGAGCTCGACGATCCGCTCGCAGGCGACGACGATCTGCTCGGGCTACTCGGCGAGGAGCCCCCCGGCGCGGCACGGCAAGCCGCCCAGCACAGCACCGACCCTCTCGGGCCGTCCGGACAAGCGTTTGGCGGCACGGACCCCTTCGCCGGGCCTGATGACCCGCTGGCGATGCCGGGGGACCCGACGGGCGACCCGCTGGGCTCGGATCTCCTCGCGCCTGCCGACGATCCCTTTGCGGGCGACAATCTGGCACCGGGCCAGGGCGCCCGGGCGGATCATGCGCCAACCACCGAGCAGTATTACGGGGGGCCGAAGAGCGGCGGAAATCTGATCGGCGACGATTTCGACATCGGACTTGACGGGATCGACCAGCCCTTCACGCCGCCTCCCTCGCCTCCGCCGGCCGCGATGCCGCCGGCGGCCATGCCACCGGCCGCCATGCCACCGGAGGAGCCGCTGCCCGAGCCGCGACGCCCGGCAGCCGGCCGTGCCGCGCCGAGCCTGCCACCGGAGGACCTGCCGCTCGCGCCCGAGCCGGCAGACGACCACCCGGGCGAGAGGGAACAGATGGCTGCGCCCCGCGCCGCGCCCGCCCTGCCCGAGCCTCCGATGCCCGAGCCGCCGATGCCCGAGCCGCCGATGCCCGAGCCGCCCGCCCCGGCTCCCGCGCCGCCGGCACGCCGTGCTCCGGCGGAGCCGCAAGCGCCTGCGCGGGCTGCTCCGCCGCGAGCTGCTCCGCCACACCAGGCCCCGCCACACCAGGCCCCGCCACGGACGGCGCCGGCAGCCGCCAGCGCCGGGGCGGTGTCGGATGCTGCCGCCCGCGCCTTTCTTGAGGCCGCCGGGGCCGGAGAGGTGCCGGTCAGCGATGCCGAGCTGGTCGCGACGATGGAGCGACTGGGCCAGGCCTTTGGCACGATGGTCGAGGGGCTGCGCGAGGTGCTGATGACCCGGGCCTCGATCAAGGGCGAGTTCCGGATGAACCAGACCCAGATCCAGGCCGGCGGGAACAATCCGCTGAAGTTCTCGGTCAGCGTCGAGCAGGCGCTCGAGGTGATGGTGCGGCCGACCGTGCGTGGCTACCTGCCGGCCGATAAGGCGGCCAATGAGGCGCTCAAGGACATCAAGGCGCATGAGGTGGCGGTGATCTCCGGGATGGAGGCCGCCTTCAAGGCGATGCTGAAGCGGCTCGACCCGCAGACGCTCGCCGGCCGCCTCGAGGAGCGCGGCGGGCTCTCCAGCTTCCTGTCCGGCAAGAAGGCCAGG
This sequence comes from uncultured Limibaculum sp., assembly GCA_964406355.1. Lineage (GTDB taxonomy): Bacteria > Pseudomonadota > Alphaproteobacteria > Rhodobacterales > Rhodobacteraceae > Thermohalobaculum. The sequence goes on from CAYORO010000022.1 coordinate 9,564, forward strand.
TACTGGGAAGTCTATGAGCGAATGTATGGCGAGATCGCGCAAGAGGCCGAGGACGACTTCCACACGCTTTTCGGCAAGGAGTTCGCGCGCGCCTATCAGGAGCAGCTGAAGAAGATCTGAGAGCATCGGCCGCGCCCGGACATCTCGGGCCAGCGGCGGATCGTTTGACCAAGGGGAGTGCGTCCATGCTGATCGAGACCAGGAGGCCGCGAGGCCTTGCCGCCGCGTTGGCCGTGCTGAGCGGGCTCACGCTCGCCGCGTGCAGCGATCCGCCGCCGTCGCCCACCACCGTCGCGCTGGCGATCGGTGCCACGCCAGAGATGAATGGCGGCTTCCCTGCGACCGTGAAGGTCTACTACCTGACCTCGGATGCGAATTTCGTGGCGGCGGACTATTTCCAGCTCTTCGACGAGGCGGCATCGACGCTCGGCCAGGACCTCCTGACGGTCGACGAGTTCAAGCTCTCCCCCGGCGATACGGCCGAGAGCGCGAAGTCGTTCGACGTCCCAGTCACGCATATCGGCGCCGTGGCGGGCTTGCGCGAAATCGACCAGCCGGGCTGGAAGGCGATCTCGACCCTTGCGCCGCGGTCACCGAATGCGATTGCCTTGACGGTCGACGGCACCGGGGCGAGCTTCGCGCCGGCCACGCCCTGACGGTGGCAACCCGGGCTCAGACGCCTGCAAAAACGAGGGACGGTCGTGTCCTGGGAGAATAAGGTGATCTGGAGCGAGGGGCTGTTTCTGCAGCCCCATCACCTCCAGCAGCAGACGCGTTACACCGAGACGCTGGTCAGCCATGTGACCCGCTCGACCACGCCCTATCCATGGGGGCTGTCCGAGCTCGCGATCGACGACGAGCTGCTCAAGCTCGGGAAGATCTCGATCAAGGCCTGCGCGGGCGTGACGCCCGACGGCGCGCCGTTTCGCGTGCCGCAGACCGACTTCCACCCGCCGGCGATGGATGTCCCTGACACCGTGCGCAACTGCGTGGTCCATCTCGCCGTGCCGACCCGCCGGCCGGGCGCGCTCGAGGTTTCGCTCGACGAAGCCGACAACGCCGGTGCGCGCTACCGCGCCGAGGAGGTCGAGCTCACCGATGTGATGGGGCGCGACCGGCGCCCGGTGACCGTCGCGATCGGCAAGCTCCGGCTTCAGCTCGCACTCGAGGTCGATGATCTGACCGACCTGCTGGTGATCCCGATCGCGCGGATCGTCGAGGTGCGCGCGGACAACTCGATCGTGCTCGACCGGTCCTTCATCCCGAGCGTGCTCGATCTGCGCGCAGCGCCGGCGCTCTCGGGGTTCATGAACGAGCTCGAGGGCATGATCAACCAACGCGTCGAGGCGCTGGCGGGGCGCATCACCGCGGGCGGCGGGGCCAAGGGCGTCTCCGACATCGCCGACTTCATGCTTCTGATGGTGTGCAACCGCGTGCTGCCGCAGATCCGCCACGTCACGGGCATCGAGAACGCACACCCCGAAGCGGTCTATGCGTTTCTCGTCGGCCTCGCGGGCGAGCTCGCCACCTTCCTCTCGTCCGACAAGCGCCCGCAGCAATTCCCGGCCTACCGGCATGACGACCTGACCGCGGTCTACCAGCCGGTGATGCGCGCGCTCCGGCAGTATCTCAGCCAGGTGCTCGAGCAGACCGCGATCGCGATCCCCCTCGAGGAGCGCAAGTATGGCGTCCGCGTCGGCATCATCTCCGACAAGCGGCTGCTCACCAGCGCGACCTTCGTGCTCGCCGTGCAGGCCGAGGTGCCGGCCGACACCGTGCGCCGCCATATGCCCGCACAGGCCAAGCTCGGGCCGGTCGAGCGGATCCGCGAGCTTGTGAATTCGGCCCTGCCCGGGATCAGCCTGCGCCCGCTGCCGGTGGCCCCGAGGCAGATCCCGTTCCACGCGGGTGTTGTCTATTTCGAGCTGGACGGCGATAGTCCATTCTGGAAGCAGATGACCACATCTGGCGGGCTTGCGATTTTCGTTCCGGGCGATTTCCCCGGGCTGCAGATGGAACTCTGGGCGATCCGAAATCAGTAGCGTCGCGGGAGGCGTGCGATGAACCAGGATGACCCGTTTGCCGAGCCGAGCGACACTGAACGCACCGTGTTTCGGCCGCTGCAGGCGCCGGCCGCTCCGCCTCAGAGCCCCCCGCCGCCCCAGCAGCCCCAGATGCGCCCTGCCCAGGCCAGCGCCCCGGTCGCGGGCGGCAATGTGGCCGTGGACCAGGCGCTCGCCGGGCTCAACCCGCTGTGCTCGGCCGCAGCGCCGCTCTTCTCGCTGATCGGGCGCATCCGCAACCGCGCCCAGCACGCCAACCCCGAGGGGCTTCGCCAGAGCGTGGTGCGCGAAGTGCGCGGCTTCGAGCAGCGGGCCCTCGAGGCGCAGGTTCCGGTCCAGACGCTTCGCATCGCGCGCTATCTCCTCTGCGCGACGATCGACGACGTGGTTCTCAACACGCCCTGGGGCGAACAGTCCGGCTGGCGCCAGCAGTCGATGGTCGGCACCTTTCACAAGGAGACCGTGGGCGGCGACCGCGTGTTCGACATCCTGCAGAAGCTCGAGCAGGAGCCCTCGCGGCACCAGGATCTGCTGGAGTTCCTCTATGTCTGCCTGTCGCTCGGGTTCGAGGGGCGGCTGAGGGTCGAGGAGCGCGGATCCGAGCGCCACTTCCAGCTGCGGGACGGGCTCGCCCGGCTGATCCGCAAGCAACGCGGCGCGATGGAGCGCGATCTCTCGCCGCGCTGGAAGGGGCTGAAGCTTCCACACCGGGCGATCTCCGCCTTTGCGCCGCTCTGGCTCATTTCGGCGCTGACGGTGGGTCTCCTCGCGCTGATTTATGTCGGCTTCACCTTCTTCCTCTCGGGCGACACCGAGCGGGTGCAGGGGCAGCTCGTCACCCTTGCGAGCACCGGGGCCGTCAGCTTCGAGCGACCCGCACCGCCGCCTCCCCCCCCGCCGCCGCCCCCACCGGAGATCCAGGCGCAGACCGAATTCAGCCGGGTCGCGGGGTTCCTCGAGGAGGAGCAGGCCAAGGAGCTCGTGCGGATCCTCGACCGGGGTAACACGGTCACGATCCGGATCAAGGGCGAGGGGATGTTCGCCTCGGCCTCCGATGAATTGCAGGCGCAGTTCGAGCCGTTGATCGACCGGGTCGCGGTCGCGCTCAACAACGAGCCCGGCAAGGTGCTTGTCGTCGGGCATTCCGACAACATCCCGATCCAGACCTCGCGCTTCCCAAACAACACGGCGCTGTCGCTCGCGCGGGCGAAATCAGTGATGGCGCGAATGTCAGCCAGCATCGTCGATCCGTCACGCCTCACTGCCGAAGGGCGCGCCGACAAAGAACCCATCGCTGACAACTCGACTGCTGAAGGCCGCGCCTCCAATCGCCGAATCGAAATCGTCCTAGTTAAGCAGGGCTAGATCAATGTTTACACGCTTTTCCCTTTTCATCCGCAGGTTTCTCTATTCGAAGATCGGCCTTGCGCTTATTGTCTGCGCCCTTGGGGGCGTCGGTATTTGGATGTTTGGCCCGCTGTTGGAGGTGTACGGGTTACGGCCACTTGACAGCGTGACCGAGCGCGTCATCGCGATCACGATCTTGGTCACCTTTGTCTTTTCTCTATACTTTTTGTGGCTCTATTTTTACTATCGCCGGCGCGGCAAGTTCAAAAAAGCTCTGACCGGCGAAGAAAAGAAGGGCAAACCCGAAGATGCGGCTGACGCCGAGCTCAAGGAGCTTCAGTCGCGTCTGGCAGATGCACTCGAGGTTCTGCGCAAGAGCCGGCTCGGCGGCAAGCGTGGGCGCCGCTCGCTCTACCAGCTGCCCTGGTACATCATCATCGGCCCGCCGGGAGCGGGCAAGACGACGGCCATCGTCAATTCCGGGCTCAAATTCCCGCTCGCCGAGAAGATGGGCAAGGCCGCGGTCACCGGCGTCGGCGGGACGCGCAACTGCGACTGGTGGTTCACCGACGACGCGGTGCTGATCGACACCGCAGGGCGCTACACCACGCAGGAGAGCGATGTCGATGTCGATTCCAAGAGCTGGCTCGGCTTCCTCGATATCCTGAAGAAGAACCGCCCACGCCAGCCGGTCAACGGCGCGATCGTGGCGATCTCGCTCTCGGATCTCTCGGTGCAGGACGAGGCGACCCGGCGCAGCCACGCGCTCGCCGTGCGCACCCGCCTGCGCGAACTGCGCCAGCGCCTCGGCGTCCGCTTCCCGGTCTACGTGGTCTTTACCAAGGCGGATCTGATCGCGGGCTTCGCCGAGTTCTTCGATCGCCTCACCAAAGAAGAACGCGAGCAGGTCTGGGGCTTCACCCTGCCCTACAAGAAGGGCGAGGAGGAGCAGACCGTGGTGGCGCGGTTCGACGGCGAGTTCGACGCGCTCCTCAAGCGGCTCAACGATCGCTCGGTCGAGCTCCTCCAGCAGGAGGTGGATCATCGCCGCCGCAGCCTGATCCACGGCTTCCCGCAGCAGGTCGAGAGCCTGCGCGGCGTCGCGCGCGAGTTCCTCGAGGAGGCGTTCCAGGACAGCCGGTTCGAGGAGAGCCAGCTCTTCCGCGGGCTTTATCTCGCGTCGGGCACCCAGGAAGGCACACCGATCGACCGGCTGATGCGCGGCATGGCGCAGACCTTCGGCATCGGACGTCAGGCGGTGGGCACCGGGCATGGCACGGGCAAGAGCTTCTTCCTCACCCATCTGCTTGAGGACGTGATCTTCAACGAGGCTGGACTGGTCTCGGCCGACGACAAGGTCGAGCGGCGCCACAAATGGGTGATGCGCGGCTCGATCGCCGCGGGCATTGCCGTGACCGGTCTCGTCACCTCGCTTTGGACGATCAGCTATCTCGGCAACACCGCCATGATCGCCCAGGCCAATGCCGATGTGGCGCGCTATCGAGAGTCCGTGGCCGATATCCAGATCAACCCGGTCGACGATATCGATCTGCATCGCGTGGTGCCGGGGCTCAACATCCTGCGCGATATGCCGGGCAACCCCACGGTCAACGAGCCGGAACCGCCCACCGAGCTCACCTTCGGCCTCTACCAGGGCGATGCGGTCGGCACCGAGGCGGCGCAGAGCTATCGTGCGGCGCTCAACACGCTGCTGTTGCCGCGGCTCCTGCTGCGTCTCGAGCGGCAGATGCAGTCCAACTTCAACAAGCCGGATCTGCTCTATCAGGCGCTCAAGGTCTATCTCGTGCTCGGTCTGCAAGGGCCGATGGACCGCGAGATGCTCGACCAGTGGATGCTGGTCGACTGGTCGCTCGCCTATCCGGGCAATGCGAACGATCAGCTCCGCCGGGACCTGATGGTGCATTTCGACGCGCTGCTCTCGAACCCGATGCGCGAGATGTCGCTCAACGGCAACCTGATCTCGGCGGTGCAGGACATCCTCGCCGACCGGCCACTGTCCGAGCGGATCTACCAGAGCATCGTCACGAGCCCGGCGGCGGAGGCGGTCCCCGACTGGCGGATCACCGAGGCGGCCGGCCCGCAGGCGACCCGGGTGCTGATCCGTCCCTCGGGCCAGCCGCTCTCGGATGGGATCGAGGGGATCTACACCCATCGCGGCTTCCGCGAGGTGTTCGTGACCGAGGCCCTCGAGGTCGCCACCCGGATGCAGCGCGAGGCCTGGGTCCTGGGCGAGCGAGGAGCGGCCGAGCTCTCGGATGTGGCAGCGCTCGCGCGGCTCTCGCGCGACGTGCTCAACCTCTATTACGACGACTATGTCGATCGCTGGGACCGCGTGCTGGCCGATATCGACATCGTGCCGCCGGCCTCGCTCGCAGACGCCGTGCGGATTACCAACATCCTCTCCGGGGCCAACTCGCCGCTGCGCAACATCCTCGAGAGCGCCTCGGAGGAGACGCAGCTCACCCGGCGCCAGCTCACGGATGCCGATCTGAGCGCAGAGGGCCTCAGCGAAGCCGTCGACTCGATCAGCAGCGAGGCGCTGACGGGGATCGACTATCGAACGGAGTTGCTGATCAAGGCCCTGGCCGGCGGGACCCAGGTGGGCGGCCTCGTCAGCGACGAGGCCGAGGAGGTCGAGGAGCCTGGGCAGTATGTCGAGGACCAGTTCGCCTGGCTCCAGCAACTGGTGTTCAAGGAGGAGGGTGTTCCCTCCCGCGTCGATTTCGTGATCCAGGAGATGCGCGACGTCTATGACGAGCTCAACCGGATGAGCCTCGGCAACACCGGCGTCATCCAGCAGGCGGTGAGCGACGAGGGTGGCGCGCCGACCCGCCTGCTCGAGACCGCCAACGAGCTCGACCAGGGGCCGCTCAAGCGCTGGGCGATGCAGGTGGTGCAGAGCGCGAGCTCCAACACCGCGGGCAAGGCGCGCTCCAACCTCAACAACCAGTGGACCTCGCAGATCCTGCCGCTCTGCGAGAAGACGATGGAGGGGCGCTACCCGTTCCTGAGAAGCTCGAGCGCGGATATGGCGCTGCAGGATTTTGCCCGCCTCTTCGCGCCCGGCGGCATGATCGACAGCTTCTTCAAGGAGAACCTGATCGACTTCGTCGACACCACCGCCAAGCCGTGGCGGTTCAAGCAGGTGAGCGGCGCCGATCTCGGCATCTCGCCGGCGGTGCTGACGCAGTTCCAGCATGCCGCCGACATCCGCGACGCGTTCTTCCTCTCGGCCGGGGCGCCCACCGTCACCTTCGAGATGAAGCCGATCGCGCTCGACACCAAGGCGACCTCGGTGATCCTGGAGATCGAGGGCCAGGGCCTCGAGTATGCCCATCAGGTCCCGCTGGACACACCGATGCAGTGGCCGGGCAAGGGCGGCGGCCGGACCCGGATCGCCTTCACGCCGCAGTTACCGGGCACGGCCAACTCGCTCTCCGCGGAGGGGCCATGGGCGCTGTTCCGACTGTTCGACCAGGCAGAGATCCGCAGCACCAACGTGTCCGACCGGATCCGAATCGTCTTCAGCGTTGGCGGGCGCGTGGCGGTGTTCCAGCTGCGCGCGGGCTCGGCGCTCAACCCGTTCTCGCTCCCGGCACTTCAAGCCTTCCGCTGCGTCAAATCGCTCTAGGGCGCGCGGCGGGTTGGCACAGGGCTCCGGGGGGCCGATCTTGAGTCAGGCTGTTTCAGGCGGAGGAGATAGTATGCCGGGACCCGGCGCGCCGATCCGCTATTCCATGCAGACCCATGTCGGCAATGTTCGCAAGGCGAACGAGGACGCCGTCATCGATTTGCCCGTCCACCAGATCTGGGCCGTGTCCGACGGCATGGGGGGCCACCGCAACGGCGCCTTCGCCAGCAATGCCGTGACCGAGGCGCTGGCGCAGCTCTCGCCCGAGCTCTCCTCGAGCAAGCTCATGCAGGCGGCACGCGAGGCGCTCCTCAATGCCCATGGAACGATCCTGGCGGAGTCCGAGCGCAGCGGCGGCGCGACGATCGGGGCCACCGTCGTGGTGCTGATGATCTCGGGCGGCCATTTCGCCTGTCTTTGGGCGGGCGACAGCCGGCTCTACATGTTGTCCGAGGACGGACTCGTCCGGGTCTCGCGCGATCATTCGCTCGTCGCCGAACTCGTGGAGGCGGGCCGGCTCACCGACGCCGAGGCCGAGCATCACCCGCAGGCCAACATCATCACCCGCGCGGTCGGGGTCGGCGAGATCCTCGAGATCGACAAGCGGATCGGGCGCGCGCTGCCGGGAGACCGCTTCCTGCTCTGCAGCGACGGGCTCACCCGATACGCCGATGACGAGCTCATCGCGCAGGTGCTGGCCGCCGAGCCGATCGAGACCGTGGCGACGCGCCTCCTCGACATTGCGCTCGCGGCGGGCGGCGCTGACAACATTTCAGTCATCGTGGTCGAGGTACCAGAGAGCGGTGCCCCGTCGATCGACACGGAGGAGGAGACCACGGTGGTTCCCAAGAGCGGAGCGGGCGCGCGCCCGACCGAGACGTGAGGCGGACCGCGCTCCGCCACCTGTTTGCCGCGCTGCTGGCCGGGGCAATCAGCCTGCCGGCGCTCGCCGCTGATGTCGCGCTCGTGGTGGTCAACACGAGCTACCGGGATCTCGAGCCGCTCGAGGTGGGTCGGGCCGGCGAGATCGTGTCGGAGGGGCTCGCAGCACAGGGCTTCAAGGTGACGGTGGTGCGCAACGCCACCACTGGCGCCCTCCTCTCGGCCCTGCGGCGCCTCGGGCGCGAGCAGGACCCTGAGGCCGTCGCGGTGGTCTACTATCTCGGCTATGCGCGCCAGCTCGACGGGAAGATCTACCTGATGGCGCGCAATGCCGAGCCCGCGCAGCCCTTCGACTTCGTGACCCAGGGCGTGCAGCTCGAGTCGGTCATGCGCGCGCTCGGCGCCGCCGGTGGCCGGGCGCAGCTTGCCGTGATCGACGGGGCCTATGCCGAGCCGCGGCTCGACGCGCTGCCGGGCCTCGAGCCGGGCCTGCCGAGCCTCGAGCCCAAGGCGGACACGGTGGTTCTGCTCGGCGCGCCCCCGGGCCGAACGCTCGCGACCCCCGACGTGGCGGGCGCCGAGGCGTTGTCCGGCGCCGTGCCGGAGGCGATTGCCGAGCCCGGCGCGAGCCTCGACCGCATCGCGCTCCGCGTGGCGGCGCTGGCCGAGCGCGACGGCGGGCGGCGCGTGCATGCAACCCTCGGTGAGGGGGCCGAGCGCCGCTTCGTCGGCGGCGCGCTCCCAACCGAGGAGACCGCCCCCCCGCCCGTTGAGCAGCCAGCTGTCGAACAACCGCCGGTGGAACCGTTGCCGCTTCCTGAGATCGCAGAACCACCAGAACCGGGTGAGCCGGCCACCGCGGACCCGGCGCTCGCAGCGGAGGAGCAGGCGGCGGACGACACCGTGCTCGAGAGCGGCGTGCGCCCTCCCGCCGCCGAAGACACGGCCGCACCGGCGCCGCTCAGCCCGGCCGAGCTCGAGGCCTCGCTCTCGGAGGACGAGCGGCGCGCCGTCCAGCAGGCGCTCAGCACGCTCGGGCTCTACACGGCGGGGATCGACGGCGAGTTCGGCCCGCTGACCCGCCGCGGCATCACGACATTTCAGCGCCTGCGTGGCTTTGACGCAACAGGCGTGCTCAGTGCGGCCCAGATGAGCCTATTGTTCCAGCTCGCCGCAGAGTAGAACCGAGCGTGACGGCCGGGGCACAGACCTAGGCGCAGCTCTGTTATCTGGAGATCGTTTCATGAGCCTTCGACTCAAGTTCAATCTCGTGCTTCTTGTCGCCTTGTCGTTGGGATACGCCATCATCGGGTACCTCCTTTGGGGCTTTCTGGAGACGAACGCGCGTGAAGAGGTACTCGCCAAGGCCCGCGTGATGCGCCAGAGCGCACAAGCTATGCGGTCCTACACCGCCGAGGAGCTGCGCCCCCTGCTTCAGACGATCACCGATGTGGGCTTTTTGCCGCACACGGTCCCGTCCTTCGCCGCGCAGGAGAATTTCCGCCTCGTGAGCGACAGCGACCCGCTCTACGCCGAGTACTCCTACAAGGAGGCCGCACTCAACCCGACCAACCGGCGTGATCTCGCGACCGACTGGGAGGCCGACATCATCGCCCAGTTCCGCAACAATCCGGGCAAGGGCGAGCTCGACCTCGTGCGCGACACGCCGCTCGGCCAGTCGCTCGTGCTCGCTCACCCGATCCAGATCCGGAACGAGGGCTGCCTGCAGTGCCACTCCACCCCCGCCGCGGCGCCCGTCTCGATGATCGAGAAATACGGCGACGCCAACGGCTTCGGCTGGGAGCTCAACGAGGTGGTCGGCGCGCAGATCGTCTCGGTGCCGATGTCGGTGCCGCTCGAGCGGGCGCAAGAGACCTTTATGGTGGTGATGGGCGCGCTGGCGGCGGCCTTCCTGGGCATGCTGCTGATCATCAACCTGCTGCTCGGCGTGATCGTCGTGCGACCGATCGTGAAGCTGTCGGAGCTTGCCAGCGAGATCAGTCTCGGCAATCTGGACGCGCCGGAGATGAAAGCGCGTGGGGGTGGCGAGATCGCGTCGCTGACCGAGTCCTTTAACCGGATGCGGCGCAGTCTCGAGAACGCGCTGCGCATGATCGAGTGACCGGGGGCCAGCACCCCTGCCCGAGGGAGGCCCAATGACCGCCGTGCCGCCGGAGATCCCGCGCTTCATTGGCAAGTACCGGATCGACAGCGTGCTCGGCACCGGAGCCATGGGGGTGGTCTTCAAGGGGTTCGATCCGCAGATCGAGCGCGAGGTCGCGATCAAGACCATCCGCCCCGATCTGATGGGCACCGAGGAGCAGACCGCCTGGACCGAGCGCTTCGCGCGCGAGGTGCGGGCGGCGGCCCGCTGTATCCACCCGAATGTCGTGACGATCTTCGAGTTCGGCGAGGTGGAGGGCTTTCCCTTCATCGTGATGGAGTATTGCCCGGCCCGCCCGCTCTCGGATTTCCTGATGTCGCGCAAGGCGTTCGAGGTGCCGTCGGCGCTCTTCGTGGTCAGCCAAGTGCTCGCGGCGCTGGGGGCGGCGCATTCCGCGGGCATCGTCCATCGCGACATCAAGCCGGGCAATGTGCTCCTGCTCGACAGCGGCGCGGTGAAGGTCACCGATTTCGGGATCGCCCGGCTCGAAAGCTCGACCATGACCGCGCATGGCGCGATGGTCGGCACGCCCTCCTATATGAGCCCCGAGCAGTATATGGGCCGGCCGGTCGATCTGCGGTCCGATCTCTTCTCGACCGCGGTGCTCGCCTATGAGTTGCTCACCGGGCAGCGGCCATTCCAGGGCGCCACCCAGGCGGAGCTGATGTATCGCCTGCTCAACGAGGAGCCCGCCGCGCTTTACCAGGCAAATCCCGCTGTGCCGCCTGGGATCGAGGCGGCGGTGCTGCGCTGCCTCGCCAAGGTGCCCGATATGCGGTTCCAAAGCGCGGGAGAGTTTGCCGGTGCGCTGGCCAGCGGCGCCGGCGATGCCGAGGCGGCGACGATCATCGCGCCAGCCCAGCAGCGGGTCGCGCCGCGCCCGGCCGCGGGTTTCGACGAGGCGGTGCTGGCGCAGGCCGAGCGGCGCCTCGCCCGTCATGTCGGCCCGATCGCCAAGGTGCTGGTCAAGCGCGCAGCCGGGCGGTGCGGCTCGGTCGCCGACCTCTACGCCATGCTGGCCGAGGGGATCGATGACCCGGCCGCCGCGGCCGCCTTTCGCAAGAGCGGCGGACAGGGCGCGGCAGACACCGCCATGCAGCTCTCGACCAGCATCAGTCGCAGCAGCGGCCAGCGCGTGGCGATCGACGCGGACACGCTCACCGAGACCCAGCTCTCGCTCGCGAGCCATCTCGGCCCGGTGGCCCGGGTGCTGGTGCAGAAGGCGTCGGCCCGGGCCGACAGCCTCGAGGGCTTCTACCGGATCCTGGCGGACTCGATCCCCGAAGGCCCCGGTCGCGCTGCCTTCCTGCGCAAGTATCTCGGACAGTCGCGCTGACGGAGCCGCGCTAGGGCGCTGTCCGACCTGATGGGGTCAGGTCGCGCGCTGTAGCGCCATCATTGATAGCGTTTCCAGACACCAGACTGGGTCAGTCTGGTCGGAAAACGCGCTAAGGGACGTCAGATCTGTCCGAGGCGGCGCCAGGTCTCGAGTTTCTCCCGGCTGATCTCGAAATGCATCGAGTCCTCACGGCCGAAGCCCGCACCCCAGATCCAGCCCTCCTGGTGGAAGAAATCCGCAAGGATCGTCAGGCCGAGCTGGGTCTTGCCATCGCCCAGCGTGTCGAGCTGGCCGTCGATGTTGAGATCGACCGCGAGGCCGTAGGCGTGGGACGAGGTCGCCATGTCCGAGCCCCGCACCCGTCGCACGCAGAGCGAGCCGGCCGACTGGATCCGGGCATAGAGCTCGGGCTCGTAGACCTGCACATTGCGGAACACCTGCTTGAGCGAGATGATCGCCGGGCGCAGCATCCGCACGCGGATCGGGCCGACATCGGCGAGCTCGAGCATGCCCGCGAGCGTCTCGTTCTCCATCTCCTCGCAGTCGTCGCTCAGCACCTCGCGCGGCAGGCCGAGAAACTCCTGGAGGAAGGTCGAGCTCGGGACCGTCAGCCCCTCGTTCACGTCGCGCCGACTGGCGATCAGCACCACCTGGGCGAAGCTGTCCTTGAGCGCGTCGGAGGCGGCCTCCTGGGGCGCCTGTTGAAAGCCCTGATAGGCCTGTTCGAGAACGGTGCGCGCCGTGCGCGTATCGAGCCCGTCGACGCGGTTCTTGAGCTCGGCGATCTGCTCGTCCTGTGTCGCCACCTGGTCGCGCAGCGTCGCGAGCTCAGTCTCGAGCGTCACCACCCGCTCGTCGTCGCCTCTCAGATGAGCTCCCGACAGATGCCACACCAGCGGCGCCAGCAGCACAGCAATCGCGAGCGCGATAAGCCCGATCGTCGCTTTCACCGTCGCAACCCTCCCACCATAGGCCAGCCCGACCCTAGCATAGACCAAACGCAAACTCAGCGGCACCTGCAAGGCTCGACAGCCAGACCCGCATGGGCGACAAGGCGTCGTCGGCGCGGGGGCAAACCCGATGGCTGCCCGCGGTTCAGTCTCATCCGAGCGACAGAGGTGCCCGATGGACCGCCTGATCGACCGCCTGCCGAGCCCGGCCGGCCTCGCGCTCTGGCTCTATGCCGCGGCCTTCGTGCTGCTGCCGGCGGCGCTCGCCTGGAGCGGGTTCGCCTATGTGATCGGCATCGTGATCTTCGCAGTCGGGCTGCGCCCCCATGTCGAGGATCTGGTCCGCGGGCGGCGGATCCATTTCGCCTTCCGCTGGCGGGGCGCGACCCATCGCAAAGCGTTCGACGTCTCCATCCCGAACGAGAAGCTTGGCGTCAAGCTCGTCTCCTGGTTCCTGATGGGGCTGACCATCCTCGTCCTCCCCCTGCTCATCTATGTGCTGCAGGCGCAGGCGCAGGCGGTCTACCAGCAGCTCGAGATGCAGCTGCCCGCCATCCTCGGCGAGATCGACCGGGCGCTCGACTTCGCCCATGAGCAGCTGCCGGGCTATGTGCCGGAGGTCGATGTCGAGACGGGCCAGGGCTGGTCGGGGCTCTCGAGCCTGCTCGGACAGGTGCTTGGCGACGCGGTGCAGGACGTCAAGGGCGTGCTGCAATCGATGTTCGAGAGCCTGCTTGCGGTGCTCGGCTCGGTGGTCGGCGACTGGGTGAAGCTCGTGATCGCGTCGCTGATTGTCGGCACCATCCTCGGCGGCTGGTCCAAGGAGGTCGAGATGCATCGCCGCATTGTCTCCGAGGGGATCCGCAGCCCTCGGCTCCGCCACAACACGCTGCGCTTCGGCGAGCTTTACCAGACCGGCGTCAGCCTCTTCATGATCGGCTATCTCGAGGTCGCCGCGACGCTGTCGCTCCTCTATGCGGTGGCGATGGCGTTGTTGCCGCTCGGGCTCGGATTTGGGGCGATCGTGTTCTCGGCGGTGATCCTCGGGTTTATCACGGCGATCCCCAAGATCGGGGGCTTCGGCGGCATGGCGGTCGCGTTCCTCCTGATGGCGACCAATCTCGAGCCCGGCCTCGGCTGGTTCGGCTACCAGGTGGTGAGCTTCGGCACCGGCGTCGATGTCCTTCTGAGGATCGCCGGCCTCGTGGGCGTCGCAAAGCTGATGGGCCTGCTCGAGGCCTACAACTACACGCCCGAGATCGTCGGCCGGAAGCTCGGAATGACCAAGATGCAGATCATCGCGACGGTGATGATCTGGGCGGTCGGCGCCGGCTTCTTCGGCATGGTCTGGGGCATTCTGATCTCGCTCGCCTTCCAGGCGGCGATGCGGCTGGCCGAAGAGGATGCAGCCCGCGACCGGACCGACCCGGGAGAGGCCAAGGCCGCCGCCGAGTAGCAGCGCCTGCGCGCTATTCGGCCGCCTGCGGGCTCGTGGTGAGCGGGGGCGAGGTCTCTCCCTCCGCGAACTCCTCGGCGATCACCAGCCCGTTGGGCTCGACGCTCAGCCCCGGCACCGGCTTCTTCAGCCAGCTCAGCTGGTGGGGGAAGTGGGTGTAGGCGGCCTGGCTGCGGCCAAACTCGCCGGGCGGCGGGAGATGCGCGATCCAGGCCTTGGAGTAGCCCGGCAGCGCAATCTGTCCAAGGAAGAGCTTGAGCCGCAGAAAGGCCTCGAGCGTCCCCTCGAAGACCGCGACGGGCCCGAGCCCCACATAGGCCTGGAGGTCGGGGTCCTGGCGGATCCACTCGCGGAGCGCCTCGGCCGTCATGGGCGGGCCCTCCTCGGTCACCGCGCCTGCGAGGCCAAGCGCCTCCCGCGCCTTCGCCGCCTCCTCGGTGTCGGCGGCCAGAAGCTCCAGCACCTGTCCCGAGGCGACCGTGAATTTGAGCGACTCGACCTCGAGCCCGAACCGGTGGAAGAGGTGGCCGAGGAACATCCGGTCGTGCTCGATCAGCTCGAGGCAGAGCCCCACCACCTCGTCTTCGTGCGCGGCAAAGATCTCGCGATGGCTCTCCGCGATCTCCGTCCGGAGCGCGATCAGCTCGGCCCGCAGCCGGCGTTTATCGCGGCGCAGATCGCGCGCTTCCGCCCCCGGCCACACCCATGTGACGATCGTGGCCGCCAACCCGCCGAAGAACTGTCCGAGCCGCCGGCGCAGCCAGCGCGACACCGGTCGCCGCGCGACCACGTGCTTGCGCCGGATGCGCATCATCTCGTGGTCCTTCTCGGCGCGGATGCGGCGGCGCTCAAGCGGGCTCGTCCGCTCCTCGAGCTCGGCATGGAGCCGGCGATGCACCGCGCGGACCGCCGCATCGATCCTGTCGAGCTCGCGAAATCCCCGCTCCGCCGTCAGGAACGTACCGACGAAGCTCGGCTCGAAGAAGCGCACCACCGCGCGCAGACAGACCGCCGACGGCCCGTTGAACTTCGTCTGCACGGAGTAGATCAGCTCGCGATAGCGCTCCATCCGGTGCGCGACATAGCCGTTGAAGCGGTTGAACTCGTCCCAGCTGCCCGGCACGTGCAGCTTCGGCAGCGCCTTGGTGTCGGCGAGCTTCTGCACGAAACGATCCTCGAGGATCTTGCCCGCGACCCGGCTGAACGGGATCGTGACCAGCGAGACCCCCTTGCCCTGCACGAAGAGGACGGTGACGGCCCATTTGATCAGCCACAGGATCGCCGCGACCAGGAGGCCGATCGCGATCCAGACGGTGGTGCTGATCTCCTCGACATGGTCGATGATGGCGTCACTGGCGCCGGCGAGGTCGGTCTCCATCGGCGGCTCCCTTGTAGCGTGGCCTGCCTGAGATGTAGCGAGAGACGCTGCGGAATCACAGTCGGGCGGTGTGCGAGCGCGGCCCGGCCGGCGGGGTTGACGTTGGACTGCGCCCCCGATACCCCACCTTCGGGGGCCCGTAGCTCAGCTGGTAGAGCAACTGACTTTTAATCAGTTGGCCACAGGTTCGAATCCTGTCGGGCTCACCAATCTTTCCAATGAGTTGGCTGGTAGTGGCGGTTAGCTGTCAAGGTGCCATCCAACACCTGTCCAGCACCAGGGTCGATTTCGATCCCGGGCATGCGTCGCACGGAGCGGACAGATCTGCGTCACCTCTGAGTGCGTCTCACAATTGACGGGATCCCGAAGGTTCCGGCTGCTCTCGGTGGTGAGACGCGTTGCCTCCGTCATGAAGGCCGGACTTCCCTGAGCTTGTAATCTTTGGTGGAACGCGGAAGGAGATGCAGCTGCCGGATCGCGCCGCACAGCCGAGGCGGACCGACAATACGCTCGTCAAGGCGCTGGCCCGTGCGTTCCGCTGGAAGAGGATGCTGGAGACGGGCGAGTTCGCCACCATCGCCGAGCTGGCCGAGCGCGAGGCAATCGCGCCGTCCTACAGGTGCTGTCAGACGAATGCGAACCGGTCTCAGTTTACCGGGGCAGGGGCCTTTCAGGCGGTGCCGAGCTGACGCCATTCGGCGAGGGCGGTGGCGCGCCCTT
>CAYORO010000023.1:0-25298 GCA_964406355.1 uncultured Limibaculum sp.
CCGCCATCAGCACGGCCATCAGCGTCGCCGCGCTCTCGTAGCCGGCCTGGGCGTCCAGCGTCTTGGCCCCGCCGAGCGTGTTGGAGGTGCGCCAGGGCACGCCGTAGAACCGCGCCATCTGGCCGATCATGAAGTTCATCAGCGAGATCTCTGGCGTCCCCGCCATCGGCGCGCCGGAGGCCATAGAGACCGTCGAGAGGTAGTGGCCATAGATCGCCGGACAGCCGCGCCGGACCACCTGGGTGTAGGCGAGCGCCGAAAGCGCCTCGGCATTCAGCTGCGCGATCGTCGGCGCGACCGAGGCCGGCGTGTTGGCGCCGCCGAGCACGAAAGGCGAGCAGAGCACCGGCTGGTTGCGCCGGTTGAACGCCCGCATCGCCGACAGCATCGTCTCGTCCCAGACGAGCGGCGAGTTACCATTGCAGTTGCCGACGACGACCGGGTGGGTCTCCATGTAGTCGGCCCCAAACAGCACGGCGCAGAGATCCAGCACGTCCTCCGCGTTTCGCCCCGAGGTCGTCATCCCCATGAAGGTCTTGTCGGAATACTTCATCGAGGAATAGGTGATCCGCAGATGCCGGTGGCTCACCGGCCAGTCCATCGGCTCGACGATGTGATGCGCCGAGGAGTGCAGCGCCGGCGACATATGCGCGAGCTTGTGGAAGGTCGCGAGATCGTCGAGCGTCGGGGACCGGCGGACATCCTCGAGATCGCGCAGATAGGGCGCCCCCGTCATCGGCACGAAGATCGCCTTGGGCCCCCCGAGCGGAACGGTCTTCTCGGGGTTGCGTGCATGGAGCGTGATGTGGGGCGGGATGGTCCGGATCAGCTCGCGCACGAGGCCGCGGTCGAGATGCACCCGCTCGCCGCGGATATCGGCGCCGGCGCGGCGCCAGTCCTCGAGCGCGATATCGTCGCGGAAGACGACGCCCACCTCCTCCAGGATCGCCATGGAGGCCGCGTCGATCCGCTCGATCTCCTCGGCGCCCATCGGCTCGACGAGCGGCAGGCCCCGGCGGAGCGCGGGCAGCATCGCGTGATCGGGAGCGCGGCGGCGGTCGCGCCGCTCGGCCCGGCCCGCGCGCCTGTTCGAGAGCTTCGCCTCCATGCCGGTCCCTCCGTTTGTGTACAACGCGTACACACTATGCCCCGCCCCGGCAACCGATCGCCCGCCTGCGACAGGGTGTGTCGCTTTCGGTGGGCGGGCGCTCCGGGCTTGCGCCGCGGGGCCGGCCCGCGTCTGATAATGGGGCGCACGGAAGGCCGGCGCACCGGATCGATCGGGACGATCATGCGAGGTGAGCAAAGGTGAGCACATCCAGCCCGCGGCATCAGACTGCGACCGTCGATGGCCTCAACTGGCACTGGGTCGAGCAGGGCGAGGGCCCGGCCGTGGTGCTCCTACACGGCATCCCGGAGAGCTGGCGCTGCTGGAGCCGCCAGATCCCGCTGCTCAGCCGGCAATTCCGCGTGATCGCGCTCGACATGAAGGGATATGGCCAGTCCGACAAGGCCGAGGGCGACTATGCCGGCAGCACCGTGGCTCGCGAGACCGTGCGTCTGCTCGACCATATCGGTGTCGAGAGCTTCCACCTCGCCGGGCATGACTGGGGCGTGATGATCGCCGACAACATCTGCCACCAGGTCCCTGAGCGCGTCGAGCGCTATGTCCGCTGCTGTCTCTCGCTCCACTGCTACGACGCGCGCAACTCGCTGCACCACCAATGGAACAGCATCCACCCCGAGAAGGCCGCGCATCTGATGCGCGACGCCGAGACCTATGTGCGGGTGTGGTTCGAGACCTCCTGCAAGCCGGAGCTGATCCCCGACGACGACGAGATGGCCGAGATCGTCCGCGAATTCGCCCATCCGGGGATCGCCGACGCGGTGCCCCGCTATTTCCGCGATATCCGCAAGAGCGAGCCGGTGGATTACAGCCGCTTCACCATGCCGGTGCTCTACATCCATGGCGAGCACGACCCGCGCCAGCCGATCGAGTATGCGCGCGGGATGGAGGAGCATCTGCCCGGGCTCGAGGCGGTGCTCGTGCTCGATGCCGGCCACTTCGTCACCTGGGAGCGGCCGCGCGAGGTCGCCCAGGCGATGCTGTGGTTCTTCCACTCGATGCTCGCACCCGGACTGCCGATCTTCGAGCGTTCGCGGGTCCATGGGCTGCCGACGCGGCCGGCGAGGCCCTATGCAAGCTGGGGTGTCAATCCCGGCATGAAGGACGGCCAGCCAACGGATACGGGCGGGCCGGACGCGGGCTGACCCACGCGCCGCACGATCCGGCGCCGCCGAGCGCTCCAGGCCATTCGTGACGCGCTCCCAGAATTTGGGTCGGCGGGCAAATTCTGGAGAGAACCCGTGCCGTTGTAACTCGCAGTGACAGTCTCCTTATCGCAGTCATGGCCGGAAAGCCATGCAGAACCAAAAGTTCAATGCTGCGACAGTGGAGATGAAAATGGCGCGCATCTACGGAAAGAACCACCTCAGCGACAAGCTCGGCGGCACGAACGGCGCCGACTGGATCTACGGCTACGGCTACAACGACACGCTCAACGGCTATAGCGGGTCGGACCGTCTCTACGGCGGCCACGGCAACGACTCGCTGAACGGCGGCTACCACAACGACTCGCTCTATGGCGGCGCGCAGAACGACAGCCTCGAGGGCTTCAGCGGCGCCGACTATCTCGCCGGCGGAGCAGGCAGCGACTGGGCGATCTATGACAGCTCGCCCGAGGGCGTGATTGTCGAGCTCGGCTGGGGCGGCCGCTCGGTTGTCACCTGGGGTGGTCATGCCCAGGGCGACCGGCTCGACAGCATCGAGAACCTCCTCGGCTCGAACCGAAACGACAGCTTCTTCGGCAACGATGCGCGCAACATCCTCGACGGCGGCAACGGCCACGATTTCCTCAGCGGTGGCGGCGGCGACGATTGGCTGCGGGGCGGCCACGGCAACGACACCTTCCGCGGTGGAGCCGGCGACGACTCCTTCAGCGGCGGCCGCGGAACCGACACGATCGACTTCATCGAGGCACCCACGGGCATCATTGTGCGGATGGACGCGCATGACGACATGACCAGTGGTGGCAACTATGGCCGGCCCTATGCCGATGTCGGCAACGACATGGACTTACTTTACAGCATCGAGAACGTCCTCGGCAGCCTTCACAACGATGGAATCAACGGCACCGACGGCCGCAACCTACTCGAGGGCCGTGCTGGCCGGGACGTTCTCAAGGGCGAGGGCGGTTACGACACCCTGAATGGTGGCGCAGGCGATGACATTCTCTACGGCGGCGCCGGCAACGACACCCTGAATGGTGGCGCAGACGATGACACTTTCTTCGGTGGGGCCGGCGCCGACACCTTCGTCCTCACCCCCGGCAACCGCGGCAACGATATCGACCGGATCGCCGATTTCGAGCGCGTCACCGACCAGATCGTCATCCACCGTGCCGGCACCGATATCCGCAATTTCACCGATATCCGCGACAATACTCAGGAACTCATCGGTGGCAACCTGCGGATCGACTTGGACGGCGACGTGCTCTTTCTCAATGACACGGATCTGAGCGATCTGACCTATACCGACTTCACCTTCGTATAAGGCGCGGGCGGAACTGCCATCTGCACCGAAATCCTGAAATGGCGGCCGCGCTTGGCCGCCATTTCGCGTCTCCCCAGAGACGTGTCAGCGGGCCGGGCGCGCGGCGCCGGGCGGCCCGACGACGAGGCGCAACAGATCCCCCGCCGGCGCACGCGGTCGGAGCCCCGGCATGCGCGCGAGGAGGACCGTGCAGAGGAGGAGCACCAGGCTCGGCCCGAGCGCCTTGGCGAGCCCGTCGGGCGCCGGGAGGGCCGGATCGGGCAGCATCGGCAGGGCCGCCACCACGCAGCCGAGCGAGAGCGCGAGGACGCCCGCCGCCTTCCACAGGTCGGGCCGCGGCGCCTCGGCCCAGGGCAGGCTCATCGCGCGCGCCATCGCCAGCGCCGTCGCAAAGGCTGCAAGGCCGAAGATCGCGCCGAGATCGGGCGCTCCCTCGGGCATCCACGCCGCCACTGCGGGATCGGCCAGCAGCGCCGCCTCGAAGGCCTGCTTGCTCGCATCCCCGAGGGTGAACGGCAGCCCTGTGAGCGCGAGCGCCGGCAGCAGCGAGGCGAGGATGGCGAGTGGCCGCGGCAGCCCGCTATCCACCCCGAGAAAGAGCGCGCCCTTTGCCAACCCGTGGTGGAGCGCGAAGAGGGCCAGCGCGGCCACGGCGGCCGCGGGGTCGGCGATCCCTGCATAGGCCGCCCCGAGGAGCGCGAAGGCGAGCGAGAGCTGGCTGACGCTCGAATAGGCGAGCGCGGTCTTGCGCTCCGCCGTCAGCGCCGCGTAAAGCCCGGCCGCAAACGCCCCGGCGAGCCCGAGCGCGAGCACCAGCGGCCCGACCCCCGGCAGTCCGACCGGGTCGGCCCCCGGCACCGCCGCGACGAGCTCCGGCGGCGCCAGCTTGGCCGCGCCCACGAGCCCCGCCTTGAGCATCGCGCCGGACAGCGCGGCACTCGCGGGCACCGGCGCTGCCGGATGCGCGAGAGGCAGCCACATATGGAGCGGCACCAGCCCCGCCTTGATCGCAAACGCGGTGAGCGCGAGCCAGACCGCCGCCTCGGGCGGCGCGAGGCCGAGGACGCGCGGCGTCAGCCAGTTCCCCTGGCCCGCGTCGATCAGCATCACCGCGGCGAAGAGACAGAGCTCGCCCGCCACCGCGAACACCAGATAGACCCGTGCTGCGAAATCCGAGGCGAGGTCGCGCTTATGCGCCACGAGCCCCCAGGCCGAGAGGCTCATCACGCTGTAGCCGACATAGAAGCTCACCATGTCCTCGGCGAGGAGCAAGAGCGCGTTGCCGGCCATCGCGAGGCCGAAGAGGCAGGCAAAGACCCGGGCACGGTCATCCTCGGCCATCGAGCCGCGGGCGTGAAGCGCTGCCGCCGCCCAGACCGCTCCGGCCCCGATGAGCGCCGGCGCGAGCGTCGGATCCGCCGCAAGCGTCATGCCGAGAAGGAGGCCGGGGAGTGCGACCTCGCCGCCCGGCAGGGCGCCTGCGCCGGCGAGCGGCAGGGCGGCAAGCGCATAGAGCGGCCAGACCCAGCGTCCGCCGAGCGCGGCGAGCGCCGCCACCACGAGGGGCGCTGCGATCGCCAGAAGGGTGAGATCCGCCCCGGTCATGGCGTCTCGAACCCGAATTCGCGGAGCGCGAGCGCCTGCGTCCAGCCGAGCGGGCTCAGCACCGATGTGGCGAAAAGCGCGGCGGCGAGCGTGAGCCCCGCGGTGAAGAGCGGCGGCACGACAAGCGCCCAGCCCGCCTCGGCCGGCGCTGCGCCCTCGGGCGGATCGGCGAACCAGACCCGGTGGAGGATCGGCAGGAAGTAGAGCGCATTGAGCGCGCTCGAACCCAGCATCACCGCGAGCACCCAGGTCGCGTCCTCGGCGAGGCCGCCCGACACGACATAGAGCTTGGTGACGAAGCCGGCCGTCGGCGGCAGCCCGATCATCCCCACCGCCGCGATGCTGAAGGCGGCCATCGTCAGCGGCATACGCTGGCCGAGCCCGTCCATCGCCGAGATCTTGGTCACGCCCGTGCGCTCGGCGATGCTGCCCGCGCAGAAGAAGAGCGTAATCTTCATCACCCCCTGGTGGATCAGATGCATCATGCCGCCAATCGCCGCCTGCGGATGGGCGAGCGCGACGCCGAGGGCGATGTAGCTCACCTGGCTGACGGTCGAATAGGCGAGGCGGCGCTTGAGGTCGTCCTGGGAGAGCGCGCGGATCGAGCCCCAGAGGATCGTCGCCGCCGCCAGGATCGCGAGCGGCAGCAGCAGCCCCAGCCCGTCGGCGAGCGCGATCCCGAAGACGTCGAAGACGATCCGCACGATCCCGAAGGCACCGGTCTTGACCACCGCCACCGCGTGGAGGAGCGCGCTCACGGGCGCGGGCGCCACCATCGCGATCGGCAGCCAGCGGTGGAACGGCACGAGGGCGGCCTTCACCCCCACCCCGGCGACGAGCAGGATGAAGAGCGCGACGCAAGCGGCGTCCGACGGACGTGTCTCGGCACCGGCCAGCAGCCCGCCGACGACGAAGTCGCCCGAGCCGTGGAGCCCGTAGAGCCAGACCGTGCCGACCAGCAGCGCCGCCCCCCCGCCGAGCGTGTAGGCCAGATAGCTGCGCCCCGCGGCGAGCGAGCCCTCATTGCCCCGGTGCACGACGAGTGGGTAGGTCGCGATCGTCAGCAGCTCGAAGAAAACCAGGAACGTCAACAGGTTGCCCGCCAGCGCCACGCCCATGGTGGCGCTGATGCAGATCGCGAAGAAGCCGAAGAAGCGCCCACGATGGTCCTCGGGCTTGAGATAGCCGAGCGCGTAGACGGTGGTCACGAGCCAGAGGAGCGCCGAGAGCCCTGCGAAGAGGACCGAGAGCGCGTCGGCCTGCAGCACGAGATCCGCCTCAGGGAGGAAGGCGATGCGCGCCTCGAAACTCCGCCCGGCGAGGACGCCCGCCACCATGACGATGACGAGGCCGAGCGTGAGGGCCGCTGCGGCGAGATTGGCAACCGAGAGGAGCGACGAGCGGGTCGGCGTCAGGAAGTTGACGAGGCTCACGGCGAGCGTCGCGCCCACGATCAGGATCGGGAGGAGATCGCCGGTCATGCCGCCCCTCCGACCAGCGCGGCGAGCGGCAGGCTCGCGAACCCGAGGCCGAGCGCGACGAGGGCGAGCGCCAGCGCTGCCCAGCCGCGGCGGCCCGCCTCGATGGGCTCGGCGGCCCCGGCGCTCTCCACCGGTCGCACACGCATCAGCGCCGCCGTGAGCCGCGCCATATAGACCGCCGTCGTCAGCCCACCGAGTGCGAGCACCACAGGCATCCACCAATAGCCCCCCTCGAGCCCGGCCTGCGCGAGCGTCCATTTGGCAGCGAAGCCCCCGGTCGGCGGCAGGCCGATCAGCGCCGCCGCCGCGATCGCCATCGCACCCCGCGACGGTCCCCAGGCCGGCCCCGGATCGGCGAGCCGCGCGACCTCGTCATGTCCGTTGGCCCGCACCATGTCGCCCGCCGCGAGGAAGAGCGCGGCCTTGGCAAAGGCATGCGCTGCGACGAAGGCCAGCACCGCGCCGAGCGCCCGCGGCTCCTCGGCCGCGACCCCGAAGGCGAGCACCATATAGCCGATCTGCGCGACGGTGGAGTAGGCGATCATCGGCTTCAGCCGCTCGGCCTTGATCGCGCCGAAGCTGCCGGTCGCCGCCCCGAAGAGGCCGAGGAGGACGAGCCATGGCCCGAGGCTCTCCCAAAGCGCGGGCGGCGCGAGCTCCATCCAGAGCCTCAGCAGGATATAGAGGCTGCCCTTGACCACCACGCCCGAGAGCACCGCGCTCACCCCCGCGGTCGCCGCGCCATGGGCCGGGGGCAGCCAGCGGTGGAGCGGCGCGGCACCCGTCTTGAGCAGGAGCCCCGCGGTGGCGAGCGCAAGAGCGGCGGCGAGCCCCTCGCCCTCGAGCCCGGCGGCCGCGACCTGGTCGAGGTCGAGCGTGCCGGTCGCCCGGTAGAGGAGCGCGACCGCCGCGAGATAGAGAAGCCCGCCGGTCAGGCTGACGCAAAGATAGCCGAAGGCCGCACGGGCCGCCTGCGCGCTGCCGCCGAGGGCTGTGAGGGCCACGGCGCTCAGCCCCGCCACCTCGAGCGCGACGAAGAGGTTGAAGAGGTCGCCCGACACGAAGAGCGCCATCATCCCCGTCAGGAGACCGAGCCAGAGCGGCGGCGCCTCGGGCCGGGCGAGGATGTCCCGGGCGGCCGGCGTGACGAGGGCGAAGATCGCGGCGGTCACCGCGACAAAGGCGAATGCAAGCGCGTCGAGGCGCAGCACGACGCCGAGCGGCGCCGGCCAGCCGCCGAGCGCGAGGCTCGTCCCGATCCCGCCGCCGAGCCCCGCCGCGAGGGTAAGCGCGAGGACCCCGGCCGCGGTCAGACTCGCGATCGGGCTCCCGAGCCGCGGCAGCGCGAGACAGGCCAGGAGGCCGAGCAGCGGCACGCCGACAAGGGCGGCGGGGACGCCGCCAATCCAGTCTGTGGCCATTGGCTCAGCCCCCGTCCGGCGCGTCCTGCGACGCGCCGGCGCGGCGGATCAGCGCGAGGCCGAGCGCCGTCGCTGCCACGGCGACCACGAGCCCGGTGATCACCAGCGCCTGGGGCACCGGATCCGGCGCGCCGGCCTCGAGCGGCCCCGGGAAGAGCAGCGCGGTGAAGACGCCGAGGCCCATCACATTGACCCCGATCAGCCGCCGGAGCGCGCTGCGCTGCAGCGCGACCGCGGCGAGGCCCAGCCCCAGGAGGGCCGCTGCAAGGCCCGCATAGATCAACGTCGGTGCGGTCATGTGGGCTGCGTGCCGGCCCGGTAGAGCATGACAAGGCCGAGGGCGAGGGCCGCGCCCGCGGCGATCTCGATCCCGAGGATGATCGCGCCGGCGGCCTCTGCCGGCCAGTCGAGCGGCGTGCCGGTCAGGCCCATCACGGCGACGCCGGCGCCGAGAAACACCGCGATGCCGAGCCCCGTGAGCCCGTTGGCGAGCGCCGTCCGGGCCGGGACGACGCCGCGGCCCACGGTCTCGAGCAGGATCAGCGCGCCAGCCCAGAGCGCAGCGGCCTGGAGCGCGCCGCCGGGCGCACTTGCCCCGATCCAGAGCACGAAGCCGCCCAGCACCACGATCGCCGGCGCGAGCGCCCCGATCGCGCCCAGCACCATCGGTCCGGCCAGCGGCGGCGGCGCGGCGCGCGAAGGCGCCAGCGGCCCGGCGGCGAGCACCGCGAGCACCACGACGAGGAGCTCGAGCAGCGTGTCATAAGCCCGGTAGTCGAGCAGCACCGCCGTCACGGGATTGGAGACCCCGGTCTCCGCGATCTGGGCAGCCACGGGCTCGGCCAGCCCCGGAGCCGGCGGCAGCGCGAGGAGCCCCCAGAGGAGTGCCGCGGCGGCGGCGATCGCGGCGAGGCCGAGCAGCAGGCTCATTCCATATCCTCGCCGGTCAGGCCGATATGGCGGAGCAGCAGCGCGCCCGTGAGGCCTGCGCCGATCACCGCCTCGGCAAGCGCCACATCCGGCGCCC
Source organism: uncultured Limibaculum sp. (assembly GCA_964406355.1). Lineage (GTDB taxonomy): Bacteria > Pseudomonadota > Alphaproteobacteria > Rhodobacterales > Rhodobacteraceae > Thermohalobaculum. The sequence goes on from CAYORO010000023.1 coordinate 9,148, forward strand.
CGAGCCGCGCCCAGACAAGCGCCACCATCACCCCGAGCGCGACGAAGGCGCCGACAGCGATGCGGGCCGAGCGGGCCGTGACGGCCGCCATCGCCAGACCCAGCACGAAGAGCGCAAGGGTCGCGTCGAGGACGAGGCCGAGGCTCATTCGCTTGCCTCGCCGCGGAGTTGCCGGACGGCGATCATATGCGCGGCGGCGGCCCCGGCCCCGGCCGCCGCGAGCCAGGCCGCCAGCGCAACCACGGCGAGGCGCCAGCTCGGCGCGAGCAGCACGGCACCGGCGAGCACGAAGCCGAGCCCCGCGGTCTCGGCCTTGGTCACCCCGTGGAGGCGCGACAGCGCATCCGGCAGCCGGACCACAGCGACCACTGCCGCCGCCATGAACAGCACGCCGATCGCGAGCAGGAGACCGCCGAACGCGAGCTGCACCGCGTCTGCCGTCACGTGCGCCTCCGATGTGCGAAGACGGCGGCGGCCACCGCGCCGAGGAGCGCGAGCGCGAGTGCGGTCTCGGCGAAGGCGGGCTCCGCGTAGAGCACCGAAAGCAGGACAAAGGCCGCGATCGCCTTGGCCGAGAGGAGCTGGAGCAGCAGAACCACGTCAGCGATCCCGCGGGCGCCGAGCAGGCGCATCACGGCGACCGCGGCCGTCAGCGCGACCGCCCCGAGCGTTGCCCAGAGAAGGGGCTCCACGCTCATCCACCAGCCCCGCGCGGCTCGTCATAGAGCGCGGCGATCCGCGCCTCGAGCGCGGCAAGCTCGGCCGCCGTCCCGCCGCGGCGGTCGAGCGCATGGACGCGCAGGACCGAGTCGTCGATATCCGCGGCGAGCGTCCCGGGCGTGAGGGTGACGGCGTTCATGAAGGCCGCGCGCGCCTCGGCGCCCTGCAGCCGGAGCCTGTGGTGCACCACGCCGGGATCGAGCTCGAGCCGCTCGCGAAACACATGCAGGGCCAGCTGCGTCGCGCTGGCGAGCACGTCGCGCACCAGGCCGAGCAGGAAGGTCGGCACCGCGAGCCAGCTCTCGGCCCGGGCGCTGGACGCAGCAGCGCTCGGCTCGCGGCCGACCCGCGCGGCAATCAGGGCCGCAAAGAGCACCGTGGGCAGGCCGACAACGAGCGAGGCCGGGTCGCCCGCGCTCAGGGCAACCCAGCCGAGCGCGCCCAGAAAGCCTGCGCCAACGCCCCGGCCAAGTGCCGTCCGGGCGGGGGCCCGGTCGGCGGATGTCGCGCTCGTCGGGGTCGTGGCGGTGTCCTGCGCGTCTTTCATCGGGTCTCCTCCGTCCAACCGGCATTAATCAAATGTGAGCCAACCCCGCCAGAGTAAAGCGCTTGCTCTCTGTCCGGCCGCCGGGAGGGGGCGTTGACCGGCCGCGGCCCCCAGCCTACTGCGACCGAGCCGCGTCTCGGCCTCTGCCGCCCTCCCACCACCCGATCGGAGCCGCCCCGCGATGCACCTCTTCATGGCGACGCTGTCGACCGAGACCAACACCTTCTCGCCCGTGCCCACGGGGATGCGCGGCTATGAGGAGTTTTTCCTCCGCCACAGCACCGCCACGCAGGAGCCGCCCAATCTGATGACCGAAGCGCTCCATGTCTGGCGGGCGCGGGCCGAGGCGCTGGGCTGGCAGGTGACCGAGAGCCTCGCGGCCATCGCCGAACCCGCGGGCCGGACAACGCGCGCGGCCTATGCTGCGCTCAGGGGCGAGATCCTGCGAGACCTCGAGGCGGCCGGCCAGCCCGACATCGTGCTGCTGCAGCTCCACGGCGCAATGGTTGCCGAGGGGTGCGACCACTGCGAGGCGGACATCGCGGCAGCGGTGCGGTCGCTCTGCCCGGATGCGGTGATCGGGGTGGCGCTCGATCTCCACTGCCACCTGACCGACGCGCTGCTCGAGGCGGCGGATCTGGTGATCGCCTTCAAGGAGTACCCCCATGACGACGCCTCGGCGCGGGCGGAGGAGCTGTTCGACCTGGCGCTCGCGACGCGCCGCGGGGAGGTCTCGCCGGCCATGGCGATGTTCGACTGTCGGATGGTGGCGCTTTTCCTCACCAAGACCGGAGCGATGCGGGAGGTCGTCGACGGCCTCACGGACGCCGAGGCCGAGCCCGGGATCCTCTCGGTCTCGCTCGGCCACGGCTTTCCCTGGGCCGACCTGCCTGCCACGGGCGCGCGGATGCTGGTGGTGGCCGACGGCGACCACGCACTTGCCGAGCGAACCGCCGAGCGGCTCGGCCGGGCCTTCTTCGACCGGCGCGCCGAACTGGTGCCGGATTATCCCGATCTGCCGACCGCGCTCGACCGGGCCGCGGCGGCCGAGCGGCATCCGGTAGTGTTGGCCGACATGTCCGACAATTCAGGCGCCGGCGCGCCGGGCGACGCGACCCATGTGCTCCGGGCCGTGCTCGCGCGCGGGCTGACCGGCGTCGCCTCGGGGATCTACTGGGACCCGATGGCGGTCCGCGCGTGCGAGGATGCGGGCGACGGGGCGGATATCCAGCTCCGCCTCGGCGGCAAGACCGAGCCCGCTTCGGGCGACCCGCTCGACATCTCGGGGCGGATCATGCGCATCGCCTCGGGCCTCGGTCAGCATCTCGGCGCCGGGCTCGAGCCGCTCGGCACCATGGTCTGGCTCCGCGTCGAGGGCGAGATCGATCTGGTGATCAACGACCTCCGCACACAGGTCTATCACCCCGAAGCCTTCGAGCAGCTCGGCATCCGGCTCGCGGATAAGCGGCTCGTCGTGGTCAAGTCGCTCTTCCACTTCTACGCGCCCTTCGCCGCGATCGCGCCCGAGGTGATCTTCTGCGCGACACCCGGCCGGGTGAACCCCAACACCGGCGAGATCCCCTTCACCCGTCGGGATCTGAACTTCTGGCCGCGGGTGGCGGATCCGTTCGGCGGCGGCTGACCGCGCCCGAGATCACCCGGCTCGACGGCCCGGCCAAGGCGCGCGGCCAGGCGATCTATACCCAGGACATCCACCTGCCCGGCATGCTGCCGCAGTCCTCGCCCGCCCGCCCCGCTTCGGCGGCAGGGTGGAAAGCGTCGACGCGACCGCCGCGCGGGGCGCGATGCCGGGGGCAACATCGTCGGCTGGCACCAGCGGATCGCCGGCCAGTCGATCCTCGCGAACACCTTCTTCGAGCCCTACTTCGTCAAGAACGGCATCGACGGGACCTCGGTCGAGGGCGCGGTCAAGCTGCCCTATGCGGTGGGCGCGCAGCGGCTCGAGCTCAAGACGACCGAGCTCAAGGTGCCGGTGCCCTGGTGGCGCTCCGTGGGCTCGACCCACACCGCCTATTCAGTCGAGACGATGATCGACCGGCTGGCGGCGGAGGCAGGCATCGACCCGGTCGACTTCCGCCTCTCCCGCATGGACCACGCGCCGCGCGAGGCGGGCATGCTGCGGCTCGCCGCCGAGAGGGCCGGCTGGGGCGAACGGGTGGTCTGCGCCATCGACTGCGGCGTGCCGGTGCTGCCCGACCAGATCACCGCCCAGATGGAGGGCTCGATCAGCCGGGAGGGGGGCTCGACAGCTGGGCCCAGTTCTACGAGATCGCCTCGCATCCGCGCTGTGCGAACTGCCATGTGGGGCGGACAACCTGCCGATGTGGTCGGGCCCGGGCTATGGCGAGACCCGGCCCCACGGCATGAACATCAATGGCGGCGAGAGCCGGATCGGCGCGGAGTTCGTCATCCGCTCGACCTGCCACACGACGCTGAGCGCACCCAACCCGACGGCCAACGACATCCCCCACGCGCCGCCCAAGGTGGCGATGTCCTGGGCGCTGGCGCCGGTCGAGGCGGCGTGGGTCGGCAAGTCCTCGGCCCATATCTGAGCGCAGCTGAAGGACCCCGAGCGCAATGGCGGGCGGACGATCCGCGAGGTGGCCGAGCACCTGGATCACGACCTGATCCTGCACTGGGCCTGGGCACCGGGCGGCACGCGCGTGCCGGCGCCCAATTCGCTGCAGGTGTCGATGGATTTCCTGATGCGGTGGGCCGAGGCCGGACCCCCCTGCCCGACGGAGTGACGCCCGCCGAGCCGGGAAAGGGCCGCCCCTGGCAGGCGGCCCCGAGGCTCAGAGCACCAGATCGCTGGTGTCGAAGCTGAAGTTCTCGGCCGAGAAATCGGCGAGATCGTCAAGGGCGTCGGCCACATCGGTGGCGTCGCCGAGATTGGCCAGCTGCTGGATCCCGCCATCGACATTGTCGAGGTCCTCGGCGAAGAACAGCCGGTTAACATTGAGGTTGGTGTTGAAGTAGACGAAGAAGCCGCCGCCCTCGTCCACGCCACCGGCGAGCGCCTCGGCCAACGCATCGGCCGCACCGCCGGCATTGCCCTCGAAGGTGCCCTGCAGCACATAGACGTTCTGGCCCTCGAGCACGCCGACGAGCGCTGCATCCGTGCCCTCGCCATCGCGCGCGACGTTCTGGAACGCCACCTCGCCCGCAACCCCGAAGCTCGCGGCATCGAGCCCGAAGCGGTCCTCGGCGATCGCGAAATCGGTGATCGTGTCGCCGCCCTCGCCATCGGCGAAGACGAAACTGTCGGCCCCCGCCTCGCCGGTCAGGCGGTCGGCCCCGATGCCGCCGCGGAGCGCGTTGTCGTCGGCGCCGCCAGAAAGGGTATCCTCGCCCTCGGTCCCGATGACGTCCTCGAAGCCCAGTGCAACCGCTTCATAGGCAAGGCTCTCCCCGATCGGGACCGCAACCGTGCCCGCCGCGAGATCGACCGCTGCACCGCTGGGCAGAGCCGTGACGATCGTGGAGAGGTCCAGCGTGTCCCTGCCCGCTCCCCCGTCGAGGACGACGGTCGGCGAGGCGATGCTCTCGGCGTCGGGCCCAACGGCGACGACCTCGAGGCGGAGATCGGCCGTGTCGTCGCCACCGCCGAAATTGACCTCCAGCGTCTCCACTTGACGGATATCGAGCTGGAAGAGGCCGACCTCGCTCTGGCCATTGACCTCGGTGCGGGCGAAGTCGATCCGAGCATCGTTGATGACGATACGCGCGGTGTCGTCGTTCTGCAGGTCGGTCTCGACGAGATCCGTGTTGAAGTTGACCTCGACCGTGTCGGTGCCCTCGTTGCCGTTGAAGAGGTCGGAACCGTCGCCGTTGTTCCAGACGATGAGGTCGTCGCCATTGCCACCGCGCACGGTGTCGTCGCCCTTGTTGCCGACGAGGCTGTCATCGCCCGCATTGCCGCCAAGCACATCGGCATCGTCGCCGCCGTTGACCGTGTCGGTGCCCGAGCCGCCGAACATGGTGTCGGCGCCGACGCCGCCATCGATCAGGTCGTCGCCGTTCTGGCCGCGCAGGACATCGTTGCCCTCACCACCATCCAGGCTGTCATTGCCCTTGCGGCCCTCGATCACATCGTCGCCGCCCAACCCGTCGAGATCGTTGTCGAGCGCATTGGCGAGGATCACGTCGCCGCCCACCGAGCTGCCATTGGCGTTCTCGATCGAGATGAAACGGTTGATCGTGGCGCCCCCGGCGATGCCGGTCCCGGCGGCGTTGAGATCGCCCGCCACCTCGCCGTTGAAGTCGACGAATTGCCCGGCCCCGAAGCCCTGGAGCAGCAGCCGGTCGGTGCCCTCGCCGCCATCGACGAGGTCGTTGCCGCCGAAGGGATGGATCACGTCGTCGCCGGCGCCGCCCCGCAGCACGTTGTTCTGAGCGTTGCCGAAGATCGCGTCGTCGAAGCCGGTGCCGATCACGTTCTCGAAGTCATTCAGCTCGGCGATCACCACCTCGCCGTCGATCTGGAGGTTGCCGAACTCGGACAGGCCCGGGCGGGTGCTGTCGGAGAGCTCGTTCGCCTCCTGCAGGACGCCCTGGTTGTTCTCGTCGAGATCGACACGGACCCCGGTGGTCAGCCGCCCAAGATCGAGCGTGTCACCCCGGCCATTGGCGGCAGGCGCGGTGTCGGCCTCGTCGCGGCCGCCGTCGAGCTGCACCTCAATGCGCTCAAAGATGCCGTCCTCGAGCCGCGCGCGGTCCTCACCGGCGCCGAACCGCACCTCGAGCGTCTCGGTCTCGGCGATGTCGAGGGCGAAGAGGCCGACCTCGCTCTGGCCGTTGACCGCGGTGCGCGCGAAGTCGATCCGGGCAAACTCGCCGGGCGCGATGCGGGCGACATCGTCGTTCTCGAGATCGGTGTTGACGAGGTCGGTGTCGAAGCGGACCTGCACGCGGTCGTCGCCCTGATCGCCGCTGAAGTCGTCCGAGCCGTCGCCATTGTTCCAGACGATCAGGTCGTCGCCGGCATTGCCGTGGACCGTGTCGTCGCCGCGATTGCCGATGATGGTGTCGTCGCCGCTGCCGGCCAGGATGTCGTCATTGCCCTCACCGCCCGAGATGCTGTCGGTCCCGGCGCCGCCCGCGATGAAGTCATCGCCACCGGCGGCGTTGATGGTGTCGTCTCCGGCCCGGCCGAAAATCTCCTCGACGGCGTCCGTGGTCAAGATCTCATCGTTATCCAACGTACCGATCACTATCTCATCCTCCCGGATCACGCCGGGGCTCAAGCTTTCCATTGGAGTCTCCATTGCCAACGATTGGCGAGCGCGAGATTGGACCCGCCAATCACTTTGTGATCTCGGAATGGAAATGGGTTCATCGGAAGATTTTCGGTGCGGGCTTGAACCGGATACGCCGCACGGAGCACGGGAGCGCAAAAGGTGAAAGGCCGGGCGCTTGGCCCGGCCTTTCCTGGTGTCTTGGGGTGGGGCCGCGTTGGGCGGCCCCTTTCGTGGCTCTGATCAGGCGATCAGGATGTCGGGCATCTCCGGGTAGATGAAGATGTCCGGCCCGTTGTCGTCGTTGAGCGGGGCGAAGCCGTTGACCGCGGTCGGGACGCCGTCCTCGTCGAGGTCGAACATCGCGTTGGCGGTCCCGGTCATCATCGGGTCGGTGCCGGCGGCGAAGGTGCCGTCGGCGATGCCCGGCAGGTTGAGGGCGGTGTCGTCATTGGTGCCGAAGGTGGCATCGACGCCCGGATCGACGAGGTCGTCCGAGGTGCCCGCCATACCGTCGGCGCCGAAGAGGTCGATCTCTTCAAGGTTGCTGTCGAGCAGGTTGTAGGTCGTCCCGTCCAGCACGTTGAAGATGAAGCCGTCGTCACCCGCCGGGTTGAGGTTGAAGTCGCCCGAGTCGCCGTTCTGCAGCCGGATCGCGAGATCCTGCTGGTCGAACACATCATCGATATCGCCGATGTCGAGGATCACGAGGGCTTCCTCGCCATCCTGGACGATCAGGACATCGAACGGCTCGGCATCGTCGCCGGTGAGGCCGAAGTCGTTCTCGACATCCTCGCTGAGATCCGTCTCGACAAAGGCGACGTCGAGCGGGCGGGTTGCCGGCAGGCCGTTGGTGCCGGCGAAGGCGCTGATGTCGAGGAAGTCGTCCCCGGCCTCGAAGTCGGTGATGGTGTCGATGCCGCCCTCGGTCGGCCGGCTGTCGTCGTTGTCGAAGGTTCCGTTCGGGTTGTAGACGAACACGTTGTCGCCGGCACCGCCGGTGAGCGTGTCGGCGCCCGCGTCACCCTGGATCCGGTCGTCGCCGCCCTCGCCGAGGATGACGTCGCCGCCGGCACCGCCCTGGAGGACGTCGAACGAACCGCCGCCCGAGATCGAGTCGGCCCCGGCACCGCCGACCAGGCTGTCGAAGCCGCCGCCGCCGGTGATGGTGTCATCGCCCGCCTCGCCGAAGGCGGTGTTGCCGCTCAGGATGAGGTCGAAGGTCCAGCTCTCGCGGAAGAGGCCGTCGTCGAAGAGCGGGTCGAAGTTCGACTCCACGGTGAGGTCGAACTGGTTGCCGCCGGTGAGGGTGTCGGTGTCGACGCCGGCGATGGTGCCCGGAGCCACGGTGAAGCCCGCAGCCGCCCAGACATCGTCCGCCGTGCCGAGGATCGCATCGGCACCCGCCCCGACCAGGGCGTCGTCGGTGAGACCGTCGGCGTTCGGGTCGATGAGCGACGGGACCACCGGACCCATCTCCGGATCGAGGTTGATGTCGTCGACACCCGAGCCCGTGCCGACCAGCACGGTCCCGCTCTGGTCGGTGATCTCGTAGCTGTCCGCGGCGGTCGCCGAGAAGGTGAAGCCCGGATCCTGCGCCTCGACGGTGAAGGTGTAGACGCCGTCGACATTGGCGATGAAGAACCCGAACGGATCCTCCGGAGCCGCATCCGACGGGTCGAGCTCGTCCGGATCGCCCTCGAAGGTCACCGAGTCGGTCGCGCTGCCGCCGACGGTGAGGTCGTCGGAGCCCGAGCCGCCCGGCCCTTCGACCGTGACCTGGGAGTCGAAGCTGCTGTCGTCGCCACCGTCGAAGCCGTTGTCGATGTCGACATTCACCCAGGAGCCGGCCTTCAGGAACACCGAGAAGACGTTGCCGTCCTCGGCGAGCACATCGTCGATATCCTCGCCGCTCTCGTCCTCCTCGAGGAAGACCAGGTCGTCCTCGTCGAAGGTGGCGATCTCCGCCGCACCGACGGTGATCAGGTCGTCGCCCGAGCCGCCGAAGATGACGTCGCCGCCGGCACCGCCGTCGAGGGTGTCGTCGCCGTCGCCGCCTTCGATGCCGTCCTGGCCAGCGCCACCTTCGACGCTGTCATCGCCGGAGCCGGCCTTGATGCAGTCGTCGCCCGAGCCGCCGGCGATGCTGTCGTCGTCGGACTGGCCGTCCTCGAGATCGTCGTCGCTGCCGAAGCCGAAGATCGTGTCGTCGCCGTCGCCACCGTCGATGGTGTCGTCGCCGAGACCGCCGATGAAGGTCTCGTTCCACCCGTCGCTGTTGCCGGTCAGGGTGTCGTCCACCTCCTCGGTGCCGAGGATGTCGCCGATGATGATCACGCCCGAGCGGAGCGTCTGCGCGCCACCGTCGAGGTTGCTGTTCGACAGCTGGTTGGTCACCGGCTCGCCACCATCGCTCGAGGCGAAGATGATCTGGCTCAGCGCCTCGAAGTCGGAGGCGAAGACCACCGAGCCGAAGGCGAAGGTGTTGGAGGACAGGATCGCGGTGCCACCGTTGAGGTTGAAGCGGCTGGCCGAGATCGAGGCGTTGCGCAGATCCATCGTCACGCCGAAGCCCTGGTCGGCCGCGGCGCCGAGGCCGGTCTCCGCATCGCCATCGACATCGGCGTTCACCGACTCGATGTTCTGGACCGCAACTCCGTTGCCCTCGGGATCGGCCGTCACGATGATCGCGTCCGTGACCCCGGCCGTGCCGTCATAGGCGACGGTGTAGCCGCGGGTCTCGAGCGCGTCATGCACCGCGACCGCGAGCTCGGGCGCCTCGGTCGCATCGGCATCGACGCCGACCGCGATCGTCTCGGTCGTGGTCGTGCCGTCGGCGCTGACGAAGGTGATCTCGAAGGCCTCGTCCTCGTCATCCCCGTCCTCGTCCGGCGAGCTGTCCGGCGTGTCGCCGAAGAACTGGATCACCACACCGCCGGTGAACGCCTCGGGCACACCGCCCTCGCCGCTGAGATCGGTGATCGAGACCACGTTGCCGCCGAGCGCATCGGTGATGACCTCGGCATCGTCGAGCGCCGAGTCGAGCCCGCTGCCGGCGTTGAAGAGGCCGTCGAAGCCGGTGAAGTCGATGGTCTCGCCCTCGACGAAGTCGCCGTCGTTCGGGTCGAAGAGGTGGACATAGTCGAGACCGAGGCCGACCTCGATCACATCCGCATCACCGTCGAAGGTGTTGAGGATGGTGTCGGTGCCGTCGCCCGCATCGACCGTGTCGGCACCCGATCCGAGGATGATGAGATCCTCGCCGAGGCCGCCGCTCACCACATCGTCGCCCTCACCGTCGGCGAGGGTGTCGTCGCCGGTGCCGCCGTCGATGGTGTCGTCGGCATCGAACTCCTTGGTGAACTCGCCGCTGGTGTCCTCCTCGATGCCGGTGTCGATGATCGCATCATCGCCCGAGCCGCCCGAGAGCGAGTCCGAGCCGATGCCGCCATCGATCATGTCGTCGCCGGCACCGCCGATCAGCGTCTCGTTCTGCTTGCCGCCGGTCAGGGTGTCGTCGCCCGCCGAGCCGGTGACGCGCTCGAAGCCCTGGAACTGGGCCCCGCCCTCGACCTCGTCATCACCGCTGCCGGTGGTGAAGATCGTGTCACCGTCGCCCGAGACCGCGCTCTCGGTCTCGCCGTTGTTGTAGTTCACCGAGGTGATCGCCCCGCCGAAGACGAGCTCGTCATCGGCCTGGTCGTTCAGCGTGCGGACCACCTCGAAGTTGAGGAAGGTCATGGTGTGCTCGGTGAAGATCTCGTCGTCGTTCTCGTCGACGCCGACGGTGCCGTCCGCCGAGAAGTCCTCGGCGATGCCGGTGACCGTCACCAGGAAGTCGGCGGTCGAGTTGAACGGCGCCCGCTCGGTCTCCAGCGCCTCCGACGCCGCACCCTGCTTGAGGATCAGCGCGTCGAAGAACTGGAGCAGGGTCTCGTCCTCGCCCGCGGTCTGGTCGAGGCCCGACGGACGGTCGTCGATCGGGTCGAGGGTGCCCTCTTCCTGGATCGCGCCGGTCTCGTCGTCCACCACCACGTTCACGCCGCCGTTGTAGGTCTCGAGGAACAGCGAGTTCGAGTTGGTCGAGGCGATCACCCGGTCGTCGCCGGTGTAGCCGAGGATGGTGTCGATGCCCGTGCCGCCGCGCAGGTTGTCGTCACCGTTGAGGCCCGAGAAGCTGCCCGAGGTCGGCTGACCGCGGTCGAACTCGTTGCCGGTCACCTGCTCGAAGTCGTTCTCCGGCAGGAAGGCATCGTTCGGGTCGGTGGTGATCTGCGCGCGCAGATCCACCTCGACCGCGTTCTCGAAGAAGTCGTTGGCATCGCGGAAGCCCGGTGCGCCCGGATTGTTGAACACCGTGATGTCGAGACCCTCGAGCAGGCCGCCCGCATCCGGGTTGTCCTGCAGGATCGCGCGGTTGAGCGCGGTCGTGTCCTCGAAGGTGATGAACCGGTCGTCGAACGACTCGCCCGGCTGGTTGCGCTGGTCGAGACGGTCCACGCCGCGGTTGAGGCCGTCGGTCTCCGCATCGCGGTAGTCGTAGTCGAAGAGCACCACCGAGGTGTCCGAGGTCTCCTTGACGACCCAGGTCGGCGCGTCGCCGCCCGAGTTGTTCTGGATCGAGACCTGCGGGAAGCGGATATAGACATGCTCGGCGCTGTCGTCGGCCACCGCCCGCTCGCGGATGATCAGCGCGCCGTCGTTCTGGTCATCGTCGTTGGGCGAGCCCGAGCCGAACGGCGCGTTGTCGAAGAGCACCTCGATATGGCCGTCCCGGCTGTGCGGGTCCTTCGAGATCTTGTGGTTGATCTCGTCGGCGAAGGCCTGGAGGAACGCCTCCGTGGTCTCCGACTCGGCCGTGGCCTCGGTGCCCGCGAAGTCGACGGTGCGGGTGTAGGTCATGCCGTTGAGCGTCAGGCTGACCGTGTCGTTCTCCTTCAGATCGTCGAAGAAGATCCGGTACTCCTGGCCCTCGACCAGCTTGGTGGTGCCGTCCTCGACACCGACCACCAGGTCCTCGGCATAGGCTTCGAGGCCGAGCGAGGCCTGCCGGTCCGGGATGCTCTCGTCGTCGAAGCGGTTCTGGTAGGACCGGAAGACGACCTGGTCGTCCTCGACCACATCCGGCGCCGGCACCACGACCGTGTCCTGGAAGGCCTCGATGCCGAAGGACGAGTTGCCCACATCACCCGCATCCGAGCGGAAGGTGACCACCGGATCGATGAAGTCGTTCACCTCGGCGAGGTTGAACTGGATGTAGACCGCGTCGACATGCTCGACCTGCGGGTCCGCCGCGCTGATCGGCGGGAACACCAGACCGGCATTCGGATCGGTCGGATCGATGTCGATGTCGTCTTCGTCGGTGTCCGGATCGTTCACCACGGTGCGGTTCGCGAACACCGAGAAGCGGCTGTCGAGCTCGAGCGCGATCAGCGCCGCGGCCTCTTCCGCATCCGTGATGTTCTGACCCTCGAAGTCCACCACCACCGGCGGCTGGCCGGCGAAGATGAAGAGGATCTCCGACACCGTCGACCAGTCGTCGCGACCGCCCGGAACATCGATGTCCTCGGCCGGCTGCAGCTGGAAGGTCCGGGTGGTGATGGTGATCGGCGGCGCATCCGCGAGATCGTTGCGGAAGTCGCGGCCGACCGCGGCAGCGCCCGACACCGGCTCGTCGACCAGGCCGTCGCCGCCCGGCGTCAGGATGCCGGTCTCGTCATCGATCGTCTGCAGGTCGAGCCGGCGGGCGATGATGTTGACGTTGTCGCCCTGCTGGATGTCGCCGAAGGCGTCGCTGACATCCTGGCTGCTCGCGGTCTCGTTGAGCGCGACGATGAAGATGTCGTCGCCCTCGCGGCCCTCGAGCCAGTCATCGCCGCCGCGGCCCTCGAGCACGTCGTTGCCGCGGTTGGTGAACAGGCGGTTCTCGGCGATGTCCGAGCCGACGCCGGTGTTCAGCACCGACGGCGGCGTGCCGTCCGAGAAGTCCTCGCTCTTGGCATAGACCAGATCGGCGATCGCGCCGCCCTCGGCATCGACGAAGCTGACATTGAAGTCCGCCGCCAGCCGGTCGGTGGTGAAGTCCTGGTCGGTGCCGGTGGTGATGAGGATCGCGTCATCGGTGCCGCTGCCGTTCTCGACCGAGGCCTCGATCGCCGAGAACTCGTCGATGCCGCGGATGTCGACCCGCGCGTTGGTGCCGCGGTAGTTCTGCCGGTTCTCGAAGGTCAGGTCGGTGCCGGCATCGCCCTCGACGCCCGCCGCCAGATAGTCGAGACCGGCATCGGGACGCAGGTTGAGACCCGAGGCGTTGAAGTCCTCGATGTCGACGATGGTCGAGGCCGAGAAGCCCGAGCGGTAGTTGGTCTGGTCGGCCGTGCCGGCCCGGTCGGCGCCCTGCAGATCGCCGACGAAGGGATCGTCATCGCCGCCCTGGTAGTCGAAGCCCGCGCCGACGCCGAGGTCGAAGCGGAACACCAGATCCTCGACCATCAGGTTGACCGCGTCGAGCTCGGCATTCACCTCGTCGACATTGATGCCGGTCAGGTCCTGGGTCGCGACCGCGAGATCGCTCTCGGGATCGATCGTGCCGTCCTCGTTGAAGTTCGAGTCCTCGAGGGCGAGCGCGAGGAAGTCCTGGCGCGAGCCGTCGGTCGCGCGGACCGTGCCGGCCAGACGGCCGACCGAGAACAGCGTGAACCACAGCGTGTCGGTGCCGGCACCCTCGTTGTCGTCGCTGCTGACCCGCTCGTCGAGCCCGGCCGAGCCGTCGTTGTCGCCGGCATAGATGCCGCCATCGGCCTCGAACACCAGGTCGTCCGACCCGTCGCCGCCGATCAGCGTGTCGCGGCCGTCATCCGCGATGCCGTCGGCCGCGTTGACCGAGATGCCGCCGGTCGCGGTGTTGAAGAGGTTCGGGTTGTGGCGGTGGGTCAGCAGGAATTCGAGATCGCCGCCCATCAGAAGGTCGTCGCCGCCGATGCCCGCCACGTAGTCGTTGTCGTAGCCGGCGATCAGGATGTTGCCGCCATCCTCGGCGATGCTGCCGATCGGGATGTCGCCAAGACCGTCATCACCACGGTCCTCCTCGCCCAGACCCTCAAAACCGTCCTCGGCCTCGGTGCCGAACAGGATCAGCTGCGCGGTGACGCCGGGGCTGAGCGCCGGCACGCGGAACTCGGCCTCTTCCGGCGAGAAGTCGCGGTTGTCGCCGAAGAACAGATCCGGGATCAGGTTCTCGATGGTGGTGAAGTCGCGGGTCAGCGAGCGGACATCCTCGGCCTCGTCGACCGCAACGCCCGGGATGCCGTTGAAGTCGATGCCCGAGCCCTCGCGGGAGATCGCCAGCGCGACCGGACCGAAGCGGCCCTGGGTGGTGTCGTCCGGATCGACCGGGCCGACATCGCCCTCGGAGCCCGCCTCGACGATCGAGCCGTCGGCACCGAGCAGGTTGCCGTCGGCATCGAGGTTGAGGAAGTCGTCGGGGAAGTTGAAGCCCTCGACCGGGTTGCTGTCGAGCGGCACGGTCACGTTGCCGGCGAAGCGCGGATCGGCGTCGAAGGCCGCCTGCACCGCGACGCGCAGCGAGGTCATGTCGGTGACGCCCGCGAGATCGGCCGGCTCGATCGCGAACTCGAAGGGCTCGCCGTCGATCTCGCCGTCGAACACGATGCGCAGGATCAGCGGCGCCTGCTCGTCGAAGTTGGTGAAGTTGCCCGCCGCGGCATAGGCCGTCGAGAAGTCGGCCGAGACCGCGGTGTCGAGGAACTTGTAGAAGTTACCCGAGGCGTTGACGTTCTCGATGTTCTGGATCCGCGCGGCGTCGTTGCCGAAGCGGGTCGAGATCACGCCGATGTCCTCGTCGGCGATCAGCTGGGCGAGGAAGTCGTCGATATCGACCAGCGTGTCGCCGGCATTGACGTCGAAGCCCAGGTCGTTGCTGTCCTCGCTGAGCGAGACAACCACCGGCTCCTCGTCATCCGAGGCCTCGAGCAGCAGCCAGTCGCTGTCGGCCGCCGGATCGTCGTCGAAGGTCGCGCCGCCGTCGATCTCGCCATCGTCGCCCGAGAACGGATCGTCGAGCCGCGACAGCTCCTGGTAGATGAAGTCGGCGTTGCGGCCGGCCTTGATGTTGTCGTCGAGACCGCCCGACGAGATGAAGTCGTTGCCGTTGCCGGTGAAGATCACGTCGGCGCCGTAGCCGCCGAGCACGATGTTGCCGTTGAGGTTCGTGCCGGTGCCGTCAAAGCCGGTGCCGTCGAAATAGAGGTTGCCCGAGAAGCCGATATTGGCCGGATCGCCATCGGTCAGGCCCGGGTTGAGCAGCGCGTCGCCGCGCGGATGCGCATCGATGATGTCGAAGTTCGACACATCGAAGATGCGGCGGAAATCCGCGTCCTGCTCGTCGAAGGTGATGCCGTCGAACACCTCGTCGGCGCCGAGAACACCGTCCTTCGAGCCGTCGATGTCGATGCCCTCGAGCTGCTCGCGCGGATCGGTGAAGTCGATCCGCACCGAGGCGTCGCCCGCCAGCCGCAGCGCGTCGATATCCGACCCGCCGGCGACGACAAACTTGCCGTCATCGTCCAGGCCGCCGATCGAGTCCGGCGTCGCGCCCGGCGCGGTGTTGAGCTGCAGAAGCGTGGTGACCGCGTCGAGCTGCGTCGCCACCGGGATGAAGTCGCCGGTCACGTCGAACAGCGAGCCGTCCGGATCGAGCGCGCTGTCGCCCTCGTTCGCGAGGTTGATCAGCAGCGAGTCGAGCAGCGGGCCGAACACCGTGTCCTGCGTCTCGTTCGCAAACACGAAGTCGACCGCCAGCTGGCTGATCGCCTCCTGGAACGCGTCCTCCTCCGACATGCCCGCCTCGACGCCCTCGTCGATGCGCTGGTTGGTCGCGTTCACCCAGAAGGTGAAGCCCGCGACGTCGGTCAGACCGTCCTCGTCCGGCACCAGCGGGTCGCGGCCCAGGTTGTTGCGGTAGAACTCGCGCACGACGCCTTCGACCGACAGGCCGCCATAGATCGTCGCGAACTCGCTCGGCTCCTCCACCGTGCCGAAGCTCGCGAAGACATTGGCCAGCGAGTTGGGATCGTCGGTGTTGGCGGTGACCACGCGGATCGCGTTCTCGATCTGCTGCTCGGTCGCGTCGCCGATGTCGATGCCCTGCTCGGCGAGCAGCTCCGTCGCCGCCTCCTCGACCCGCTGCACCCAGAAGGTGAGACCCGCCGGATCCGGCTGGCGGCCGAGGAAGACCTGATAATAGCTGGAAACCAGCCGCGTCACCTCGGTGTCGTCGAGGTCGACCAGGATGGTGAACGCCTCCTGGAGCGTGTTCGGCTCCTCAGCCAGGATCTCGTCCCGCACCGCAGCAATCCGCGCCTCGTCGTCCGAGCCCTCTTCGACCGGAGTGGCAATCCGCAGGACATTGGCAATCCCCTGCTCCAGCTCCATGATCTCCGTTTCACTCAGCATGCTCTCACCTGTCCCTTTTCTATCGCTCCGGCAGCCGTGCGGCACACGCCGCCGATCGACCCGAGAAAGACCACGCCGGGCAACGTCACGCACCGCGCGCACGTCTCCCCAGGCGACCGCACAGTATGATACTTGCTGTTCCCCTTCAACTG
>CAYORO010000024.1:0-25043 GCA_964406355.1 uncultured Limibaculum sp.
TCGATCTCGGCACCGGCCTCGACCGCCGCCCGATGGAACGCCGCCGCGGCGAGGGTCGCATCGGCGACCCCCTCCTCCGCACACCGAACGGCCGCCTCCGGCAGCTCGGCGAGGTCGGGTTCGAGCTCGGCGATGCCGGCGCGATAAACGACGCGGATCGGTTGGCCGATGGCGGCGTGGCGCTCGGCATGGGCGGCGGGGTCGTCTGCCTCCCAGCTCAGCGTTCCGGTCCAACGCAGCCCGAGCTCCGGCAGCGTCAGCACCTGCCAGGCCGCGATCGCGTTCAGGCGGAGGCGCAGATAGTCGGGCGCGTTCCCCCAGGCCGCATTGATCCAGCCGATCGACTGATGCGACGCGCCGGTCACCCCCGCATCCAGCAGCCGCACGGGAGCGCCCTCGGCCGCCAGCCTCCAGGCGATCGCTGCTCCGACGATCCCGCCCCCGATCACTGCGATCCGCTCGTTCATCAGCGCGCCTCCCTGTGTGCACCGCAATGCTGGCCGAGCCGGTGCACACCCGCAAGCCCGCCCATTGCCGCGTGCCCTTGCGCTCGGGGCATCTGCGGATTAGGTCGCGCGCCCCGCTGCCCAAGGTGGTAGGGAATGGAGGACCTTTAGGGAGGCGCGGATGACCAAGCCGTCGGATGTCTACGGGCTCGAGCGCTGGGGCCACGGGCTGCTTACCGTGCTGGAGACGGGCGAGGTCGGGCTGCTCAACCCGCTCCGCCCCGACGCGATGCCGATCGCGCTCCCGAAGGTGATCCGCGAGCTCGAGACGCGCGACATCCGTCCGCCGGTCTTGCTGCGCGTCAACGCCTATATCGAGCACCAGCTGAAGGCGATCAACGAGGCGTTTCTCACTGCGATCGAGGGCGCGGGCTATCAGGGTCGCTATCAGGGCGTCTTCCCGATCAAGGTCAACCAGCAGGCCGAGGTGGTCGACCGCATCGTCGAGCATGGGCGGAGCTGGGGCTTCGGGCTCGAGGCGGGCTCGAAGCCCGAGCTGCTGATCGCGCTCTCGCGCAACCTCGCGCCCGACAGCCTGATCATCTGCAACGGGATCAAGGACGCCGAGTTCGTGCGCCTCGCGATCCTGGCCAAGAAGCTCGGCATCCACTGCGTGATCGTGCTCGAGAGCCCGCGCGAGCTCGACACGGTGCTGGCCGAGGCCGAGGCGCTGGGCGAGGAGCCGGCGCTTGGCGTGCGGGTGAAGCTCACGCGCAAGATCTCGGGCAAATGGGCCGAGAGCTCGGGCGATCGCTCGGCCTTCGGCATGACCACGAACCAGGTGGTCGAGGTGCTCGACCGGCTGAAGGGGGCCGGGCTCAGCCACTGCCTGACGCTCCAGCACTCCCATCTCGGCAGCCAGATCCCGAGCGTCAACGAGGCGCGCATGGCGGCCGACGAGGCGGCGCATGTCTTCGTCGAGCTCCGCCGCGAGGGCGCGCCGCTCACCCATCTCGATCTCGGCGGCGGGCTCGGCATCGACTACACCGGCGAGCACCGGGCCTCGGCCAACTCGATCAACTACTCGCTCGAGGAGTACTGCACCAACCTGATCGAGACCGTGAAGTTCGCGCTCGATGCCGCCGGCGAGCCGCATCCGACGATTGTGACCGAGAGCGGCCGGGCCACCGTCGCCTATTCCTCGATGCTGCTCTTCAACGTGCTCGAGGCGACCTATTACGACACTGCGACGCCCGAGAGCGCGGAACAGGGCGACCACCATTACCTCCAGAGCCTCTCGGAGATCCCCACCTATGTCTCCGAGGCGCGGCTGCAGGAGTGCATCTCGGATGCCACCTGGTACCGCGAGGAGCTGCGCGCGCATTTCCGCCGCGGCCAGATCGGGCTGCGCGAGATGGCCCGCGCCGAGCGGGTGTTCCTCTATGCCATGGACCGGATCAAGCGGGTGGCCGGCGAGGCCGAAGAGCTGCCGGAGGACGTCGCCGAGGCGCTCGACGGGCAGGCGGATATCTATCACGGCAACTTCTCGCTCTTCCAGTCGCTGCCCGATGTCTGGGCGATCGACCAGGTGCATCCGATCATGCCGCTCCAGCGGCTCGACGAGGCGCCGACGCGCCGCGCCGTGATCTCGGATGTCACCTGCGACAGCGACGGCAAGATCGACCGCTTCGTGATGGCGCATGGCGTGCAGTCGGCGCTCCCGGTGCATGATCTGCGCGAGCACGAGCCATACTATCTCGGCGTCTTCTTCGTCGGCGCCTATCAGGAGACGCTCGGCGATCTGCACAATCTCTTCGGCGACACCAATGTCGTGACGATCGACCTGCGCGAGGACGGCGGCTACGACCTGTTGCACGAGACCGAGGGGGATTCGATCGCCGAGGTGCTCTCCTATGTGGAGTACGACCCGCGCGACTGCATCGACGCCTTCAAGGCCCGGGTCGAGAGCCGGGTCTCCGACGGCCGCCTCACCACCGCCGAGCGCCGCCAGCTCATCGCGCTCTACAAGGACAGCATGAGCGGCTACACCTATTACGAGCATTGAGGCATGCGCCACCGAGGGGGAGAGCCGTGATTTACGCTATTCTCTGGTTGGTCGGTTCGGGCTTCGTCGGCTGGCTGTCGATGAGCCGCGGACGGGGCTTTCTGCTCGGTTTCGTCGCTTCGCTCGCATTGTCTCCGGCGATCGGGCTGGCCATCGTGATGGTTCTGAAGCCGACCGAGGAGATCCGGCGCGAGGAGATCAAGGAAGAGGAGCGCATCAGGGCAGAGGTGCGCGACGAGATCGAGCGGGAACGCCGGGGCCGGAGGTCCTGGCCGCCCGATGACAGGAACGGCTGAAGGGGGACGAGATGAGCAAGGTTCTGGTGATCGGCGCGGGCGGGGTCGGCTCCGTGGCGGTCCACAAGATGGCGATGAACCCGGAGATCTTCCCGGAGATCGCGCTTGCCTCGCGCACGCTCTCGAAATGCGAGGACATCGCGACGGCGGTCCGCTCCCGCACGGGGCGCGAGATCGAGACCCATGCGATCGATGCCGACATCATCGAAGAGACGGTGGCGCTGATCCAGAAGGTGAAGCCGCAGATCCTGGTGAACCTGGCGCTGCCCTATCAGGATCTCGCTCTGATGGAGGCGTGCCTGGCGACGGGTGTCCATTACATCGACACGGCGAATTACGAGCCGCCGGATGTGGCGAAGTTCGAGTACAGCCACCAATGGGCCTATCAGGAGAAGTTCCACGAGGCGGGGCTGATGGCGGTGCTCGGTTCGGGCTTCGACCCGGGCGTGACGAGCGTGTTCGCCACCTGGCTCCGCAAGCATCAGTTCGACCGGATGGACCGGCTCGACATTCTCGACTGCAATGGCGGCGACCACGGCCATCCGTTCGCGACCAACTTCAACCCGGAGATCAACATCCGCGAGGTGACGGCTCCGGCCTTCCACTGGGAGGACGGCAAATGGGTCGAGACGCCGGCGATGTCGAAGAAGATCGCGTTCGACTTCCCCGAAGTCGGCGAGAAGAACATGTACCTCATGTATCACGAGGAGCTCGAGAGCCTGGCGAAACACATGCCGGAGCTGAAGCGGGCGCGGTTCTGGATGACCTTTGGCGATGCCTATATCCAGCATGTGACGGTGCTGCAGAATGTCGGCATGACCGCGATCGAGCCGATCGAGTTCCAGGGCCAGAAGATCGTGCCGCTGCAGTTCCTGAAGGCGGTGCTGCCCAATCCCGGTGATCTCGGCGCGCGCACCAAGGGCAAGACCTGCATCGGTGATATCGCGACCGGCGAGAAGGACGGCGCCGAGAAGACCCTCTACCTCTACAATATCTGCGACCATGAGGAGTGTTTCCGCGAGGTCGGCAGCCAGGCGGTGAGCTATACGACGGGGGTGCCGGCGATGATCGGCACGGCGCTGATGCTGACCGGCAAATGGACCGGGCGCGGGGTGTTCAACATCGAGGAGCTCGACCCCGATCCCTTCATGGAGATGCTGGGACCGCAGGGCCTGCCCTGGCAGCTCGAGGAACTCGATGGCCCGCTCGACTTCTGAGGCCCTGCGCGCCCTCAGGGCCCCGCCCACCCGGGCGAGCGCGGCACTCGGGGAGAGACGTCCCGCGCCCCATCGGCCCTGCGGGCGCGCAGGCGCAACGCCAGGGAGCCAGCGGATCGTTCGATGATCGCCATGCCCGAAGACGCGAAACGCCGCGGCACGAGAAGCAGGCTTGGACCATGGGGAATGCCTTGAAACGACAGCGTATCGACCCGGGTTGGGCCTGGACCAGGAAGCTCAACATCTCTCAGGGCGTGAAGGTCGGTGACACGATCTACAGCTCCGGCACGGTCGCGTTCAATGGCGACGGAATTGTCATCGGCGAGGGCGACGCCTCAATCGAGGCCCGGCAGGTGTTCCGGAACATCGACGAGATCCTCACGACCGCTGGCGCCTCGATGGCCGATGTCGTCAAGATCACCAGCGTCCTGACCAACCTGGCGCATCATGCCGAGGTCGGGCGGGCGCGGACCGAAGCCTTCCCCTGCGGCGTCCCTGCGAGCGCGGTCTCCGCGAGCCCCGCGCTGATCAAGCCGGAGCCGCTGGTCGAAGACGAGGCGATCGCGGTGATCGGCAGCGGAAGCTGACCCTGGCGAGCGGGTGTGACGAGATGGATGACCAGCCGATCATGCAGACCCAGGCCGGCGATCCGGGGGCCTTCGCGCGGTTTGACCTCGCGCGGGTGCCCTCGCCCTGTTTCGTCGTCGACGAGGTGCGGCTCGAGGCCAATTGCCGGGTGCTGGCCGACATCGCCGCGCGCTCGGGCGCGACGGTGCTGCTGGCGCTGAAGGCGTTCTCGATGTGGTCGGTCGCGCCGCTGGTAATGCGGCATCTCTCAGGCGTCTGCGCCTCGGGGCTCTGGGAGGCGCGGCTCGGGCGGCGGCACTATGGCGGGATCGTCGAGACCTTCGCGGCGGGCTACAAGGCGGCCGAGATCGACGAGATCGCCGCGCTGTCGGACACGGTGGTTTTCAACTCGCCCGCTGCCGCGGCGCGCTTCGGGCCGACTGCACGCGCAGGCGGCGCGGATCTCGGCCTCCGGCTCAACCCCGAGCATTCCGAGGGCGAGGTCGCGCGCTACGATCCCGCGGCCCCCGGCTCGCGGCTCGGCCACCCGGTGAGCCAGCTCAGTCCGGAGCAACTCGACGGCATCGCCGGGCTCCATATGCACACGCTCTGCGAACAGGGGTTTGGCCCCTTGAGGCGCACCTGGGAGGCCGTGGCGCCGAGGCTCACGCCCCATTGGGGGCGGCTCGATTGGCTCAATCTCGGGGGCGGGCACCACATCACGCGGGCGGACTATGAGCGCGAGGAGCTCGTGGCCTTCCTCCGCGGCGTGGCCGAGGAGACCGGCGCGCGCATCTTCCTCGAGCCCGGCGAGGCAGTGGCGCTCGATGCCGGCATCCTCGTGGGCGAGGTGCTGGACACTCTGGAGAACGACGGGCCGATCGCGATCCTCGACATCTCGGCCACCTGCCACATGCCCGACGTGATCGAGGCGCCCTATCGCCCGGCACTCCTCGGCGAGCCGGAGGACGGCCCGCCGGTGCGCCTCGGCGGCCCCTCCTGCCTCGCGGGCGACGTGATCGGTGACTACCGCTTCACGCGGCCACCCCGACCCGGCGAGCGGATCGCCTTCCTCGACCAGGCGCATTACTCGATGGTCAAGACCACGACCTTCAACGGCGTCCAGCTCCCGGCGATCGCGCTCTGGAACTCCGAGACCGACGCGCTGCGGGTGGTGCGCCAGTTCGGCCAGGCCGAGTTCGAGGGGCGGCTCTCGTGATCGGGGCGCCCGACTTTCTCGCCTCGGAGCTCCGACCCGAAGAGCGCGACGAGCAGACGGCGCGGTTCCGCGTGATCCCGGTCCCGCTCGAGCGCACGGTCTCCTATGGCGCGGGCACGGGCCGCGGGCCGGCGGCGATCCTCGCGGCGAGCCAGGAGCTTGAGCGGCGCTGGCGCGGCATGGAGCCCTGCTGGGCCGGGATCGTCACCGAACCGGCGGTCGACTGCACCGGGCCCTTGCCGCTGGTGATGGAGCGGATCGCCACCCGCGCCGCGAGCGCGGTGGCCGAGGGGCGGCTGCCGGTCACGCTCGGCGGCGAGCACTCGCTGACCTACGGCGCAGTGGTCGGCGTCGCGGCGGCGCTCGACGAGGAGATCGGGATCATCCAGATCGACGCCCATGCGGATCTGCGCGTCGCCTATCAGGGGGAGCCCCATTCCCACGCCTCGGTGATGCATCTCCTCTGCGATCGCGGCCACCCGGTGCTGCAGCTCGGGGTGCGGGCGCTCTCGCGCGAGGAGGAGGAGGCGCGCACGCTGCTCAACATCGCCCATGTCGACGCCGAGCAGCTGGTGACCGAGGGCATCATGTCGGTGGAGCTGCCGCAGGGCTTTCCGGACGCGGTCTATGTGACGTTCGATGTCGACGGGCTCGACCCCTCGATCATGCCGGCGACGGGGACGCCGGTGCCGGGCGGGCTCGGCTATTATCAGGCGCTGGCGCTGGTGCGCTCGGCGCTCGCGGGGCGGCGTTGCGTGGGGATCGACGTGGTGGAGCTCGCGCCGCGGGACTGGGACGCGGCGTCTTCCTTCGCCGCCGCCCAGATCACCTATGCGCTGATGGCCATGGCCCTGGACTGATCGATTTCCTGACGGTCGTCCGACCGCTTGCAAATCGCGGCGCGGTGGATACGCTCAACCTCTTGAAACAACAAGAGGTTATCGATGTCCATCCCAGACTACAAGCAGAAGCAACAGACGAACAAAAAAGTCAAGCAGGACAACGTCAAGCGTTGGGAACGCGACAAGAATGTGTTCTCAAGCGCCCGTGAAAAGTGTGTCTCGCTCACAGCGAAGTTGCGCACCGAGATGATCCGAATAAAGGGCTTGCGAGCCCAAGCCACGGATAACTACGAGTCGTGGCTCCCGCTGGCGGAGGCGATCAAGAAACTGCAGGGCGAACTCGCCAAGGTGCAGAAGGCCTCGCCCGACGACCCGAAGGTCGCTGAGCTCACCGCCCAGATCGAGGAAAAGCACGCGAAAGCGCAGGTTTTCAGGAACCGCTTCGGCCGATGTATATCGGACAGCAAGACCGGTGGCGCGAAGAACATAGAAAAGCTTGCAGACAAAGTTCTAGCGATGAAATGACAATCGCATCCTTATTGAGAGGTATTAAGATATGGCTGTGGAAGACTACACTGCGCTGATCAACAAGGCGCAACAAGCACGAGACAACAACGGCAAGGCCTGGGACGACTCGGAGACCAAGCTCTCGGACGCGCGCGATGCGGCCGAGGCCCTGGCCGATGAGGTGCGCAAGAACATGATCTACTTTAAGGGCATGCAGGTTCAGGCCAAGGAACTCTGGACCGCGTGGGAGAATGCGGCGGCGGCGATCATCCCGCTGCAGGCAAAATTGAAGAACGAGAAGGACAAGAAAAAGAAAAAAGAAATCGAAACAGAAATCGAGCCTCATCATAAGAAGGCCGAGAAGGCCAAGGAGCGCCTTAACAAACTGCTTGGCGAAGTGAACGGCGAGCAGCGGACGAAGCTTGGAAAGGCCGAGCAGATCAACAAGCTCTAAAGCCGGTCAGCCTTGGGCCGCGGCGTGCTGGGCGCGCCACGGCTCGAACCAGCCAAGGCCGTCCTCGGTCCGGCCGGCGGGGCGATAATCGCAGCCGATCCAGCCCGCATAGCCCACCCGCTCCAGCACCTCGAGGCAGTGGTGAAGCGCGAGCTCGCCCCGGTCGGGCTCGGTGCCGTCGGGCACGCCCGCCACCTGCACATGCACGAGCAGCGGCGCCAGCGCCTCGATCCGCCGGGTCACGTCGCCCTCCGAGATCTGGCAGTGGTAGAGGTCCAGCGTGAGGCCGAGATTGGGCTTGCCGACGGCGTCGATCACCGCCCGCGCCTCGGCGGTGCCGGTGAGGTGGTAGCCCGGCAGGTCGCGCGCGTTGATCGGCTCGATGGCGAAGGTGTGCTCCGGCGCCATCTCGCAGGCCCGCGAGAGGTTGGCCACATAGATCGTGCGCGCCCAAGGCCCGCGCGAGATCCCCGCAGGCACGTGGATGCGCTCGGGCCGCAGCGCCTTGGCATAGACGATCGCGCGGCGGATGCTCGCCTGGAAATCATGCACACGGCCGGGAAGCGAGGCGAGCCCGCGTTCGCCGGTCTCGTGGTCGCCCATGGGGGTGCCCATCAGCGCGACCTGGAGACCCGTGCGGTCGAGCTCGGCGCGGATCGCATCGGGGTCGTGGGCGTAGGGCTCGCCGATCTCCACGGCCTCGAAGCCCGCGGCGGCAGCGGCCGAGAAGCGCTCGAGAAACGGTCGCTCGGCAAACAGCCGATCGAGATTGGCGGCAAACCGCGTCGTCATCCCGTGCGTGGGGCTCGAGGGCGCAGCGGCGAAGTCCGGGCGCGTGCCCATACGGTGTCCTCCTACCGTCCCCCAACCCCTGCCTAGCGGCGGGGCGGCCCGGGGGTCAAGTCCGGCCGAGGATCACGAGCGGGCTCAGCGTCGATCCCCGGAGCCTCCGAAATCGAGCAGATCGTCGATGTCGAGGCGATCGTCTTCCCCGGGCTCCTCGGGCACTCCCTTGGCGAGAGCGGCCGACGGGCGCTCCATCATCTTGGCCGCCTCCTCGGGATCGGGACCCGGATCGAGCGGCCGCTCGAGTCGGCGCCCGTCACCGTCCAGCAGATCGAGCAGCGGATCGCCGCCCCGGCCGATCACGCTCGGGTCGAGGCTGTCGAGCGCGGATGAGGGCATCTCGGGCGGCGCGCCGGGGGTGGCCGTGGGAGGCGAAGACGGACCGTCGAGGCCGAAATCCTCCGGGATCCCGTCCGGGATCAGGGAGCCCGTGGCGGACGACCCTGGCTCGGGCGGAGCGGGCATGGCCGTGCTTGCCGCCGGCGCGGGCGGCCGGGCAGCGGCCGGGCCGGGCTCGGGCCAGCGCTCAGGGCGGGGCTCGGTATCAGGGCCCATATCAAGCAATCCCGCCGAGCCGAGCATCTCGTCGAGATCGAGGGGCTCCGGCTCACCCATTGAGAGCGCGGCGCCGTCCACATAGGCCGGCGCCCAATCCGCACCCGGATCCTCATGCATTTCGCCCGGTGCCGGAAGCGGCTCCGGCGGCCCGCCCGCATCGAAGATCATCTGAAGGCCGGCCACCGCCAGCGACTGGGCCGAGGCGAAGACGATCGGCTCCCGGCTCCCCACCAGCCAGAACCGCGCCGCATCGTCGAGCCGGGCGCCGCCCCTGCCAGGATGTCCGACGCCCTCGACGATCGCCGCAACAGCCGCCGCATCGGGGGCGCGGCGCGCCTCGATCACCGCCTCTGCCGCACGTCTGAACCAGCGATCTGGAGCCGGGGGCATGGCACCGGTCGCGCAGACGAGAAACGGAAACTTGCGCCCGACGCGATCCCGGCTGAGCGCGAAGGCGCCGCAGACCGGGTCGCGCCCGAAGACGCCCTTGCGCGCGACGAAGCACCAGACACCGCCGCCGCCACCCCGCGCGAGCGCCTCGGGCAGCGACATCTCCATCCAGCGATCCCACCGCTTGGTGAACTCGATCGGCAGCCCGCGGCCGACGAAGTCGCCCGCCCCCGGGACCTTTCCCCAGTAGCCCGATGCGCCGCGCATCTCGACCGCCCGCGCGCCGGTCTCAGCCGCCACGCGCCGCGCGCGCGGCCCGAACCGGCAGGCCCGCCGCCGGCAGGCCGGCGATGCGGGTCTCGCGGGCGGCATCCCCGATGGCCTCGAAGGCCGCCCAATAGAAGGGATGCGAGGTGAACGGATCGGCGGTCAGCTCGCGGCGCGCATCGCGGATCGCGCGCGCCGGGCTCTCGCCCTCGGCGAGGCCGCCATAGAGCCGCTCCATCAGCTTGACCGTCTCGGTATCGGGCACCAGCCAGTGCGAGGCGACCACGTTGCGGGCGCCGGCATAGAAGAAGGCGCGCACGAGGCCCGAGAGCGCCTCGCCGCCCGAGCCTCGGAAGCCCGTGCCGAGCGCCGAGCCCGCCCCTGTGCCGCCGGTGTCGCAGGCCGAGAGCACCACGAGATCGGCATCGATCGAGAGCTCGACGATCTCGCCCGCCTCGAGGAGGCCGTCGCCGTCGGGCCCGAGCGATGTGGCGAGCGATGGTTCGGGCAGGCAGTCGGCCGAGATCGGCAGCAGCCCGTGCGTCGCGAAATGGAGGACGCGGGCATCGGAGAGATCGGTCGCGAGCAGCGAGGCGTCGGTGAAGCTCGCACCGGTCACGACGCCCTGTGGCCCGGTCCCGGCGATACGGCCGATCGCGGTGACCTCGGTCGCGGTGCCCGGCAGCGGCTGGAGCGCGCCGAGCTGGGCCAGCACGTCGAGGCAGACATCCGGCGCGTTGCGCCGGTCGCGCACGACCGCCGCCTGCTCGGGGCCGTAGGGGACGAAGGCGCCGAAGCCGCGGAAGGGCTCGGGCGCGTCCGACGGTGCGACATTGCGCAGGTGATGGAACGAGGCGACCGAGAGCGAGACCGAAACCGATGCCTCGGTGCCGAACCAGGGCACGCCGGTGTAGTTGAGCGAGCGCGGCGCATAGTCGACCGGGTCGGCCGCGACCATCAGCGCAGGGGGCACGCTGAGCAGCGCGCCGTCGGGCGCGTAGATGATCGTGTCGGAGGCCTTCACCGCCTCCTCGACCGGGCCGAACACACGCACATACAGCTCGCGCGCGCCCTCGACGTCGAAGAACGGGTTGTAGACGCTGTCGCGGATCCGGGTGACCAGCGCCTCGGCCGAGCGGGTGTCGAGATCGAGGAGCTGGAGGTCGAGCCGGTTCTGGCTGACCGCGAGGACGACGCCGCCCTGGCTGCCGAGCTTGGTTTGCACGAAGAGCTCGCCCGGGCGCAGCCGCTCGCGGAACTCCGAGAGCGGCACCGAGCGGTCGACGATCTGGGTGTAGTTCGGCGCGCTCTCGGCGACCGCCTCGCGCGCGGCGGCGAGCGCAGTCTCGGCCTCGGCGAGGCGGAGCCGGGTCAGCCGGATCGCGTTGGCGTCGCGCTGCGCGGCACCGGTGAGCTGGTCGAGCCGGGCGGCCTCGCGGTTGACGGCCCGCTCGGCGTCCTGGAGCGAGCGGATCGCCTCCGCGGCGGCCGAGCCGCCGGCCGAGAGGCGCGCGGCGAGACGGGCCAGGGTGTCGCCGGTCACGGGGTTGCGGAGCTGCTGGAGCGCGAGGAAGATCGCCTCATCGCGTACGGGGCTCGGGGGCTCGTCGGCGAGCAGCTGGAAATAGGGCTGGAGCACATCGAGAGACACGCCGCGCCCGCCGCGGGCGAGGATCTCGAGCGCCCGCTCGAAGGCGTCGCGCGCACCGTCGACATCGCCCATCTCGAGGAGGATCCGCCCCTGCTGGAGCCGCAACAGCGCCTCGGGCCGCTCGCCGGCGGCAAACCGGCGGGCGATGCTGACCGCCTCGGAGCTCTCGTCGATCGAGAGATCGAGATCGCCGTCGAGGAAGGCGCGCTCGGCCCCGATCCGGGCGATCTCGGCACGGAGCCAGAGCGAGACGCTGTCGGGCAGCTCGTCGAAATAGCCGCGTGCCGCGTCGAGCCGGGCCCGCACATCGGTGTCCGCGCCGCCGAGCCCTGCGGCGGCGGCGACATACTCGCTCTGGGCCAGCAGCACGCGGAGCTGGTCCTCCGGCGAGAGCTGACCCCCGCTCACCCCGCCCGCGATCTCGCCCGAGCCACTGTCCGAAAGGAGCTGCGCGCCCTCCGCGGTGATCTCCACGCCGTCTCCGGTGGTGACGAAGGCCGCCTCGGTCGCCTCGAGCTGCGGGCCGCCGACCGCGGCCGCCCCGGCCGCGAGCGCCGGCTGGCCGATCTCGATCGCCCGCTCGATCTCGGCGAGCGCCTCCTCGGGGCGGCCCTGGTTCAGCTTGTGCTGCGCGTAGAAGACCCGCCCGCGGACCCGGCTCACGACCCCGCCGCTGCGGTCGATCGCGAAGAGCGCGGGCCGGAAGATCGCCTCGGCCGGCTCGAACTCGCCGAGATTGCTCTTGTTGAGCGCGAGATAAAGCTCCTGCTCGGCCTGCGCCACGCTGCCGGTCGCGAAGGTCTCGCCGGAGCGCAGCGCGGTCTCGCGGTAGCGGCTCTCGGCGGCCTGGAAGTCCATCAGCACATTGGCGGTAAACGCCTCGCGCTCAAGCCCGAGGATGCTGCCGCTCTCGGCACCGCCATCGGTGGCGGTCGCGGTGACCGCGCCGTCCTCGCTCGCCCCGGCGCTGGGGTCGAACGGTCCCGTGGCGAGCGGGCCGCAGCTGCCAAGGAGGGCGAGCGCGCCGACGCCGGCGAGGAGGCCCGCGCGGGCGCGCCCGGCTCGACGCGCCGCACGGAGCTGATCCCGGAGGGAGAGACGGGGCGTGGCGGTCAGCTGTCGCATGGGCGGCGCTCCTCGGAGATCAGAAAAATGCCGTGACGCGGAACAGCCCCGAGGGGTTGTCGTCCTGCACGATATCGGAGGCCTGCACCGGGACAGCGAGGAAGACCTCGGCGCTCACCTGCTCGAAGAGCTGCCAGCGAGCGCCGGCGCCCCAGGAGGTCAGCCCTGCGCTGCCGCTGAGGCCCTCCGAGAACACCCGGCCGGTGTCGACGAAGCTGAAGAGCTCGGTGCCCGACACGTTGGGGATCTCCGGCAGATCGAGGGCGTAGGAGATCGTCACGCTGGCGGCGACGCCGTGGTCGCCCGTCAACGAGCCCGGATCGAAGCCGCGCCCGATGGTGTAGTTGCCGAGCGAGAAGCGCTCGAAGGTCGGCAGGCTGCCGCTCGAGACCTGTGCCGAGAGCTCGCTCTGCAGCGAGAAGCCGGCGGGCAGCGCACGGCCGTAGAGGAAGTCGAAGCCGGCCGAGACGAATTGCGGGTTGGTGTCGCCGACGCCCGTCAGGTTGTCGTCGCCGCGCTCGTTGGCGCCGAGCACGTTGAGGCCATGGCGCACCTCGACGCCCGCATCGAGCGTGCCGCCGAAGACATCGGACTCGACCAGCCCCGCCTCGAAGAACAGGACCCGGAGGTCTTCGTCGACCTCGATCGCCTCGATCAGCGCGTTGCTCTCCTGATGGACGTATTCGAGGCCGCCGCCGACGCTCACTGTGCGCGCGCGGCTGCGGATCAGCTGATATTCGAGCCCGGCGCGGATGATCTCGGAGCGGTAGTCGATGTCGAGCGGCTCGAGCTCGGCGCCCGACTCCGAGATCGAGTTGGAGGCCGAGACGCGAAGCCGGAGGCCGTCGACCACCAGCGGCACGTCATAGATCAGCTGGCCGAGCAGCTCCTCGCCAGGATCGAGCGCCGCGAGGCCGACGAGCTGCAGCCGGTCGCCCGAGAAGGCGAGGCTGTTC
The DNA here is from genome assembly GCA_964406355.1 of uncultured Limibaculum sp. Lineage (GTDB taxonomy): Bacteria > Pseudomonadota > Alphaproteobacteria > Rhodobacterales > Rhodobacteraceae > Thermohalobaculum. The sequence goes on from CAYORO010000024.1 coordinate 13,407, forward strand.
ACGCTGCCGCCGAGGGTGGCGACGAACGGCCCCGCAAAATCCGAGGCGAAATTCGAGAAGCTGAGGAAGCCGTCGACCGCAGTCAGCGCGCCCTCGACGAGCAGCACCAGCTCCCCTGGCGCCTCGTTGCCCCGAGGTCGCAGTGCGGCGAGAAGGCTGACGCCCGGCAGATCGCGCGCGAGCAGGAGCTGACGCTCGGTATCGACGGAGCTGAGCGGCTTGCGGTCGATCAGCTGGGAGAGGATGCGGCGTACCTCTGGCTCGGCGCGGCCAAGCTCGCCCTGGATCACCACCTCCCGAACCGACGCCTCGATCACCTCGATGCGCACCCGGCCGCCGGCGATCCGCTGTGCGGGTACCACGGCGCGCACCGCGAGGAAGCCGTCGTCGCGGTAGAGGGCCTCGATCCGGTCGGTGATCGTGCGCAGGCCCGCGAAATCCACCGGCTGACCGATGCTGTCGGCCACCAGCGCGTCGAAATCCGCCGCGCCGTAAACCGTGGACCCCTGCACGTCGAGGCCCTCGAGCGTGAAGGTCGGGCCGCCTGCGGCCGGCGCCTCGGCCACCGGCGGCGGCGTCACCTGGAGCCCTTCCTGGACCTGGGGACGCGGCTGCTGGGGAACCTGCGGTTCGAGGACTTCGCGCGGGAATGCCTGGGGTGTCTGCGCCGGCGACGCCACCGGAGCCAAGATCGCGCCAGCCGCGATCACAGCCAAACATTGCCTCCGTGCCATGCGGTTCCTCCAAAACGTAACGCGCAGCACCCGACCTGACTGCATCTCCACTACCACATTCTGGGCGAAAGTTGGCCGATGGGTAGACTTTTTTTTACCATTCGGGCATGGCGCGAATGCCGCGATTCACCGCCGCAAATTCGTCACGTGTGCTATAGACATTGCGAGTCCGACTCTCTCGCGCCCCAAACCAACCTGGAGGCTTTTATGCGTATCAGAATTCTTGCAACCGTCGCGACCCTCGCTCTGGTCGCTCCCCTTGGCGATGTGCTTGCCCAGGAGGCGAGCGAAGAGGATCTGCTCAAGCGGTTCCAGGCCCACCAGTCGACCCATCGCGGTCTGTCGCTGGCGCCGGTGACCTCGGCGGCCGCGACCGCTGCCGGCAGCGCCAAGGCGACCCAGAGCGCCTCGACCCCCGCACCCGCCGCACCCGCGAAGCCGGCGCAGGCCACCACCGTGACGCCTGCCGCCCCGGCGCCGGCCAAGGCTGCCGCTCCGGCGGCGCCGGCCACCCAGGCCGAGACCGTCGAGTATGTCCGCATGCCCGATGACAGCCAGATCAACATCCGGATCGAGTTCGACCTCAACAGCGCGTCGCTGCGCGCCAGCGAGTTCGAGAAGCTCCAGACGCTCTGCAGCGCAATCAAGCGCTCGGATGTGGAGCTGTTCCACATCTTCGGCCACACCGATGCCAGCGGCTCGGACGCCTACAACCTCAACCTCTCGCGCCTGCGCGCCGAGGAGGTTCGCCGCCGCATGATCAACGACTGCCAGATCGAGCCGGCCCGGCTGCGCGCGATCGGTGTCGGCGAGCAGCACCTGCTGACGCCCGGCGCCCCGAATGCGGCCGAGAACCGCCGCGTCGAGTTCCAGGCGATCAGCTGATCCGGCGGCGCTTTCGCGCCGGCCGACTGTCCGGGGCGCGCCCGGTTCGCGCCCCGTGCCTTGCGTACGTGTCCTGCATATTTTCAGTCTTTCACGCGACTCCTCGGCCCGAGCGACCAGACGCCATGTTTCTAGGCGCGCGCCTGGGCCACGCCCGACTTGTGTCGACCGTCGGTTTCGGGCGTGCTACGGCGGATTGGGGAACGTAGAGGCGGGCCTCCGTCGTGACGCTAGGGATGCCAGCGACGCGCGGGCGCGCCTCGCCGGAAGAGGGTGACCATGGCTTCACCGAGACCGCAGGACGTCTTCGAGACCGGCGAGCTCGTCAACAACACGTATCGCATCGAGCGCGTTCTCGGCCGCGGCGGCATGGGCGAGGTCTATCTCGCGAGCCATGACGTCACCAACGAGCAGTTCGCCATCAAGGTGATGCGCTCCGAGCTCACCGACAATGAGCTCGGCGTCGAGTTGATGAAGCGCGAACAGGCGGTCCGCACGGTCTATCACGACGCGGTCATCAAGTATTTCGAGCTCGGCCGCACCGCCAACCGCGACATTTATCTGGTGATGGACTTTGTCGAAGGGGAACCGCTCGACAAGCTGTTCAAGCATAAGCCGATGTCGGTCGAGGAGGTGCTGAGCATGGGGCGCGCGGTGGCGGCGGGGCTCGCCGCCTGCCACGAGCAGAACGTGATCCACCGCGATCTCTCGCCCGACAACATCCTGCTGCGTGGCAACCGGATCGATCAGCCGGTGATCATCGATTTCGGCATCGCCAAGAGCACCGCGGCCAATGCGCAGACCGTGATCGGCGATCAGTTCGCCGGCAAATACACCTATGCGCCGCCCGAACAGTTTCGCGGCCATGTCGACGAACGCTCAGATCTCTACGCGCTCGGCATGACGATGCTGGCGGCGTTTCGGGGCCGCGCGCCGGATTTCGGCTCCAACGACTTCCAGGTCTTCGAGAACAAGGCACGCCCGCTCGATCTCTCGGATGTGCCGGAGCCGCTGCGCTCGGTGCTCGCCGATCTGACCGACCCCGATCCCAATCGGCGCCCGGTCAAGGCGGATGTCCTCGTCGAGCGCATCGATGCTGTCACCGCGGCTCTGGTCTCCGACGAACGCACGATGATCGCGCCGGGCGCCGTGTCGGACCGCACCGTGGTGGGCAGTGTCGCACCCCGCGCCCGTGCCGTGCCGCGCCCGGCGCCTCCGGGCCCCGGTGGCGAGGCGCCGCTCGAGCTGTCGCAGGCCACCCGGATCGCCCCCCCGATCCAGACGCGCCGGCCGGAGCCCGCCTACGAGGACCGCGCCGAGATCCACCCGACGCGCGGGCCGCGCGGCGGGCGGAACGACCGCGCGGGTGGGGGTGGCCGCGACGATGGCGGCGCGCGGAGCCGCCGGCGCGAGCGGGAGGAGGAACCGCGGCGGCGCGGCGGCGGGATGATGATCCTGCTGCTGCTGCTCCTGCTGATCGGCGGTGGGGTCGGGGCATGGTTCTCGGGGCTGATCCCCGGCCTCGGGGGACCGCAGGTGGTCGATCCCTACCAGTTCCGCGCGAGCCTCTCCGAGGACGGCCGGATCTCGGTGTCGGGCTATGTGCCGGACGGGGAGGCGCGCAGCCGGATCGACGCCTTTTTCACCTCGACCTACCAGGCGGCAGACGTCGCCGACGCGCTGTCGCTCGGAGCCGGCGCGCCGACCCCGGATCTGGCGAGCGATGTGCTCCGCATCCTGGGCGCGCTCGAGCCGCTGCTCGACTGGACCATGACGCTCGAGGCCAACCGCGTGCGTGCCGAGGGCCTCGCGCCCGACACCCAGACCGCACGCGCCGTCGAGGCGGCGCTCGCCGCCCTGGATGGCAGGGGTGGGCTGTCGCTCTTCGCCGATATCTCGGCCGGCCCGCGGATCCTGACCGACGATGCGTTGGCCGATGTGCTCGCGCGGGGCGGCTGCGGACCGCTGACCCTCGCACCGACGCCCCCGGGCGGCGTGCCGCTCGACGGGTCGGTGACGATCAACGGCAGCGTCGCCAACGGCGCGGCGGGGCTCGAGCTGCGCGAGCGTCTGCAGGAGGCGATCGGCTCGCGCACGCTGGACCTGCGGATCGAGGTGCTCAACCGGCCGGTCTGCGCGGTGCGCCAGCTGCTCCCGCCCGTTGCGCAGTCGGATCTGCGGATCTGGTTCGGCTTCGGCGGCGGAGGGGCGGACCGGCCCAACCCCTCGGGCGCCTATGCCGTCGGCGAGAACCCGCTGATCGACATCCGCCTGCCGCTCGAGGCCTCCTGGGGCCATCTGCATGTCACCGCGGTCGATGTGACGGGGGCGGTGTTCCACCTGATGCCCAACACCTATCGCCCGACGACCCTGCTCGAGGAACTCGGCGAGGTGGTGGGCGGCGAGCGGCAGGTCCGCGTCGCCCATACGGTGGCGGCCCGCGCGGCCGATCCGACGCTGCCCGCCTTCGTGATCGACGAGACCTTCGGCAAGACGCTGGTCGTCGCGTTCCACACGCGCGAGCCGCTCTTCGACACGCTCCGCCCGATCGCGGAATCCTCCGAGAGCTTCGCCGCCGCGCTCGAGGATCGGATCGCACGGCTGCCCCTCACCGAGGCCGAGATCGCCACCCGGATGATCGACACGCGGATCGACTGACGCCGCGTGGCGGGCCGGGGCCCGGCATTCTGCGCGCTGCCCGATTGCGAAGCGGCGCCGCGCTCGCTAGACCCGCGCGACGGTCGGTCGTGGGGGACCGGGGTCCGCAGGCACAGGGAACAGGAGGCGCACCGGCGGTGAGGGGGACAGTGGCGTTCCTGGTCGGGCGGATCGTTGGCACTGCGGCGATCGCGGCGGCGGTCGTGGCATCCGCGGTCGTGCTCGGGGCGCTCGCGGGGCCTGGGCTCGAGGGCCTGCGGGCCGCGCTCGGCACCGGGCTCGAGGCGCTTCCTCATCTTCTGATCACGACCGCCCTGCCGGGGCTCGCCGAGGATGTCGCGGCCGCGCTCGGGTCGCTCGCCGTCCTCGCGGTGGCGCTCGGGCTTGCGATGGCCGCGACACGCCCCCTCGCAGGCGCACTCGCGGGCCGTCCTGCGGCCCGCGCAGTCGCCATCACCGCCGGAGCCCTGCCGACGCCGCTCCTCGCGCTCCTGCTCGCGCCCCCTTTGGCCGGGATCGCGGGCGGCGGGTTTGCCGTGGCGGCGGCAGTGCTCTCCCTGACGCTCGCATTCCCGCTGCTCGCAAGCGTGGCGAGGGCCCTTCGCGACGAGGCGCAGGCCCCGCATCTGGCGGCCGCGCGTGCCGTCGGCCTCGGACGGCGCCGGGTCCGGGCCCGCCATCTCGGCGCCGCGGCCCCGCGCATGCTCCCGGCAGGCCTCGGATCCGTGCGCTCGGCAACGGCCCCGGCGATCGCCGCGCTGATCGTCGTCGAGGCCGCCCTTGCCCGGCCGGGCATCGGCGCGCGGCTCGTCGAGGCGGCCGCGGAGCTGGCCCTGCCGCGCCTTGCATCCTGCCTCCTGGTGATCGCCCTGCTCGCCCTTGTCGCCGATCTCGCGCTCTCGGCTGTGGCGCGCGCCGTCGATCCGCGCCAGCGTCTCGGGGCCATCGCATGAGGACGGCGCTCGAGTTCTTCGGGCCGACCGGCGCGGCGCTCATCGGTGGGGCGATCATGGGCCTCGTCGTCAGCTTCGCCGTGATCAATATCGGGCTGAGGCTGCTGCCCGAGGGTCGCGCGTTCCTCGCGGCCGCGCGGCGCGAGGGGCGGCTCCTCGCGCATCCGGGTCTCGCCACCCATCCGAGGGTCCAGGCGGTCTTTGCGGTGGCGTTCATCGGGGCGACCATCACGGGCGTGCTCACCTACCGCGAACTCGCCGCCCTGTTGGAGCCGGTGATCTGGCCGAGCGGGCGGCGGATAGCGGGAGGGACCGGATGAGCCGCGCGACGCCCGGCACGGCGGGCGCGTCGGTGCAGGCGCTCGGCGCGCTCGCGCTCGGTGCGGTGTCGCTGGCCGTCGCCCTCGGCTTTGCCGCAGATTTGGCACCCGGGGGCGCGCCGGCCCTGCCCCCGGTTTGGGGCGCCGCGGGCGCCTGGCCCCATCTCCTCGGCACCGACGCCGGCGGGCGCGACCGGCTCGGCGCGAGCCTTTCTGCGGTGTCGGTCACGCTCTGGGCCGGGGTCGCGGCGACAGCGCTGGCCCTCGCGCTCGGAGCGGCGATCACGGTCGCAGGCGCGCGGGTCGGCCGTGCGGGCGAACAGGCGGCGACGGCAATCGGGGGCGGGCAGTCCGCGCTGTCGGCGCTCGCCGTCGCGATGGTTCTGGCCGCCGTCTTCCGCGCGACCGGCATGACGGGCGGCCCCGGCATCTTCGCCGCGCTGCCCGCGGTGGGCGCGGTCGGCCTCGCGCTCTGGCCTCGGGTGGCGGTCCCGGGCCTCGCGGGGATCGCCGAGGCGCGGAGCGGCGGGTTCGTCCGGGCAGCCCGGGCATCTGGCGCGTCGCCTGCGCGCCTCCTGTCGCGACATCTCCTGCCAAACGCTGTCGCAACGCAGCCCGGCCTGTCGTTCCGCTGCCTCGCGGCGGCGCTCGCGACCGAGACGGCACTCTCGGCCCTCGGCCTCGGGCTGCCAGCGGAGCTCGGCTCGGTCGGCCAGCTCGCCGCGCTCGGACCTGGCGGCTTCGCCGCAGGAGGTGCTGCGGCGCTGCCCGGCCTGCTCGCCGTCGCCGCACTTTGTCTCGGGCTCGGGCAAACGGCCGAACGGCTGGAGCGCCGTCCGACGAACTCGGAGCCGGTACAATGAGCGCGCTCTTCGAGATCCGCGACCTCTCGGTGGCGATCGGCGCGGCCGCCGCCCGCCCCGTGCTGCTCGGGATCGACCTGGCGCTGCCACCAGGCGGCCGGCTGGCGGTGCTGAGCGACCGCGGCGCGCCGCTCGCGATCCTGGCGCAGGCGGTGCTGGGGCTGCTCGTGCCGCCCGCGCGGATGACCGCAGGCGTGCTGCGCCTCGACGGCCGGCTGCTCGACCGGGCCCCGCGGGGGGGCAAGTCCGGCCGGATCGCGGGCGTGCTCGGCGACCCGGCGACCGCGTTCTCCCCGGTGAAGACCCTCGGCGCCCAGCTTCGCGAGACGCATCGGGCGGCCGGGCTCCCGCGGCGCGAGATGTCGGCCGATATCGCCGCCTGCCTCGCAGCGCTCGGGGTGGCCGACCCGGCGGCGCTGCTGCCCCGCTACCCCGCCGCGCTGCCGACGCCCGCACTCAGACGCGCGGCGCTCGCGGCCGCGCTGCTGGGGCGCCCGTCGGTGCTGGTGCTCGCAGACCCGTTCGCCGCCCTGCCGCCCATCGAGGCCGCCGATCTCGCGGCCCGGGTGCTCGACCGCGCGGCGGAACAGGGGACGGCGCTGCTCCTCCTCACCCAGGACCCCGGCCTCGCGGTCGCGGCGTCGGAGGGGCTGGCGGTGCTCCATGCCGGGCGGATTGTCGAGACCGGCCCGACGGCCGAGCTCGTCGCCGCCCCGCGCCACCCGCTCCTGGCAGCGCTCCTCACGGACCCGCTCACACGTCGCGCCCGTGCGCCGGAGTGGCCGACCGCAGGCGGGGGGATCGACGCGCTGCCGGAGCCGGAGACCGAGGCCTGCAGCTTTCGGGAGCGCTGTCCCAACGCCTATGCCGGGTGCTTTCTCGAGCGGCCCGAGCTCGAGCCCGACGGGCTGCGCACGCTCGCCTGCCACCGTCCGGTCGGGGTCAGCGCATGACCACCGCGACCGAGACGGCAGCGCCGCCCGAGACGGAGGCGGAGGTGGTCGAGGCGCCGACGCCTGAGGCCCTGCTGCCGCGTCTGGCGCTCGAGGGCCTCAGCCTGAGCGCGGCGGGCGAGGCGCTCGGCCCCATCGATCTCGCGCTCGGCGCCGGTGAGCGATTGGCCGTCCTCGGCGAGCCCGGCAGCGGTCAGGCGGCGCTCCTCGCAGCGCTCGCCGGAGAGACACGCGCCGCGGCCGGCCGGATCCTTCTCGACGGCGCACGGCTCGACCGGCTCCGCGGCCGCGCCCGACGGCAGGCCCGCGCGCGCATCTCCATCCTGTGGCGCAACCCGCACGGGGCCTTCGATCCCGCCCTGCGGGTGCTCGACAGCCTCGCCGCTCCGCTCGCCGCGCTCCGCCCCGGGGGACGACGGATGCCGCTCATCGAGCGGCGCAAGCGGCTGCTATCAGCACTCGGGGCCGCAGGGGGCGAGGCCGCCTGGGCCGAGGCGGTGCCGAGCGCACTCGCGCCCGCTGCGCTCCAGCGGATGGCGCTCGCGCGCGCGCTGGCGCCCATGCCCGATCTCGTGGTGCTCGACGAACCGCTCGCCTGCCTCGATGCCGCAGAGCGCAGCGCCTTTGCCGACCGCCTGGCGGGGATCGCCTCGGCCGAGGGGCCTGCGATCCTGCTGCTGACGGCGGAACCGGGGCTCGCCGCACGCCTCGCATCCCGCGTCGCGGTGCTCCATCTCGGGCGAGTGGTCGAGGAGGGGCCGGCACACGAGCTGCTCACGGCCCCGCGCCATCCCTATGCCAAGCGGCTCGTCGAACGGCAAACAGCGCCGGTCGCCAGGGCCGAGACGGTGGCTGGCCCGGGGCCGCGGACCGGATGCCGCTTCGCGCCGGCCTGCCCGCTCGCCGTCGATCGTTGCCGGAGCGAGGTCCCGAAACTCCTGGCCTCAGGCGCCGCGTCGGTCGCCTGCCACGCCGTCGAGGAGGGGCGAGAAGCGACCGCCTGAGCCCATCGCCCGATCGCAGCCCGGGGCGCCCGGCTGCCCGGCGCCTCCGGGTGGGTGGGCAGGGGAGGCGGCGGGCAGCCGCACCGCCCGCCAAGACGATCACATATTGGGGTAGTTCGGACCGTCGCCGCCCTGCGGCGTCGTCCAATTGATATGCTGCTGCGGATCCTTGATGTCGCAGGTCTTGCAGTGCACGCAGTTCTGATAGTTGATCTGGAACCGCGGCCCGCTTTCCTCTTCGACATACTCGTACACCCCGGCCGGGCAGTAGCGCTGCGACGGCCCGCCATAGCGGCCGAGCTCGACCGTCACCGGATAGGTGAAGTCGTCCACCTTGAGATGCGCCGGCTGCGTGTCGGCATGGTTGGTGAAGGCATAGGCGATGTTGGTCGAGCGGTCGAAGGAGAGCACACCGTCCGGCTTCGGATACTCGATCTTGTCGAAATACTTCGACTGACGTGTGCTCTCGGCATCGGACTTGCCGTGGCCGAGCGTCCCGAACAGCGTGCCGCCGGAGATGCCGAGGGCGCGCGCGATCGAGGCGACCCACATATCCGCGCCGCCGAGCGCCAGCGCGCCCCAGAGGCCGAACCGCGACCAGAGCGGCTTGACGTTGCGCACGGGCTTCAGGTCGTCGGCGATGGGGCCGATCGCCACGCGCTTCTCATAGACCGTCAGCTCGTCCTGGCGCCGGTCGGCCTGGATCGCGTCCCAGGCCGCCTCGGCCGCCTTGCGCCCGGAATGCATCGCATTGTGGTTGCCCTTGATGCGGGGCACGTTGACCATCCCCGCAGCACAGCCGAGCAGCGCTCCACCCGGGAAGGTGAGCTTCGGCATCGACTGCCAGCCGCCCTCCGAGATCGCCCGCGCCCCGTAGGACACCCGCTTTCCGCCCTCGAGCACCGAGGCGACATGGGGGTTGTGCTTCCAGCGCTGGAACTCGCCATAGGGATAGAGCCACGGGTTCTGGTAGTTCAGGTGAACGACGAAGCCCACGTAGACCTGGTTGTTCTCGAGATGGTACATGAACGACCCGCCGCCCGCGCGCGAGCCGAGCGGCCAGCCCATGGTGTGGGTCACCTGCCCGGGGCGGTGGTTCTCCGGGCGCACCTCCCAGAGCTCCTTCATGCCGATGCCGTATTTCTGCGGCTCCCGGCCGTCGCTGAGCCCGTATTTCGCGATCACCTGCTTGGAGAGCGAGCCGCGCACCCCCTCGGCGAGGAACACATAGCGGCCGCGGATCTCCATGCCCGGCTCGTAGGAGGACCCGGGCGTGCCATCCTTCTGGAGGCCCATCTCGCCGGCCACCACGCCGACCGCACGGCCCTCCTCGTCATAGACCATCTCCGAGCAGGCCATGGCGGGGAAGATCTCGATCTCGAGCGCCTCGGCCTGCTCCGCCATCCAGCGGCAGACATTGCCCATCGAGACGATGTAGGTCCCGTGGTTCGACATGAAGGGCGGCATCAGCGCGAGCGGCACCCGGATCTCGCCGCTCTCGCCCAGGATGAAGAAGCGGTCCTCGGTCACCGGCGTCTCGACCGGCGCGCCGCGCTCCTGCCAGTCGGGGATCAGCGCGCCGAGCCCGGAGACGTCGAGCACCGCGCCCGACAGGATATGCGCCCCGACCTCGGAGCCCTTCTCGAGCACGATCACCGACACATCGTCGCCGCCGAGCTGCTTCAACCGGATCGCCGCCGACAGGCCTGCCGGCCCCGCGCCCACGATCACCACGTCCACGTCCATCGTTTCGCGCTCGACCATGATCGGTCCTCCTGAGGAACTCGCCTGTCGGTGAGTTGCTGTATCGGTCGGTTGCGCCGCAGGTCAACGCATCCGCGACCGATCGGCACAGGCTTTGGCTGCGATGCAGCGGCGGACGGAGCGGACGAGGTTGTCGGCGGGTGCGTTGTCGGCGGGCGCCGACGCGGGCAAGGTGGCAGGGTCTGACCGAGCAGGAGAGGCGAATGCCCAAAGAGCCGTCCGAAGACCCCTACGATCTCGACAGCGCCTACCGGATCGACTCGCCCGAGGCGGCGCGAAAGCGCTACGGCGCCTGGGCCGACACTTACGACACCGGCTTCGCGCGCGACTGGGGGTATGTGGCGCCGCGTGAGATCGCGCGGCTCTTTGCCGAGCGGGCCGGGCCGGAGGCGGCACCCGTGCTCGACGTCGGCGCGGGCACTGGCCTCGTGGCGGAGCATCTGCCAGGCCGTGCGATCGACGGGGTCGACATCGCGCCCGAGATGCTCGCCAGAGCGGCGGCCAAGGGGCTCTATGATCGGCGCATCGAGGCCGACCTCACCACGGCGCTGCCGATCGCCGATGCGAGCTATGGCGGCTTCATCTCCTGCGGCACCTTCACCCACGGCCATGTCGGCCCGGAGGCCTTCCCCGAGCTGCTGCGGGTGGCGCGGCCGGGCGCGCTTTTCGTGCTCGGAACGATCCCACCGGTCTTCGACGGCGCGGGGATCGGCTCGGCGCTTGCCGGTCTTGTGGCGGGCGGCCGTATCGGCCCGCTCGATTTCGCCGAGATCGCGATCTACGAGGGCGCCGATCACCCCCACAAGGACGACCGCGGGCTGGTTATGATGTTTCGCAAGGTGGCGGCGTGACGCCTCCTGAGACGGCCGAGGCGCTGGCCGCGATCCGCGCGGCACTGGCGCATCAGGCGGCCCTCGGCGCCGATGAGGCGATCCTCGAGCACCCGGTCGATCGGACGGCCGCAGCGGCCGAGCCCGCCGCCGCCCTCCTCGAAAGCCGCGCGTCGAGCGTTGCACCGCCCGCACCCGCGGGCTCGCGCGGCGCGGCCACCGTGGCACGCGCCGCCGACGGGCCACCGTCACCCCCGGCCGCCACTGGAGCACTCGCCACCAGCACACCGCCGGCCGCCCCGCGCGCGCGAGACCGCTCCACTGGCGACACGCCCGACGCGCGGCCTGCGCGCGAGATCGCGGCCGGGATCGAGAGCCTCGACGCGCTCGCCGCCGCGCTCGCCGCCTGGGACGGCTCGGAACTCCGCCACGGCGCACGCTCCTGCGTGGTCTCCGACGGCCTGCCCGGCGCCCGTGTCATGGTGATCGGCGAGGCCCCCGGCGCCGATGAGGACCGTCTCGGCCGCCCCTTCGTCGGCCGCGCCGGCAAGCTGCTCGACCGGATGCTCGCCACGATCGGCCTGTCGCGCACGGCCGAAGACCCGGCTCGCGCCGTCTACATCACCAACATCCTGCCCTGGCGCCCGCCCGGCAACCGCACGCCCTCCGAGGC